>NZ_CP079863.1:5663907-5978569 GCF_025263485.1 Mycobacterium sp. SMC-2
CGCCAGATACTGCACACACAGCTTCGCTGACTCCTTGGCGCCTCGACGCGAAGCGGCCTGCACTGCTCCGCAGAGGAATTGGATCGTGTTGGCAAAGTTGTTCAAGGCCAGGGCGCCGGTCAGCGTCCCTTGTGCGGGTTGGTAAATGTTGAGGAAGTTCTGGAACGCGGTCGGGCCGACATGCAGAAGTTGCTTGACGTCATCAAGGCTCTCGTTCACGGCTTGAGTCACCGACGCCAACTTGTCCGAGGTGGTCCCCAGTGCCTCGCGGTTGTCGGCCACGAAGCTGCGGACGTCGTCAACCACGTCGTTGAGGTTGCGAACAGCGTGCGCGACTTCGTCGGGGTCGTTGGCCAGCAAGCCCGTCACCGCGGCCAGGTTCTGGTTCAGGTGTTGCAGCAAGTCGCTGCTGTCGTGCAGCGCGGAGACCAGGATCGACAGGTTCTTCACGGTACTGAACAGGTCGTTGCTGTGATCGCCGAGCGCCGAAATCGCCTGTGACAGTTTGATGACGGTGTCACGGATGTCTGGGCCCTGGCCCCGCAAGTTGTCGGCTGCCGTGTTGATGAATGCGCCTAGGGTGCTGGTCCCACCCGGAGTGGTCGGCTGCAGTACCTGTGTCAGTTTCTCGAGCTGCTGGCGAAAGTCGTCGTATTCCACCGGAACCGCGGTGCGTTCCTGCGGGATCACGGCGTGATCAGCCATCACCCGGCCGCCCGTATAGGCGGGCGTCAACTGGATGGACCGGGGCGTCACCAGTGACGGTGAGAGGATCACCGCTTTGGCATCAGCAGGCACCTTGTATTTGTCGTTGTACCAAAAGGTGATCTTCACGTCATTGGGTTGTGGTTCGATCTTTTCGATTTTGCCGACCGGCACGCCGAGAACAACGACGCTGTCACCGTTGTAGAGGCCGGTGCTGTTGGCGAAATATCCGACGACAGTGGTGCGACCGATCCCGGCCGCCGACCGCAGCACGGTGATGATGCCGCCGATCAGCACCACTACCAGAGCGATGGCCACGCCGATCTTTGCGTTGCGGGAGCTCACTGTCCACCCCCTTCACCCGGCCGGGAGGGTCCCGGCGACGGACTCGACTGCCCTTCGCCTGGACCCGGAGACGCGGGCGGACCTGGCGGCGGCCCGCCCGGTGGCGGCGCGGGTAGCGGCTCGCGGTAGGGATAGCAGCCAGGTCCTGGCGAGGGCGAACCTGGTGAACCGCACGGGTGGTCGCCCGGGTTGCCGGTAATGGCGTCGGGCAGCGTCAGGCGCGGTTCCCCGCCCTGGCCGGTCCGCGGGAACGGAATCGGCAGTGGCGGTGTCCCCGGCTGGCCGGTCTGCGGGTCGGCGCGCTGGGTGGGCAACAGCACATTCGGATCCAGGCCAAGATCGGAGAAGGCCGCATCGATGAATGGCTGCACGAACTGTCCGGGGAAAAGGTTGGCCACGTAGGCCTTGAAAAACGGCCCGGAGGAGACCGATTCACCGAGGCCCATGGCGTATCTATTTAGCCCTACGATCGCTTTCTGCACGCGTTGCTTGCGGTTGTCGACGATCGCCAGCACACCGTTGAGCTTGTCGAGCGCAGGCTTCAACGTGTCGCGGTTCTCGGCGATGAACCCTTTGAGCTGCTGGGCCAGCGCGGAGAGATTATTGGAGATTTGGTCCAGCGCGTTGCTTTGGGTTCTCAACTGCACCAGGAGCGCGTTGGTGTGAGCGACGAGCTTGGCCACTTCGTCGCTACGCTCGGCCAGCACCTTGGTCGCCTTGTTGGCGTTGCTCAACAGGTTTCGCAGCGCACTGTCGCGTTCGTCTAACGTCTGCGAGAATCGCGCTACCCCCTGCACCGCGGCCTTCAGGTCAGGCGAGGTGTTGGAGAAGGTATTGGCCAGCACGGCCAGCGAATTGGAAAGCTGGTCGGTGTTGAGGCCGCTGATCGTTGCCGTAAGGTCACCCAGCGCGTCGGGTAGCTGATAGGCCGGCGTGGTCCGGTCAAGGGGTATTGGTCCGGTCAGCTGCCCCTCTCCACGAGGGGTGATCTCGAGGACTTTGCTGCCGAGCACGGTCCTGAGTTTGATCGCCGCCTCGGTACGGTCACCAAGTCGGACATTCCTGGCGACCTCGAACTTGACCAGTACGCGCGGTCCGTCCAGCTCGACGCTGGAGACCTGCCCGACGCGATAACCCGATACTTGAACGTGGTTACCGGCCATCAAGCCGCCCGCCTCGGCGAAGTACGCCGAGTAAGTCTTGTCCCTGTTGAAAAACAACAGCTTGTCGTAGTTCAAGGACAGCAACATAAGAGCAAAAACGACACCCAGGCCGATGGCGCCGACGATGAACGGATTGCGCTCGGAAAAAGTCTTCATCGCGGCGTGCACCTGCCGGTGGCCTGACCGGCCAGCTTGACATACACCGGCTGGCCGCCCTTGCCGTTGAGCTTGAGGACGATATCGCACAAGTAGAAGCTGAAGAAGTCTCCGTACATACCCTGCCTGTTGAGTATCCGCAACGCGTCGGGCCAGTTGTTGAGGTAGTTGTCGAACCACTCGTGGTCGGCCAGCACGTTCCCTGCGGTGCGATCCGCTTCGTGCACAACCTTTTTCACCGGTGGGCGGGCCTGCGCCAGCAGGTCGGCGATCGACGCGGCGGCCGCGTTGGCGTACGCCACTCCGTTGCTGATGTCCTGCTTGCGAGCTGTGAGACCTTCGACCAGTTCAGATAGTGAGTCGACGGCCTTGGCGAACTGGCCGCTTTGGCCGCCGAGCGAACCGAGCAGGCTGTTCAAATTGACGATGACTTGACCGATCAGTTGATCGCGGTCGGCCAAGGTGTTGGTCAGGGCCGCCGCCTGGGTGAGAAATGAGCCGATCGTGCCGCCCTGCCCTTGGAAGGCCGTGATCAGTTGACCGGTCAGCTTGTTCACCTGGTCGGGGTCCAGCGCACGGAATAGTGGCCGGAAGCCGCCGATCAACGCATCCAAATCCAGCGCCGGCTCGGTACGGCTCAGCGGGATCGTCGCACCCGGAGAAAGTCGCTTGACTGCGCCCGCGCCCTCTTCCAGTGCCACATATCTGCCGCCAGTGAGATCAGCGAAACGGATAGCGGCCCTCGTACCCTCGGTGAGCACTACCGAGTCGGCCGCTGTGAACTCGACGAGCACCGTGGAGTCGGGCTGAATGGTGATGTTTTTGACCTTGCCGACCTCGACACCAGCGATGCGGACGAAGTTTCCGCCCGCCAAACCCGAGACATTTGCGAACTGGGCCTTATAGGTCTTCTCAGCCTGAAAACGGAGCTGCCCGAAAACACCGATCAGCGCGAACATGCCCAGCAGAGCCACGACCACATAGACGGCCAGGCGCCACAGCGCTCCTGCCAAATTGTCTCGCATCAGTGCCTTCCTCTAACGCGTCTGCAGTCGGCGGTCACGGCGCCGGGCCATAGGGTGGCGGTGGCAGCGGTTCGCACTCCTGGGTGACGATTCCGCAGGTGGGATGGGTCCCGGCCGGCACCGGCGGCACGAACGGTTCCGACCCCGCCGGCGGTGGACCCGGTTCGCGCGGCATGCCCGGCGGAGGCGCCGGAGGCAAACCGGGATACAGCGGCGTTCCGTCCGGCGCATACTGTTGCGCCCCGTACGGTGGCGCGCCCGGATACGGGATCGGACCGGGTGCCGCACCCCCCGGATGGCGAAGGCTGGGCGGCTTCGGCACTCCCCGCGTAACCGGGAAATAGTCCGCGTATCCCGGGAAACCAATGCCGGGGTTCGGTCGCATGTCCAACCCGGTCCCCCACCCGGTGTTGGTCACCAGGTAACGCTGCGGAAAGTTTTTGGCGACGTCGGGCAAGGATCCGCAACCCGGCCGTCCCCCAGGCCCACCTTTGGCCCCGTTGATCGGCAGGTTGTCAGGAAAGCGGTACGCATCGTCGCCGAGGAGCAAAGCGACGTCGAGGATGACCGAATACCCGTTGCTGCCGCCGGCGACGCCGGAAAACGAATCGATGACGTTCTTTCCGCCTACCAGCGTGCAGGTTAATTCCGGGTTGTACTTCATCAGCAGCCGAGTGGTGGACTCAAGCAGGTTGATTCCATGCACCAGGTTGTCCTTATTCGGCCCGATCAGGTTGGTGCCACTGCTCGACAGCCCGATGACGTTGAGCAGCAACGAGTCCAGCGCCCGGGCATTGCTGCTGACGGTGACGCTGGTGGTGCTGGCCGCGTCGAGCACCGTCACGATGTCGCGTGCGGCCGCGCTGTAGGTGTCGCTGAATCCCTTGAATGCGCGCAGGTCGCTACGGACCGTTTCGCTGCGGGGATTGATAGCCTTCAGGACTTCGTTGAGGTCGGTGGTGGCCTCACCGAGGGTTTCACCTTTGCCGCGGAACCCGTCTCCCAACGCGGTGAGCACTGCGTTCAGCTTGGGTGTGTCGACCTGATTGAGCACCGCGACCAGGTTTTGAAACACCGTGTTTACTTCGGTCGTCACGTTGCGCGATCTCACCACTGCCCCGGCCGCCAGCCGTTTCGGGCTCGGGTTGTCGGGAACCTGCAGATCGACGTATTTCCCGCCGAACGCCGTGGTGGCGGTGATTTGGGCGGTGATATTGGCCGGAATGTATTTAAGCTGGTCGGGGTACAGCTCGAGCCGAAGCGTCACCGGATCGCCTGGCTGAATCGAGGTAACCCGGCCGACCTGCACGCCGCGCAACTTCACTTTTGCACCGGGTTCCATGATGAGGCCCGAGCGGTCCGAGGTGAGCGTCACCCTGGCGTATGGCCTGAGATCTCTGTTGAACATCGCCAGCGTGAGCACGATCAGGCCGGTGATCGCGACGAAGAGGATGAGGGTCCAGAGTGCCGGGGGAAGGCCAGCCTCACGTCGTATTTTTTTCATCGGTCGCTACCCAGACAGGTTGAAGTCGCCGGACACCCCGTAGGCGGCCATCGCCACAGCTAACTGCAGGAATGCCGCCACGACCAATGAGGCGCGCACCGAGCGACCGACCGCTTCACCGACGCCGGCCGGGCCGCCTGAGGCGTTGAAACCGTAATAGGTGTGCACCAGCATGACCACCGTTGCCGTCACCATGACTTGGAGCAGCGACCAAATCAGGTCGGTCGGCTTCAAATAGGTCTGGAAGTAGTGGTCATAGACCCCGGGAGCCTGGCCAAAGGCGACGACGACAAGCGTCCGGGTCGCCAGATATCCCGCCAACGAGGAAAGGCACCACAGTGGAACCGTGACCAGCACACCCGCCACTACCCGCGTGGAGGCCAGGTAGCTGATCGCGCGGATGCCCATCACCTCGAGCGCGTCGATCTCCTCGTTGATGCGCATTGCGCCCATCTGTGCGGTGGCTCCAGCGCCGATGGTCGCGGCCAGGCCGATGGCTGCGGTCAGCGGCGCGGCGAACCGGGTGTTGATGTAGGCCGAGGCGAAACCGCTCAATGCCTCCACGCCGATATCGGATAAAGATCGGTAAAGCTGGATGCCGACAAAGGAACCGGTGGACATAACCAAGGTGGTGACGACCACCACGGTGCCGCCGATGATGGCCAGCGCACCGACGCCCAGACTCATGGTGGCGATCAGGCGCAGCGTCTCGGCCTTATAGCGGGCGATCGCATCCCACGTCAGGGCCAGCGCCTTGACATAGAACGCGGTCTGGTTCCCGAGCCGGTTCCACCCGTCGATCAGACCGCGCACGGTGATTGTCAGCCGTGCTAACCGCGGCGGCGCGGGGACGGCGCTCAGCGTGGGTGGGGCGGGGGCTGCGCTCACATCGTCACCTTCGTACCGACGGCGACTAGCACGATATTGATCACGAATAACGCCATGATCGTGTACACCACAGTTTCGTTGACCGCGTTGCCGACACCTTGGGGGCCTCCACCCACGGTGACGCCCTTGTAACACGCGATGGTGCCAGCGACCAGGCCAAACAGAGCCGCCTTGAAGAAGGCGATGAACGTGTCGGCCATCTTGACCAGCAGCGTCAGGCTCGCCGCCCACGCACCCGGAGTGACGTGTTGGAAGTAGACCGAGAAGAAAAAGCTGCCAACCAGCCCGACAATGGTGTTGATCGAGTTCAGCAGTAACCCGTTGAGGCAAAGCGCCAGCACCCTGGGTACCAGCAGGCGCTGGACGGGGTTGATTCCCATCACCCGCATCGCGTCGAGTTCTTCGCGGATGGTACGAGCGCCCAAGTCAGCACACATCGCGGTCGCACCGGTACCGGCAACTACCAGCACCGTCGTTATCGGGCCGATGTAGACGACGCCCGATAGCGCAGCGCCAGCGCCGGATGCGTCGCCAGCGCCGATCTCGACCAGCAGAACGTTGATGATGAAAACGGCCAGCGCATTGAACGGAATCGACAGGCAGATGGTCGGGACGATCGATACCCGAGCCACGAACCAAGCCTGATGGACAAATTCGCGCCACGCGAAGGGCGGGCGCATCATCTGTATCAGGATGTCGAGCGACAACGCGAAGTAACTGCCAACCTCGCGTAACGGCTTGCCGGCAACACTCATCCGGCCGGTGCCCGAGGAGGCCACGGCGCGCGTCGGTGCACCGGCGGCGACCGAAATAGGCTCTGTGTCTGTCGCCACCACTAACGCACTCGTTTGTAACTAGTCCCGGCTGACATTAGATGACGAATCCTCCCCGCGCAGCGTAATGACAAGCCGCCGGCTATCTAACAGTGTGGCCCACAGCACAGCGGGACGCTACACCATGACATTAAGGCAGAGCAACATCGACAATGGCCCATTCCGGGCGAACCCGCTTACCGGCGCCTGTGCAACTACCACGGTTTGCTGTGGATTCCGACAATTTTGGCCGTAATGTCGCAATCCCCGGCGATCGGCGCGACCGCGTCTGGCTGGGTTCGCTACCCACCCAGTAGCGTTGTACCCGTCAGACCTCGTAGATGCCGCCAAAGGACGGCTAGTCGACTGCGTCGCACTGTATTGGTCGCGACCACGCAGAGCATCCGCCGCAACGCGGGCGCTCTTCCGGAGAGACGTTTGCTGTAGGACGCATAAATTTGCATATTAATTTCGAATAACACTCAACAAATGGGAACTACGCCGTTCGCAGATCTATTTATAACCATCGTTCCGGCTGATTTACTTTATTGACTGCTCAGCAATGGGATTCGTGGCGAAGTTAGCGCCACCAGGGCGTCCTTTATCGCACATCAGATACGCCCTAAGCCCCAAAGGATGGTGGTGTAAATCAGCCCAAAGAAGTGGTTATGTATGACGTGCATTGCCGCCCCAACAGCCCGCTTCTGAGCGACACTGTGTGCAGACTGGCCGGTCCCACCGGGTCGCATGCGTCGCACTGTCGAGGACCCGTCAGCGCGTGTCGACACACTGATGAAGCTCTGAGCTGCGCTTACGCCCGACCGCACGGCTACGAACTCAATACCGGCACGCACGGCCTCGACTCCTCCGGGCGCCAAATCTGGTCGTGTAGTGCATCCCACCAACTGCACACCCCGTCGCACGCGGGGGCAATTAACCGCTGCTTACGAGTAACCGGGCATTCCGTCTCGGCCTTATTGTGTCGTCGGGGACGAGGTGATCCTGTGCACAAAAGCGCCGAGCGAAGAACGTCCCGAAGGCTAAATATCTATCTATATATCGGATTGTACCGTTAGCTCTTTTTTCGGAGCATTGCTGAAGAATCTCTTCGCTGGTGAGCCACAGCGAGTCACGCGCTGCTTGACAGTTGCTACCCGGTTAGCTGGTCGGATATAGCCTGCATGCGGCGTTGCCTTCATCGCCGGGTTCCCGAGCAGGCACTTGGGGGTCGGTGAGCGTCGCCTGCCGGAAACCTTCGGTAGCGCCACCGCGAGACTGCCGCAGACCCCTCGCATCGCAAGTAAACAGCCACCGAGCCGTGGTCCGGCTGTCGCCATTGCGTCACCGGCATACCACCGAGTCCGTAGTGTGCTGGTGTGACCGCCCACCCCAGAGAACGTCGCACGAGGCTACGGGGTGCGGACTCGCCCGCAGACCACGAGGTGCGCGAACGGTTGCTGACGGCAGCCGATTCCTGCTACTCCGACAAGGGGCCTGTCCGTACCCGGATGGGTGACATCGCCCGGCGCGCGGGCGTGCACCGGTCGACGTTGTACTACTACTTCCCGAGCAAAGACGCTTTGCTGGCGGCCTCCTTCGTGCGAGTACTCACCGCTACCCTGCAAGCCGTCGAACAATGCTGGCAGACCGACGAGCCTTTTCTCGATCAGCTCCTCGCCGCATGCATGCGGGGAAACGACATCGCCCGCAGCTCACCGATAATGCGCTCACTAGTTGAGGACCACCAAGCCGTCGGTGCGGCCTATCACGCCGCAGCAGGCTCCGAGTTGTGGCGAGCCAAACTCGCTGACGCGCTGGTCCGTCGCCTCGCGGTTGCTGCCGCCGCCGGCAATATTCGCCGAGATCTCCCGGCCGACACCCTCGCCCGCTGGATCGTCCGCATCAACTTCAGCCTTATCGCTGAACCCGCCAAGGCCGAGGACGGCGGTGACGAGGGCGTGCTGCGCAACCTGCTCGTCGCCTCACTCAACCCTCGGCGATAGCCTCTCGGCGATGTCAAGTCACGGCTGTTGCGGCCAACCTGTCCGCTCTTCAATCTTGTTGTCCTCGCTAGGACGACGCGGCGATCCGTGTCGCAGCATCAGGTCGAAAGCGCCAATTTCACAACAGGACTCATGTTCACGTAGCGCCGCTCCTCGTCGACCATCAAACCTGGCTGATCACTAGCATCGCCAACCTCTGTGTCGGGCCCGCCCGCATCGGCCCCAAAGGCCAATGTGGTTGTCAAGGAATGCATCGCGATGGCCGGTGACCATGACACCAAAGTTGGATACCGTTGTTTAACCAAACCGACAGCTCGCCTTGCTGAGCGATCTGCCGCCGAGCGGTGGCGACCTTGTCGGTTCCGGTCGAAAAGTGAGCAGGTGATTCCGGTCGAAAAGTGAGCACCCTTCGATTGGAGAGTGATCACTGTGGAGGATTGGGCTGAGATCCGCCGGCTGTATCGGTCGGAGAAGTTGTCGCAGGCTGCGATCGCCCGACGGCTGGGTCTGTCACGCAACACTGTGGCCAAGGCGCTGGGTTCGGATAGTCCGCCGCGCTATGAGCGGGCGCCGGTGACGACCTCGGCGTGGGCGCAGTTCGAGCCAGCCGTGCGAGCGGTGCTCAGCGCGTATCCGAGGATGCCGGCGACGGTGATCGCCGAGCGAGTGGGTTGGACGGGTGGGCACTCGTGGTTTGGGGAAAACGTTGCCCGGATTCGCCCGGAGTACGCCCCGGCTGATCCGTGCGACCGGCTGGTGCATCTGCCCGGTGAGCAGGTGCAGTGCGATCTGTGGCTGCCCGGCCGGGTGGTGCCCGACCATGCCGGAGTGCTGCGATCGTTTCCCGTATTGGTGATGGTGGCCGCCTACTCGCGGTTTATCGCCGCGATGATGATCCCGTCGCGGGTCACCGGGGATCTGCTGGGCGGCATGTGGCAGCTGCTCTCGGGGTGCATCGGCGCGGTGCCGCGAACATTGTTGTGGGACAACGAGGCCGGGATTGGTCAACGCGGTCGGCTTGCCGACGGGGTGGCCGGGTTCTGCGGAGTCTTGGGCACCCGGCTCATCCAGGCCCGCCCCTATGATCCGGAGACCAAGGGGCTCGTCGAGCGGGTCAACGGCTATTTGAGGTCGTCGTTTCTGCCGGGTCGGCGGTTTTGCTCGCCTGCGGACTTCAACACCCAGCTCGCGCAGTGGCTGGCGCAGGTGGCCAACCCACGCCGGCACGCTACGACCACGATGATCCCCGCCCAGGCGCTGGGCACCGATCTGCAGGCGATGGCCGCGCTGCCGCCGGTGGCCCCGGCCACCGGCACCATGATCACCACGCGGCTGGGTCGCGACTACTACGTCAGCATCGGCGGCAACGCCTATTCGGTGCATCCCGAGGCGATCGGTCGGATGATCACCGTGTCCGTATCGCTGGATCGGGTGATGGCCCGCTGTGGTGAGCGGGTGGTCGCTGACCACCAACGGCTCTGGGGCACCGCGGGATTGGTTGGTGATCCTGAGCATCTGGCCGCGGCGGCGATCATGCGGGAGAACTTCCGGGACCGCCCGACGGCGGGTGCTCACATGGACGTGGAGGTCCAAGTCGCCGATCTAGGGGCCTATGACGCGCTGTTTGGGACCGGGGAGGTCGCCTGATGGCCACCAAACGCGCTCCCGTTCCCGGGGAGGCGGACAAGCTGATCGCCCACCAATCCCGGCTGCTCAAAGCCCCGCGGATCGCCGCCCACTACGGGCGGCTGGCCGAACAAGGCCGCGCTGCGGGCTGGTCACTCGAGGACTACCTGGCTGCCGTGCTAGCCGTGGAATCCAATGCCCGGGCCGAATCTGGTGCCCGGCAACGCATCCGCTATGCGGGGTTCCCGGCGATCAAAACGATCAACGACTTCGACTTCACCGCCCAACCCCACGTCGACCGCGCACAGATCGCCCGCCTAGAAGCCGGCGGCTGGCTGGCCGAAGCCCGCAACATCGTGCTGCTAGGACCACCGGGCACCGGCAAAACACACTTGGCGACCGCGTTAACGATCGCAGCCGCCCAGGCCGGGCACCGGGTCGCCTTCGCGGCGGCCACCGGCTGGGTCACCCGGCTGGCCGAAGCCCACCGCATCGGGCGCCTCGATTCCGAGCTGCGCAAAATCTCGCGCATCGGGCTGATCGTCATCGATGAAGTCGGCTACATACCCTTCGACACCGAAGCGGCCAACCTGTTCTTCCAACTGGTGTCCACCCGATACGAGAAATCCTCGATCATCTTGACCTCTAACCTGCCGTTTTCCCGGTGGGGCCAGGTCTTCGGCGAGGCCACCATCGCCTCAGCGATGATCGACCGCATCGTGCACCACGCCGACGTCATCGCCCTCAAAGGGGCCAGCTACCGCATCAAACACACCGCAATCGAGTCCCTGCCCTCCGTCGAAGCCGACCGTCAGGCAGACTCAACCCCGTAAACAAACCTGCTCAGTTTTCGACCGGAAGAAACTGCTCAAAATTCGACCGGGGCCGACAGACCTTGCTCTTAGTGCGAAGTCGGGATGATGGCGAAAGAGTGTCGGCTGCCAGGAATAAGGGACCAGCTCGGCGCCGGTTTTGCCATGAGCATGGGACCACCCGATTGCCAGTGATGGGACCATCTGGCTAGCTGTTTTGCCAGTTATGGGACCACCCCGGCGTGGCGTTGGGGGCTTCCGGTTGCTCGGCCGCTGTATTGGCCGAATGAGCTACCGGGAGGTGTCGGTGATCGAAGTCAGGGAGATGCTGCGGTTGTGGCTGCAGGGTCATGGGTTGCGCGAGGTGGCCCGGTTATCGGGCACGGACCGCAAAACGGTGCGCCGGTATGTGGACCGCGCCCGCGCGTGCGGGCTGGACCGTGACGGCGACGGGTGTCAGTTGACCGACGAGCTGTTGGCGGCGGTGATCGCCGGCGTGCGGCCGAGTCGGCCCAACGGCAAGAGCCAGGCCTGGGAGACCATCGCCGCCCAGCACGAGCAGATCAAGGCGTGGCTGAAGCAAGACTTGACTCTGACGAAGGTGCACACGCTGCTTGGGCGTCGGGGCGTGGTGGTGTCGTATCGAACGTTGCATCGCTATGCCACAACGGAATTGGGGTTCGGGATTCGGCAGGCCACGGTGCCGGTGGCCGATTGCGAGCCCGGTGCTGAACTGCAGGTCGATTTCGGTCGGCTCGGAATGCTCACTGATGCCGCGGATGGCCGCCGGCGGGTAGTGCAGGGGTTGATCTTCACTGCGGTGTATTCGCGGCACATGTTCGTCTGGCCGACCTACCGGCAGACGCTTCACGAGGTGATCGCCGGGTTTGAGGCCGCGTGGGCATTCTTCGGCGGGGTGTTCGCGGTGGCGATCCCCGACAACATGAAGGCCATCGTCGACAAGGCTGATGCGACCGATCCGAAACTTAATGACGCCTTCCGCGAATACGCTCAGGCGCGGGGCTTCGTCGTGGACCCCACCCGCATCCGCAGCCCGCGCGACAAGCCTAGGGTTGAGCGCTGTGTCCAATATGTTCGGTCGAATTTCTTTGCTGGAGAAGACTTTCGGAATCTGAGTGACTGCCGGGCACGAGCCGAGCAGTGGTGTGGGCAGGTGGCGGGGATGCGGATACACGGCACCACTCGGCTGCGCCCGGCCGAGGTATTCGCCACCGACGAGCTACCCCACCTCAAACCGGCACCCGACGAGGTGTTCGACATCCCGACCTGGAGCCGGCCCAAGGTGGCTCCCGATCGGCACGTGCAGGTCGCCAAGGCGCTCTACAGCGTTCCCGGTGAGCTGATTGGGCGCCGGCTGGATGCCCGGGTGGATGCGCGCACGGTGAAGCTGTATTGGCGCGGTGAGCTGATCAAGGTCCATCCGGTCATGGCGCCAGGACGCCGCCATACCGACCCCGCTGATCTACCGGCCGAGGTGTCGGTCTATGCGATGCGAGATATCAACACCTTGCAGCGCAAGGCATCCGCACACGGGCAGCATGTCGGCGCCTACGCGGCGGCGGTGCTGGAGCATCCGCTGCCGTGGACCAAGATGCGCCAGGTCTACCGACTCCTGGGACTGGTGCGCCGCCACGGCGCCGACGCGGTCGATGACGCCTGCCAGCGCGCGCTGGACGCCGAGGTCATCGACGTCGGGCTGATCGAGCGCATGCTTACCCGCGGTGCCGGCGCACAGCTGCCGCTGATCCCGAACCCGCCGCAGGCGTCGCGGTTCGTCCGCGCGGCCACCGACTTCGCGGTGCGCAGGCCCTCATGAGCACAACCCGCCGCCCCGATGCCACCCCCGCGGTCAAGCCGATCGAGGTGTCTGCAGACCTCAAAGCGCTGATGCGCCGCCTCAAGCTCGGCCGCCTGCTCGACACCCTGCCCGAACGGCTCGCGCTGGCACGATCGAATCGGCTGCCACACCACGACTTCCTGGAAATGCTGCTAGCCGATGAGGTCACCCGCCGCGACCGCGAGTCCGCCGCCCGCCGCGCCAAGACAGCACAATTGGATCCGCAGATGCAGCTGCAGGCCTGGGATGACACCGCCGCGGTCAGCTACGACCGCCAACTATGGGCAGAGTTGACCTCGCTGCGGTTTCTGGCCGACGCCTACAACGTGCTCATCATGGGACCGGTCGGAGTCGGAAAAACGTTCCTGGCCAACGCATTAGGCCACATCGCCGTGCGACGTCACCACAGCGTGCATACCGAACGCGCCGACAAACTGTTCAAACGCCTCCGCGGAGCACGGCTAGACGGCAGCTATGAAGACGAGATGCGCAAACTACACCGCGTCGAGCTGCTCATCATCGATGACCTCGCGTTGCACCGGCTTGAGGCCACCGAGACCAATGACTTCTACGAGCTCATCGTGGAACGCCACCGCACCGCATCAACGGTCATCACCAGCAACCGCGAACCACCGGAGATCCTCACCATGATGGCCGACCCACTCCTGGCCCAGTCGGCGATGGACCGGCTCCAATCCGCGGCCTACGAACTCGTCGTCGAGGGCGAGTCCTACCGGCAACGCCAGAAACCCCGTCCTCGAAAGCCGGTCAATTCGGACCAGCCGAATTGACCAGCAGCCAGGTCATCAGTCACCATCACCCCACGGCCAGCAACCGGAAACAACCGGTCCCATGCTCATGGCAAAACGGTGGTCCCATCACCCTGGCAAGCGACAAAAGAGTGAGGTGCGCTGGTGCAGAAGCGGTTCAGCAACCTGTCCGCAATCGTTTTGATAGCAGCGAGTGTCGGGGCATGCTCGTCATCGCCTCCCGCAGCCGCACCTCCGCCGGGAACATTGCCCGCGGGAACCGCGCAGGTGACGATCAACGATCATGCTCTTCCCGAGACCCACACGGTGAAGTGCATACCGATGGGATCGGTCACTATGGTTACTACCGGTGACAATGCGATGGGCACAAAGGCGTTTGTGTCCAACGAAAGTTCGCTGACCGCAAAGTCGGTCAACATCAGCGATCTGGGCGGCTTCACCGGCAGCTACGCCCAAGGCCTCCAGGGCGCCGCCGACGTAAGCCTGCATAGTTACACCTACACCATCCGTGGACGTGCCGAGGGCTTCGACACCGGCAACCCCAGCTTGAGGGCAACCGGCACGTTCACAATCAAGGTCGGCTGTTAGCGCGGCCCGGCTACCTTTGGCCGGAACTACGTTGGCGGTGCAGTCTTCAGCGCCAACACCGTCGACAACCCGCTTGCCACGACGTCATGTTGTGCGGCAAAGATGGCTACGGCATCGGAGGGCTCAGGGCGGCGGCGGAACGTAGTTCGCCGCCGAATTCCGCAGCTGCCAAATTAGGCTAGGGCACAGTTCCTGGGCGGCCTGGGCTATCAGGTATGTCGCCTGATACTCGTCAGACGTATTGAAATCCGCTTTGATGTCGCGCGCGATGCTGGGATAACCGTCGCCTCGGGCGATCTTGTCGCATATTCCGTGACCATAGGCGAGGGCTTGGTCGGCGTTCGCGAAGTTGTACCCGGGTCGAACCGTCACGTTGAGCAGATACGCCACAGCGTCGGCCCCCGCGCTCGGAGCGGTCGCAACAGCAGTGCCGCCCATCGCCAAGGCCGCCGCGACAACGACTTGAAACGACCGCATCTGCTGCTTCAGCAGGTTAATAGCAAAATATTTGCCTACGTTCGTCTCCGCGCAGCGGCGCCAGTGCCCTGGCTCCGCCGGGAACATAGTGTCGCGGGCAAACGGCGAAATCGGAGCGGCGACGATCATAGATTCTCCGCTTTGTCGTCGAGCGCTCCATGGCCCACTCTCGCGGCAGCGCCGGCGCCGGCGCGGGTTTCGTCCCCGACGAAAGATTTTAATCTGGCACGCGTTCGCCAACGACGGACCACTCCTGCTCTACTCGGGAGGATTGCCCGGCGGCGGGTACACGCCCCTCAGGATCCACGGCAGCCAGTTGATGCCGAACTCGAGTTCATCGCTAGCGTCATAGTCGGGACTGGGGTCGAGCGGAACGTTCTGCCCGTCGGTGTTTAGCGGCGTTGCTCCTCCGCCCCGCCCCGAGGCAGCGGCTTGTGGCTGTCCGTAGACCGCAACCACAACGGTACGATCCGGACTGTTTAACGACCAGACCCCCATTTGGCTGTTGGCGCAATTGGACATGATCTTGAAATAGTCGGGGTTGTAATACCACCGGTTGATCAAGTCATTGCCGCTGATTGCGATCGACTGATTGATCGCCACCGTTTCTGCCACCGGACCATGGAAACCGGCCGCATTGGCGCGGTCTTGTGGGTTAGACCCGTCCGAACCGACATCACCATCGAGGGCGCGGTTGTTCAGCACATCCTCAGTGTGCCGCTGCGCAGCAAGTTGCAGTTGCGGGTTGATCCTAACGTCGTTCGTGCAGCCTGCCTGATGCTGCACGGTGTAGACGTTGGCGACAACACCGTCGTTGAGTCGCTTATTGTTCGGTATGAGCGTGTTGTTGTCACCATCTGCATGCGCGGCGGGGATGCCCAGCAGGGCGCCGGCGGCGATCAAGGCAGGCAGGTGCAGCGGCCCACACCGCATGTGAATCCTCCTTGTTAGTCGCCAGGCGGTAGCGGATGGCGGAGTTATTGCAACCAAGTACTGCCTCATGCACCAAGGTGGTGCGGTGCGATCTGTCAGGCCACCGTGGCCGGGATCTAATTATTTGTTTATCTGATTACGGTAGGCGGCCGGCTCCACTCCGCGCAACCGTTTTGCGACGATCGGCCTTGCTTGTCGACTCAATACACCTGACCCAGATGCCGTCCACGTACTTGACCAATGTGACCAGTGAATCGTCGGGCCAGGACTTGTCTGCGTTGAGGGGCGGTGAGGCTGCGCCGAGGTTGGAACTGGCTGGATACGTTGCCTCGGATGTCGAGATATGTTGCGGCTGACGCCGTGCGGGTCCTCGCTGAGAGCCGTGTCGAGCCAGTCAACTACTGAACCGGCTGTTGTCCTCATGGCGCCGACAGTTGAGGCGGCCTCGCTGATGCTTACGACGCCAGCGTGCGCCATCAGGCGGTTGTTGTTTGGGTGGAGGTGCGAGTCCTACATCGCGGGTTGCCATCGCAGCAGGGGTTTGGAAGCTGCGGGCAGCTGGCCGGGGAGACGACCGGGCGGGTGTGAGCAGCCCCGGCAAAGCCGTGAAGGGGCAGTACTTGTCAGATGGCGTCCACGCGGCGGCGAGCATTGGGAAGCGGTATAGGTGTCACCGGTGAAGGTCTGGCGCCGCATCCTGACGGCCAGTCAGTCGACGAGCACGAAGGTTGATGAGAAGCGGGCTGTCGTTGATGTGACAGCGGATGCAACAGAAATCGGATTCCCGTATCGCGACGCGGAACCTCAGGACCCTCGGGACCGAGCCGCTGGCGGGAGACGCTCCGCGCTGCATCTCAACGCTTTGCTCGTCACGAGCGGGTCGCCACCGCCGGCTTACGGTGGGGCCCATTGAAGTAATGGATTGACATTAACTTCCGGCGCTGCCAAGCTGGCGTGGCATCGGTCACATCCGTGCGTCACACACCCGGCCGTCACAGAGGGAGCGATCATGGCGGCAGCCGAAGAGGAGTCCAGGAGCCCACTCACCGGTGTGGTCGTTGTCGACATCTCGACGACGCTTCCAGGTGCGCAGGCCACCCAGTTCCTGGCCGACTGCGGCGCGGACGTCATCATGGTTGAGCCGCCCGACGGCAGCCCCCTACGGCAGTTGCCCGGATGGCCGGGGTTCCTGCGCGGCAAGCGCAGCGTCACGCTGGATCTTCACGATGACGCCGACCTGAATCGGTTTCAGGAGCTGTTGAAACGCGCCGACGTGTTGGTGAGCACCCTGCGCCCAGCCGCCGCCGAGCGCCTCGGCGTGACCCCGGCCCTGCTGTCCGAGCGCTATCCGCGCCTGGTGGTCGCCACGATCACCGGGTGGGGTTCGACCGGCCCGCGGCGCGACTACAAAGGCTGGGAAGCCTTAGTTATGGCCAAGACCGGTGTCATGCACGAGAAACGGGACCTCACTCGCAGGCTGGGACCCGCCTACATTTCGTTCCCTTATGCAACGTGGGGAGCCGCGCAGGCCGCCGTCCAGGCGATCTTGGCCGCACTCATAGAGCGGGACTCCAGTGGTCGCGGTCAGGTGGTGGAATCCAATCTCGTCACCGGGATGGCGTCGATGGACCCGTACAACTGGTTCTACGAGATGGTGCTAGAGCGATACCCTGGCGCGTTCGAGCCGATGGACGCCGCCTACGACGATCAGGGACGCCCGCAGGCGTACCTGATCTACGCCCTGCTGGTGGCGCCCACCAAGGAAGGGCGCTGGCTACAGTTCGCCCAGGTATCACCGACGCTGATGGCGGCCTGGCTCACCGAGCTCGATCTGTTGTCCGAGCTAGCCAACCCGAAATGGCAGGGCTTTCCGATGCTGCCTACCGCCGAGCTGCGCACACAGTGGTGGGACCTGATGATCGAGCGGGTCAGGGCCCGGTCCCTTGCTGAGTGGGAAGCGGCCATGAGCGCCAACCACGACCTCAGCGGCGAACTGTTCCGGACGCCAGACGAGGCGTTGGATCACCCGCAGGTCGTCCACGAGGGCCGCAGCGTTACGGTGACCGATCCCGATCTGGGACCCGTGCGCCAGCCGTCCACGCTGATCCACTCCGCCGGCAAGCCGCTGACCACGCTGCGACCGGCGCCCCGCCTGGGCGAACACAACGATCTGTTGATATCCGGCCTCCCGGCGCCCACGTACGCGGCCAGTTCGGATGGGGACATGGACACCTTGCCGTTGGCGGGTGTGACGATCCTGGAGTTCGGCAGTATGTTCGCCGGCCCCTACGGCGCGACTTTGCTCACCGACCTGGGTGCGCGCGTGATCAAGGTTGAGCCGCTTGAGGGCGACAACATCCGCAACCTGGTGGCCTTCCCGGAAGCAGGTGGTGCGAAGGTGCTGCAGGGCAAGGAGAGCTTCGCCGTCGACTTCACCCAGCCCGAGGGCCTGCAACTGGTCTACGAGCTCGCCAAACGATCCGACATGGTGTTGCAGTGTTTCCGCGGCGAGGCCGCCAAGCGCGCCAAGGTGGACGAGGCGACGCTCAAAGCGATCAACCCGGACCTGGTATTTCTGAGCACTTCCGGATACGGGCTCGCTGGGCCTTACGCGCACCGGGCCGCCTATGCCCCGTCCATCGGAGCGGCATCGGGCCTGTCGTTGATCGACAGCCGCAATGCCGCCCAACGCCCTGGCGACCTCGACGACGTCCATCGCAAAGCGGTGACACTGCACGCCGGCAGCGCCACGCCGGCAGTGCAGGCCGATGGGATCGCGGCCCTCGGTGTGGCCTCGGCGCTGCTGGTTGGCCTTTATGCCAAACGTCGGGGAATCGAGCTGCCCAACATGGTGACCACCATGCTCGGCACCACGCTGCAGGCTCTGATCACCAACAACACCGAATACGCCGGCCGACCCGAACCAGAGGTGGCTGACGAGAACTTCTACGGGCTCAATGCGCTGTATCGGATGTACCACGCTGTCGACGGTTGGGTTTTCCTGGCGGCGCCGCTCGCCCACGAGTGGCCGGCGCTCGCCAAGGCGATGTCGCCCTACGTCGACCTGTACGCCGACCAGCGGTTCGCTACAGCGACGTCGCGGGCGGAGAACGACGAAGCGCTGGCCGATGCGCTGGCCTCGGTGTTCGCCACCAAGACCAAGCTGGAATGGGAACACGAGCTGTCTTCCCACGACGTCGGTTGTGTGGAAGTTGTGGAGCGTAATTCCGAGGCGGTGCTGCAGACGGACGCGTATTTCGAGGCCGGATATTCGGTGGTGGCCCACAGCCCGATCTTCGAAAAGCACCGCCGTCTGGCGCCGTTGTACCGATTCTCACGATCGCGCACCAAGGCCGACGCGGGCTGCACCATCGGACAACACACCGACGCGTTGCTGCGCGAAATCGGGCTGGATGAGGCGGAGATCGCCGATCTGCACGCTCGCAAGATCGTCGCCGGCGGCGCCTAGCGATCAGGGGACTCGGCGAACAGCCCGCGGGTTTCGTAGGACACCGGCGCGGTCAGCATGCCGACCCATCCGTCGACGTAGTTGTGCAGCTGAGCCTCATTGATCCCATGACCCGACCGCGCCGACTCGGCCAGTACGTTGAGCAGGCTGATGTAGAGCTGGAAGGTGCGGCCGCGCCGAACCCGTTCCGGCAGGTCCTGCAGTGCGGCTTCGACGAGCTCTTCGAGTCGCTCCTGAGTCCAGTCGTCATCGACGTGGTCGGGCCAGTAGTCGGTACGGGCCCGCGGATCCTCGCTGAGTCGCGCCAGGAACGGCACGAACATCTGGCCCGCCTCGATGCTGTTGGCCAACGGACGTACCAGCAGCCATACCACCGCGCGGGGGTCGGCTTCCTTGCCCTCGTCGCGCATCCGCGCCAGCATTTCCTGCCGCTCGGTGCCCAATGTGCTCAGCCGGAAACCGATCAAAGCCCGGATCAGGCCGTCTCGCGAACCGAAGTGGTAGCGGATCACCGAGGTATTCGACTGGCCGGCGGCCTCCTGGATCTCGCGCAAGGTGACCGCTTCGATGCCCCGCGTGGCGAACAGCCGCTCCGCGACCTCCATCAGCATTACGCGGGTCGATTCGCCCGAGGCGTTACGACGGCGCGCGGTTGCCGGCAGGTCGGTTCCCGGTTGTGCCATCAGACCCCCTTTGACGTGACGACAGTCTTATCGACCCTGACATGTGAGCCACTATAATAATGCTTCGTCATTAAAAACTCTGGACTTCGTGACCCGAAGCTGCCACCATCGAGGCAACAGCCCCCACAGCCCTGGAGGATTAAATGAGCTTTATCTGGACCAACTCCGGCGATTCCCACTTCATCGAACCCGATAACCTGTGGCAATCCCGACTGCCCAAGAAGCTCGCCGAACTGACACCACGCGCGGAGAAGGACGACGACGGAGAGTGGGAAACCGTCCACGTCGATGGTCAGATCTTCCGCCGCAAGCTGCCCTCGTCGGCCATGGTGAAGTTCGTCGAGGAAAGCATGAAACCGCAGGGCATCCGTGACGCCAAGGTGCGCCTCGCCGACCTGGACAAGGAGGGCGTCTGGGGAGAGGTGATCTTCCCCTCGCTGGGGATGTGGGCGTCGACTTTCCGCACCCCCGAGCTCCTCAAGGCCTGCATGCGCGCCAGCAACGAGTACGCACTGGAGGAAATCGCCGCGGTGTCGCCGCGCTACGTCGTGACCGCGCAGGTGTCCATCCTCGACGTCAATGACGCGGTCGAGGAGTTGCAGTGGGCCGCCGACAAGGGCTTCAAGGCCGTCTTCTTGCCGACCACCCCGCATCCAAGCGCCCCGGACTGGCACCGCAACGACTGGGAACCGCTGTGGGCGGCGGCCGAGGAGGCCGGGATGGTGCTGGCCTTCCACATCGGCACAGATCCGGTGGACATGACGGTCGGCGGTGCGACCGGCGGCGCCGGCCTGGTCTACCGCGGTCCGGGTGGCGCGGTGATGAACTACACCGAAACCACGTTCTCCGGCCAGCGCGCGGCGATGAAAATGGTGGCCTCCGGCGCGCTGGATCGGCACCCGAATCTGAGGATGCTGATTTCCGAGGGCGGCGCTACCTGGGTTCCATTCCTGGGCGACCGGATGATCGAGGGGTATCGCCAGCACCACATGGCCGTGCGCCCAAAGCTGGATCGATCACCCAAGGAAATCCTGTACAGCCAGGTCTATGCCTCCTTCCAGCATGATGAAACCGCGGTCGCGGCCTACGAACACATGGGCTACAAGAACGTGATGTTCGGCAGCGACTACCCGCACATGGAAGGCACTTTCGGGCATACCCAGGACACCCTGAAACAGCTTTTCGACGGGGTCAACGACGAGACCCGGCTGCGAATCACCCAGGGCACGTTCTACGAACTGTTCCCGGATGTCCCTCCGGTCCCAAGCGACGAAACCGTCTGAGCCCGTGCCGAACTTCTCCGGTTTGCGCGACGTCGCGATCGTCGGAATCGGCGCGACGCCCTATTACAAGCGCGGTCAGTCCCTACCGAAAACGACGACCGAGCTTGCCTGTGAGGCCATCCTGGCCGCCTGCGAGGACGCCGGTCTGACCGTCACGGATATCGATGGCTTCGCCTACTACTCGGGCGCAAGCGCCGGCTACACCGAGAAGATGGACACCGCCGACTTCATGGAGACCCTCGGGATTCCGGAAGTCCGGTTCACCGCGGCGCTGACGTCGGGCGGCGGCGGCTCGGCCGGCGCGATTGGTCTGGCGAGAGCGGCGATCGTTTCCGGCGACGCCTCCGTCGTGGTGACCTTGATGGCCCTGCAGCAGTCCAAGCAGCGCCTGGGATCGGTGTTTTCGGCGATGGAGCCCGACCCGATCAACTCGTTCCTGCAGCCGTCGGGGCTGTTCGGTCCCGGGCAGCTGATGTCGGTGCTGGCCCGTCGGCACATGTATCTGTACGGCACCCGTCGGGAGGCGTTCGCCGAAATCGCCATCTCGACACGGGCCAACGCGGCCAACCGGCCCAAGGCGATACACCGGGCGCCGCTGACGGTGGAGGACTACTTCAACGCGCGCATGATTGCAGAACCTTTGTGCCTGTACGACTTTTGTCAGGAGACCGACGGCGCGGTAGCGGTGATCACCACGCGCATGGACCGGGCGCGTGACCTACGGCAGCCTCCGGTACCGGTGGTCGCCGCCGCGCACGGTGGTGTGCGAGAGTGGGGCCGAGCATTCGCGTGGATGGGAATGCCGGACGAGTACTTCGCCTCGTCGGGCAACAAGCCGATCGCTGAGCGGCTATATCAGCAGGCCGGCATCACCGCCGCCGACATCGATGTGGCACTGCTCTACGACCACTTCACTCCGATGGTCCTGATGCAGCTCGAGGATTACGGCTTCTGCGAGAAGGGTGAAGGCGGACCATTCGTCGAAAGCGGTGCGATCCGCTATCACGGCGGCTCCATACCGGTGAACACCCACGGCGGCCAGCTGTCCGAGGCCTACATCATCGGGATGACCCACATCATGGAAGGAGTCGAGCAGATGCGCGGCACCGCGATCAACCAGGTCGCCGACGCCAACCTGGCTTTAGTAACAGGCGGGCCGGCCAGTCTGCCGGTCAGCGGGCTGATCCTGGGACGTGCGGCATGAATGCGCCAACGACGACCCTGGCAACGACAATCCCCGGCGAACACATCCGCATCGCGGTCAACAAGACGACCGAACCCTTCTGGGAGACCGCCAAACAGCGCCGCCTCGTGGTACCGCAGTGTGCCGATTGCGGCACGTTCCGGTTGCCGCCAACCCCGTTCTGCCCCAAATGCCAGTCCCGCGACATCAACTGGCCCGAATTAAGCGGGGATGCAACGGTTTACAGCTTCGCGGTGGTCCACGGCTTCCCGGGAATGCCTGATCTGTTGTTGGTGCCCGCCGTGCTCGACCTGCCCGACGCGCCGGGCGCGCGGCTGATATCCAATATTGTTGACGTCGCTCCCGCCGATGTGACCATCGGGATGCGAGTGCATGTGGACTTCACACCGATCGCCGACGGGTGGATGCTGCCGGTATTCCGCACCATTTCTGCCAATCGGGACGGGGGGTAACGACCATGT
This sequence comes from Mycobacterium sp. SMC-2, assembly GCF_025263485.1. Taxonomy (NCBI): domain Bacteria; kingdom Bacillati; phylum Actinomycetota; class Actinomycetes; order Mycobacteriales; family Mycobacteriaceae; genus Mycobacterium; species Mycobacterium sp. SMC-2. The sequence continues at coordinate 5,686,673 of NZ_CP079863.1, forward strand.
CCGACGACAGTGCCCTGCACGAAAAACCCCTGGAGTTCCTCAGCAGCGTCGCCAACACCGGGGGCTCCTGCGATGGGCAGGCCATCGTGCCTAACAACGGGAGTTATCGGGCCTCCTGCTCCTGCGGCACATGGGCCATTGAGGTCGACGATCCGCAGGAAGGATTGCGCCAGGCCCGCATCCACACCGGCAGCATCAGCACGTAGACCACCGCGACGCGACACGTGCCGCCGGTCCGGGTCCTGCGGGGTATCGCCGGCGCGGCTTTGGGGTCTACAGGCAGACGGGAGTCTCAATGACCGACTCGACACTTGACGTCGAACGGCACGTCAATCCCTCGGTGCACATCGCCCACGCGGCATACCCAAAGTGGCGGTTCGCCAAGGGACCTCGTCACCAACGGGGCAAATCTCACTCTGACGCGGCCATTCGAAGGGATCGGGATGAGCGGATTGGGCGACGAGGGCGGCCGGCACCGCCTCGACGAATTATTGAGGATCAAGGGCGTCAGCATGGCGTGATGGCGCGTGAGGCGATGAACGCGTTCAGGCGGGATCTGGCATGGCACTGACCGATCTGGGGTCGCCGGGCTTCCCGATGCATCCACTGCACGGTCCCCACCAGCCCACCACCGGCACGCCACCACGGCGGCCGCATTCGGTCCGGCGTACGACGTCGATAGACATGACGCGGGAGGACAATTCGCTGGATCCGGTGTATTTGCTGGGCAACGGCCGAGATCTGTTCACGGCTCGCGATGGGTCGGTGCATGAACTCGGGCGGGCCGGACTGACTGCGACGATCGACATGGTGCCCCGCGTTGTTCAGCGCATCGACACCCGGCCAGCGATCGACGGCATGTCACGGTTGGCGGGAGCGCCGGCGATGAGCGGTTTCCGCGCCGCTGTCGACAAGGTCGCACCGCAATTGCGCCAGCGCCGTGAGCTGCTCTACACCCTGCTCGACGACATTCCGGTGGCCACCTTGATCTCTGGTCATGCGTTATCGGCATCCGGAGTATTGGGTGACATGGTCAAGTCCGGCTATCTGCCGGTGGCCGATCAGTGCGCAGGTTTCGTCACCGGCGGACTGCTGATGTCGTCGTTTGAAGCCGGAGACCCCGCGATCGTCACCGGTCCCGTCGCCCCCGATCTCGATGATCCCACCGACCCAGGGGGCTGGCACGACATGGCGCCGTTGCCGATTCATGGTATGCGCCGACGCCGGCGCCTCGACGTCGCAGAGAATGACACTGCCCCCACGGTCAGCATCGACGCCATGTTCCGTGATACCTACGTGCGCGGCGACGGCCAGGAAACGATCATCCACGAATACAGCCTCACCGCGGTCGTCGATCCGGGCAGCGGGCTGATCCTGCAATCCGACGCGGTTCCGCGCGTTCTGCCTTGGCAGGAATGTCCCGGCGCCGTCGCCAGCGCGCGCCGGATTACCGGGATGACGTTGAGCGACCTGCATTTCCGGGTACGCCAGGAACTCACGGGCACGAGCACCTGCACACACCTCAACGACCTGTTGCGCTTCGTGGCCGACGCCCGGGCCCTGATCGAGCACCTGTAGGCCGTCAGTACCGCCCGATAGATGATCAGTCTCGTCTGAGCAGCGAGGAGCAGACTATGCCGATAACACTCAGCCTCGATGTGACTGGGGCGATCGACTCGGGCGAGCAACTGACCCAGGTCGTGTGGGTATTCCTGCCCGATGAACCTGCCGAGTCCCTCGCCGCGCTGGTGTGCCTGCCCGGCGGCACCTACGACAAGCGCTACTGGCACCTCGAGATCGACGGGCATCCCGGCTACAGCTTCGGCGAACACCTGGCCAGAGCCGTGCGCCAGCCGCCGAGCACACACCACTGCTGATCAGCAAGACCTGCGTGCGCGGTAAGAAACATCTCCCCCCAAAGCTCGGCGCAGCCATCGTAATTCGTGATTGTGTATCAGTGTCAGCGAAGCGCTACTGATTAACGCCTGCGGGCGGACGGAGGACGCGGGTGCGCATCATCATCACCGGCGGAAACAGCGGTGTGGGCCGGGCGGCGGCGACCGCGTTGGCGGCCGAGGGTCATGAGGTGCTCATCGCGTGCCGCACCGTGAGCAAGGGCGAGGAGGCCGCCGCCACGATGAGCGGCCGCGTCGAGGTCCACCAGCTCGATCTCGCTGATCTCGCCAGCGTGCGACGATTCGCCGAATCCATCAACGTCGCTGACGTTTTGATCAACAACGCCGGCGTCCTCGGCCTGCCGCTCACGCGGACCGTTGACGGGTTCGAGGCGCACATGGGCACTAACCACCTCGGCCACTTCGCCCTGACGTGTCTGCTCGGTGAGCGCATCCGTGACCGCGTCGTCGTGGTGGCCAGTAGCAACTATGCGATGGCGACGCTGCACCTCGACGACCTGAATTGGCACCGCCGGCGATACAACACGTGGGCGGCCTACGGCGAATCGAAACTGGCCAACCTGCTGTTCGTCTGCGAATTGGTTCGACGGGGCCGCACCGCTTATGCGGCCGATCCAGGCATGGTTGACTCCGGTATCACCAGGAACGGCTCGGGCCTGCTGCAGTGGGCAGGCAGAGTACTGTCGCCGCACATCGCTCAACGCCCCAGCAACGGAGCGCGGTCGACCATCCAGGCCGTCCACACCAATCTGCCCAACGGGACCTACATTGCACCTCGCGGGCTCGCCCACCAGTGGGGCAAGCCCAAGCCGACCAAGCTGCTCGCCAAGGCTCGCGATCCAGAAAGCGCTCGACGGCTGTGGGAGCTCTCCGCCGAGCTGACCGGTTGTGACTGGCCCACCGGCTGACTGGGCAACTGCTCGATGCCGGCGTCGTCGGTCGCGTTTCGGATCCGGGCGCGCCTTCCCAGATAGTGTCCGAGGTTCTCGACGCGCCCGGCGGGCCTTCAAGCTGTAACGCACCTGGCGTCACCCGCTTTTCGCGCAATCGGACACCACGAGCCGTTCCTGCTTACGTTGGTTAGTGTCCACGGCCGACCGGGATCGCTGCCGCCCAGCGGGGGATCGGTCAACGGACGGTGGTGTCGGTGATGAGCCTCCTGAGACCGTTATTGACAGCGAACTGTCACTCGCTAGCAACGACCACGGTACAACTCTGCGATACCGAAAATCCCGAACTTGGCGGATCGGATGACTCGTTGACCGTTGGCAGTCAACTGCCATAGTGTTGCGATCATAGCCCCGGGGTGCGGAGGGCCCGAACTCACCATGCGGACCCGGGGCCACAAAACGAGGAAGGCGCGTCATGAGATTCGCTGTCTATCTCCCAAACTGCATGAATGTCGCAGCGATCACGCAGCCATGGGAGCAGCACCTCACGGGGCAGGACATCGCCCGGGTTGCGCAGACGGCCGAGCGCTTGGGCTATTCGATGGTGTTCCTGCCCGAGCATTACCTGACGCCCACCGGGCACGTCGAGCTGTCCGGCAACCATTACTTCGATGCCACAACCGCCCAGGCGTTCATCGCCGGCGCCACATCGACGATCACCATCGGTTCGATGGTGACCATCCTTCCCCTGCACAATCCCGTCATCGCGGCCAAGTCCATCGCGACGCTGGACTGGTTCAGCGGCGGCCGGTCCCAGGTCACCGTGGGCGTGGGGTGGCTCAAGGAGGAATACGACGCGGTCGGCGTCCCGTTCGCCAAGCGAGGCCGCATCGCCGATGAGACCCTGGCCGCGATGTTTGAGCTCTGGCACAGCGACAGCCCTAGCTTCGAGGGCGAATTCGTCAGCTTCGACGAAGTGGCCTTCGGACCCAAGCCGGTCAGCCGACCCCACCCCGTCGTGTGGATGGGCGGCGACGCCGACGCGGTGCTGCGACGCGCCGCACGGTACGGGGACGGCTGGGCGCCCTGGCTGACCAAGCCCGAGGAACTGCCCGCCAAGATGGACTACCTGCGCACTCAGCCCGGCTTCGACGGCCGGCCATTCTCGCTGTTCTACAGTCTCGCGGTGCTGTCCATCGGCCAGGAGCACGCCGTCATCGACGATCCGAACGCGCAGTTCGGCCAGAGCGCGCAGCAGGTGATCGACAACTGCTGCAAGCTCGCCGAATTCGGCGTCACCGACACCTGGGTCAATCCGCCTGCACTCGACGACTTCAACGCGTACCTCGACCACATGCAGTGGGTCGCCGAAGAAGTGATCCCCAAAGTGGATTGAACTCCCCACGCCGGGGCGGCCGCTCGGCCGTCGAGGGTGCCCGTGAGCGGCCATAACGTCTCGACCGCGCGGTCCGTGCATCACCGACCGCGCCGATTTCAGCAGTCATTCAGAGCCGACATCGCTGCGGCGCCATGGGAACAGGTGACCGCAGTGACAGACCATCAACAACCCGCCGTTAGCTCGCGCAGTTCCCACTGAAGATCACGCGTGACGCTGGTCAGACCACAACGTTCGACGTCGAGATCATCCATACCCTGCCTGTGACGCTGACCGACAACAATGGAAAACCTCAACGGAATCGACTGGGACCTCCCCGACGATCCTCTCGTCCTCACCGAATGTGCAGCCCGCATCATTGCCCCGGACGAAACCATCGGCCACGGACACGTCGAGCGCAGCATCCGACGAAACCGCCTAACCAAACCAGCGGCCCGCCAATAAAACCGCTGCCCCAATTCCCTTGATTCAGCTGATGACCAGCGGGACCGCGTCGAGGCTGAGCGTGCCGTTGGGCCACGGCACCTTTGGTTCGGCACCGTCGGCGAGCCGGTAGTCGGGGATCCGATTGTGCCATTCCTCGAGGATTAGCCGCAGCTCCAGCCGCGCCAAGTGGGAGCCGAGGCACCGGTGCGGACCGCGGCCGAACGCGAAGTGCGGTGGACACTTTTCGAGATGGACCTGGTCAACTTCGCCGTACTGCTGCGGATCATGGTTGGCGCAACCGTAACTGATCAGCACATCGGTGTCCTTGGCCACGAAGCTGCCGGCGACCTCGACGTCTTGGGTAGCAACGCGGGGGGCGAACGGCACCGGCGGATCGACGCGCAACTGCTCCTCGATGAAGTACGGGATCAGCGAGTAATCGCCCGCGATCTTGGCCCGCATCTCGGCATCGACCCCGAGGCGGGCAAACGAGAAGCCGAGTGCGGCGGTGACGGTGTCCAACCCCGCCAGCACGAAAAGAAAACACAGACCGAGTATTTCGGCGTCGGTCATACCGCCTTCGTCGTGCAGGTGGATCAACTCGGACAGCAGATCGTCGCCGTCGGTGTTGGAACGTCGCTCGGCGATGTGCTCGCTGAGGTAGGTGTAGAGCTCCAGGGCATGCTGAAGCACCTCCGGCGTCGGCTCGGCGCTGCCCGGATCGGTGAATTGCAGGATGGAATCCTTCCACCGCACCAGCCTGTCGCGATCCTCCAGCGGCAGCCCGAACAAGGTCAGGAAGACCTGGGAGGGGAAGGGAACAGCCAGATCCGCGACGAATTCGCACTCCCCCTTGATCTTGATCGCATCGATCAGCTCGCCGGCCTGTTTACGCAACTCGGACTCGCGCTCGGCCATCTTGCGCGGACTGAAGAACGGATCCAGCAGGCGCCGGAACCGGGTGTGGTCGGGTGGGTCGATCGCGATCGGAACCATCGGCACCGGACTGCCAATGCGGTCGAAAGCCCTTGCTGACGAGAAGATCTCGGGATGCTTGGCCGCGAAATCGGCGGCCGCTGCACTGGCCATGACGGCCTGTTCCCCGCTTCGAACCACCTCGCCGCGTTCGTGCAGCTCTCGCCAGGCGCGGGCGCGATCCTCGCTGAAGGGAAGGGCATCGACGCTGAACTCCGCTTCCCTGGTGACGTCGACCATGGACGTTACTTCCTCTCGTTAACCGGCGGCCCCGACCTGCCGAAAAGACGAACGTGACAGTAGACTGTCAGTCTTGGCAAGTATCGTTGGAGCACCGAACGCTGTCAACGACCCTCGATAGACCTGCCGCCGCGGTACTGTCTTGAGTAACCGATCACGCGGGAGGAATGACCGATGGCGCGGGGCGATCGTTCGCCGCGAAACGAACATGCGGACCGGACCAGGTCGGCGCTGCTCGATGCCGCCCTGGACCTCTTCAGCGCACATGGCTACGACGAGATCACCACCGAGGAAATCGCCGAGGCCGCGGGAGTGTCGCCGCGGACGTTCTTTCGCTACTTCCCCACGAAGGAGTCGGTGCTGTTCTCCGGGGAATACGATTTCATCCACGCCTTCAGCGCGGTCTATCTCGGCCGGGACGAGTCCTTGTCGGACTACGAGGCGATGGCGGAGTCGTTCGCCCTACTGGCACCGGGGCTCAAGCGCATCCGAAAGCGGATCGGTCAGTATCATGAGGCGGTCGCGTCATCGCTGGTGCTACTCGGGCGCGAGCACAGGAACCACGACGCCAATGCCCACACCGTGGCGAGGGTGATCGCCGAGCGGCGCGGGCTGCCGTCCCCCGACGGCGAGTGCCGACTGCTCGCAGCGATCGGCATGATGCTCGTAGACCGCGCCATCAAGCAATGGTTGTCGGCCCCTAATACCGGGCTCGACGATCTCATCCGGCAAGAGTTCGCCGCGCTGCCCGCGCTGGTGAAGTGAGACCGGGAACCGGGATCAACCGGCCTCGAGCTGCCCGACACACTCCACGTGAGCCCCAAGTTCCGTTCCCGGGACGCCTCGCAGGCGTGAAAATGGGCTAGGGTTGCCCGTCGACGCCGACGTTTCCTTGGGACCAGTGAGCCCGCACGTGAGCCTGGGCGCCGGGGCCCGACCTGGAAGGGTCACGCACTGTTGCTTCGAGCACGCCGGTCAGAATTTCGGTTCCCTTTGACCGAGGCCCCCGGGCAGCCCGCTGCCAGAGTGCGTCAACTCGATTGGAGGGCAAGCGAATTGAAACGGAAACAGGCGCCGGTGCCGGAGGAGATTCCCGACGCCGAGCACGAGTTGGTCATCGAGCGGGTGTGCGCCGTCGACGTGGCCAAGGCGTTCGGCAAGGTGTGCGTGCGCACTCCGCGGGAGCGTCGGCGGGTCAGCAAGGTCTGGGACGTGGAGGCCACCACGGGTGCAGTCAGCGAGCTGGCCGCCCAGCTCACCGAGCTGGGTATCGAGAAGGTCACGATCGAGTCGACGTCGGACTATTGGCGGATCTGGTATTACCTGCTGGAGGCGGCCGGGCTCGACGTGCAGCTGGTTAACGCCCGTGATGTGAAGAACGTGCCGGGACGGCCCAAAACGGACAAGCTCGATGCAGTTTGGCTGGCCAAGCTGACCGAGAAAGGGCTGCTGCGACCGTCGTTCGTGCCGCCGGCCCCGATCCGGCAGCTACGTGACTACACCCGGCTGCGGGTGGATCTGACCCGGGAACGGTCCCGATACTGGCAGCGGCTGGAGAAACTGCTCGAAGACGCCCTAATCAAGCTGTCGTCGGTGGCCTCCACGCTCAACACGCTCTCGGCGCGAGACATCATCGAAGCATTGATCGCCGGCGAACGTGACCCCCGCCGGCTCGCCGACTTGGCCCGGGCTCGGATGAAGACCAAACGCCCAGCGCTGATCAAGGCACTCGACGGGCGCTTTGATGACCACCACGGCGAACTGGCGCGGATGCTGCTCGACCAGATCGACACCCTCACCGCGCAGATCGACACGCTGACCACCCGCATCGACGACCTGTTGGTGGCCGCCCAACCCAGTGAGAACGACAGCGGCGGGAACCCGACCGGCCACACCACGGCTGGTAGCGGGCTGTCCACCGTCGAACGCCTCGAGGAAATCCCCGGCATCGGCTCGACCGGAGCGCAGATCATCCTGGCTGAAATCGGCCTGGATATGACCCAATTCCCCACTGCCGCACACTTGGTGTCGTGGGCGAAACTGTGCCCGCGCACCATCCAGTCCGGACCTGTGACACGCGGCGGCAAAACCGGCAAGGGCAACCCCTACCTCAAGGGTGCACTCGGTGAGGCCGCCGCAGCGGCGGCCAAGACCGATACCTTCCTGGGCGAACGCTACCGGCGCATCGTCAAACGCCGCGGCAAGCTCAAAGCACTGGTCGCGGTCGCCCGCTCCATCCTCGTCATCGTCTGGCAGTTGCTCTCCGACCCATCGGCCCGATTCCGCGACCTCGGATCCGACTACCACACCAGCCGGATCAACGTCGAACGCCGGATGCGTAATCACATCGCCCAACTCACCGCACTGGGCTACCGCGTCACCGTCGAACCCGCCGCCTGAGCCGCCTCACACCGCCACAACGTAACCGCGCTCCGCACGCTCTGCGCGGGGCTGGCTGACGCCCGTCACTCACCCCCGGTATTTTCCGGTCAGGTAGACGTAGCCGGCGAACAGCACACCTATCGCCCCGAGGAACGACGAGAAGCGCACCGGCCGAAGGGTTTGATTGGCACCTATCGCGGCGGCCCCGACGTGTCGCGGCCCTTCGCTGTGTCGCTGCATCGACCTCTCTACCCCGCGGTTGGACCGGCGGCAGACGCCGTTCTAACATGTGTGTCACTTATGCGATGAGGTGGCGTCTGTGATTTCTGATCGGCGGCTGGTGGTCTGCGCAAGCCATAGTCCGGGCAAGGAGCGCGACGTCGAGCAGGCGTTCGGGCAGAAGTTCCGAGCGGCGCTGGCGTCGGCCGCCGACGACGTCCGCCAGTTCGATCCCGACTTGGTGATCGTGTTCGGCGGTGATCACCGCCGAGCGTTCCGGCAGGTAGTGCCAACATTCGGCGTGGCGCTGTCCGCGTCGATCATCGCCGAAGGGCGTCATCCCGCCGGCGATCTGCAGGTTGCATCCGGACTGGCCCGCGAACTCTGCGAACACCTGCTTACTATGGGCTTCGACATCGCGGTGTGCCGTGGCATCGGACTGGATCATGCATTCGCCCAACCGATTCGAGACCTGGTTGGTGCACTGGATGCCAAGCCGGTCATCCCGGTGCCGGTGAATTGCGCAACCGCCCCACTGCCGACGGGGTGTCGGGTGGCTGAGTTTGGGGCGGCGGTCGGGCGATTCCTCGACGGTGTCGACCAGCGAGTGCTTGTGATCGGGACGGGCGGGCTATCACATTCACCGCCGAGCCTGGAGGTCGACACCTATGACCTCAGCGACGAGGAACGGGCACGGTTGATCGCCGACGGAATGGCGGAAGCGCGCACGAAAATCCGCCCGGACTGGGATGCCGAAGTGCTGCACGCGATGTCGACGTGGGACGTCTCGGCGCTGGCGCGGCTGGTGGACACCGCCCACGCGCGGGCCGGCGCCGGTGCCAACGAGGTCCGGACGTGGGTTGCCGCCGGCGCGGCCGGCGGGGGGCGGCCAGTTCGACCACTGGTCTACGAGCCGGTTCCGGAGTGGATCACCGGCATGGCCGTCGCCACCTCTCGGAGTTGAGGCACCCCGACGGGCGGGTCACCAAGCCGCACCGCCCAGAAGCAAATCTGACAGTATGTACACATGTCGCGACACGCTGACGATCCGACCGGGGCGCCGTTGGCGGGCATCACGGTGGTGAGTCTGGAACAAGCCGTGGCGGCTCCGTATGCCACGCGCCAACTCGCCGACCTCGGCGCTCGGGTGATCAAGGTCGAGCGCCCCGATGGTGGTGATTTCGCCCGCGGCTACGACCGCACCGTGCATGGCCAGTCGAGCTACTTCGTGTGGCTCAACCGCGGCAAGCAGTCGCTGACGCTGGACCTCAAACAACCCGCGGGCAGGCAGGTCGTGCATCGCCTCCTGGACAGCGCGGACATCCTCGTGCAAAATCTGGCGCCGGGCGCCTCGGCTCGGCTGGGCCTGGACGCCACCTCTGTCGGGAAGCGCCATCCGGACGTGATCGCCTGCACGATAACCGGTTACGGCGAGAGCGGCCCATGGCGCGACCGCAAAGCCTACGACCTGCTGGTACAGGCCGAGGCCGGCCTGTTGTCGATCACCGGCTCCCCGGCGGAGGCGGCTCGGACCGGTGTCTCAATCGCCGACATCGCCGCCGGAATGTTTGCGTTTTCCGGGCTTCTCAGCGCGCTGTACGTGCGTGCCACCACCGGTGAGGTGCGACCGGTATCGGTGTCGTTGCTCGACGCGCTGGCCGAATGGATGGGACAACCGCTGTACTACGGTCACTACGGCACTCAACAATCCCCGCGCACGGGTGCCCGCCACGCAACCATCGCCCCGTACGGTCCCTTCATCGCCGGCGACGGCGGCACGGTGCTGCTGGCGGTTCAGAATCAGCCGGAGTGGCAGCGGCTGTGTGAGTTCGTGTTGGGCAGACCTGAACTGGTGCATGATGCCCGCTTTGCGGCCAACCCCGACCGGGTGGCGCACCGCGAGGAGCTGGAGTCGATCATCACCGCTGCGATCGCTTCGCTGACCGCTGACGAATTTCAGCGTCGGCTCGACGAGGCCGGTGTGGCCACGGCACGGATCAACGACGTCGAACAGGTGTGGAACCATCCGGTGCTGGCCGGGCGGGACCGCTGGCGGCGGTTCAACACACCCGGCGGCCCGGCGGAGGCGCTTATCCCGCCGGCCACATTGGCCGGCGTGCAGGCACGAATCGGCGACGTGCCCGCGCTCGGTGCACACAGCCGAATGATCTTGGAGGGGTTGGGTTTCTCTTGTGAGGAAATCGCTGAGCTGGCCCGAACGCGCGTCACCACGTTCTCCTGATCGGGGAATGGCTAATCTAGGCGGCCGCCCCGAAGAATCCCCGCCGCAGACAACTCAGCAGCAGGTCGACGACCTTGTCGCCGCTGATCGGCGCGGGCAGATCCAGCGCGGCCTGCGGGACCCTGGTCACCAGGGCGCGAACGATGACCGCCGAGATGATCGGATCGAACGGGTAGGGGCCTGGGTGCTGTATCAGCATCGTCGCCACGCCGATATCCATCAGCACCTGGCCGTTGTCGCCGAGGGCGATCACCGTCGGGTCATCGGTGGTGTTCTCCACCCACACGTCGATGCAGCCCGAGTAGCGATCGTAGAAATCGATGTAGGCGCTCAGCCAGTGCCGCAACGTCGGCACATCCGCCAGCGGGTCGATGCTGGCGATCTGGTCGGCGAACGCCTTAGCGGCGTCATAGATTTCGGCGGCTGTGGCCACCAGCAGATCCTGCTTGTCTCGGAAGTACTTGTAAAAGGTGCCCCGCGCGACCGCCGCCGCATCGACGATGTCGTCCACGCTGGTGCGCCGGTAGCCCCGTTCGCGGAACTGCGCCGCGCCCGCGTCGGCCAGCGCGACAATGGTAGCGACGGCGCGCTGGCTCAGCGCGGCGCTGCGCTCGGTGATCGACAAGCCGGTGATGTCCGGCGCCGGCGGCACCACGACGGAAGCCACCCCGCGAGCCGGGTCTGTGACTGTGTGCAACCGCAGGCTCGACAGGACCGCGGTTGGCGTTTCGGGGAACAGCACCAGTTGTAGGAACACCGACAAGGTGTCCATCACTTGCTTGGCGCTGTATCCGTAAGCGCGCCCGGTGTGGACGTAGAGGTTGACCCGGTGCACCAGCGCGGTCATCGTCATCGCCGCAACTTCCGGATCGATGCCGCGCACACCGGAGGCGGCCAGCCGCTCGGCGATGCGGTGGTTGTAGCTGCGCACGAAGCCCGCGATCGTCGGGCCCACCTTGGTGTCCGACGATGCGATCGCGGTCCATTGGATGAACATCGTGGAGTACTTCTCGAACACCCAGCTCCACTCGCCCAACCACCAATTCAGGTTGTCGAAGCCCACCTCATCGGGTCCTAGTGGGCCGATTCGGCGGGCGACCCGGAACAGCGCACTGCCGCACTCGTCGAGCAGTTCCAGGAATATTTCGTCTTTGCCCTGAAAGTACTGATAGAGCGTGGCGCGGGAGACGCCCGCGGCCTTGGCGATCGCATCGACGGAGGTGTCGAAGAATCCGAGGCGGCCGAACAGCTCGAGTGACACCTCGGCGATCCGGTTGCGCGTGGTGGCGCCCCGGATGCCGACCGCCGGGCTGGACGGTCCGTAGCTGGCTCGGCGGACGATCGACGCATCGGACATGGCCTGACCAGCTTATGGCCGATTCGTGTCGCCGGCGCCACCCGCCGAAGCGTTTCGCGCGATGAAGAAGTCGGCGGTCCCGGTGACGGCGATCCCGCCGCCCTGCCGGGTCCCCGTCAGCTCCACCGTTACCCTGTCGCCGCTGTCCTCTGTCACGATGTCAGCGACCCGTCCCGCACACCGCAGCACGTCGGCGGGCCAAACCTGCTCACGGAAGCGGACGCTGAAGCGGCGCACGTTGGCGACGCCCAGCCAATCAGTGGCGAAGGTCGCCAGCAGGCCGGCGATCAGCATGCCCTGGGCAAAGACCGACGGGTAGCCGGCCGAGCGGGCCATCTCGTCGTCGTAGTGGATGGGATTGAAGTCGCCGGACGCGCCGGCGTAGCGCACGAACATCTGGCGGGTCAAGGGTCCGAACTCCCGTGGCGGCGCCTCGGCACCGACGGTGAGTGCAATGTCGGCGGCGGTCATCGTCCTGCCGTCTCGATGAACGTGGCCTTGGCCTGGGCGATCAGGGTGCCATCGGGTGCACGGAAATCGGTGACAACGGTGGCGAATCGCATCGTCCCGCCGCGCTTACCGGGTTTCTCGTACCGATCGACGATCCGCTCCTGAGCGCTCAGGATGTCGCCGGTGCGCGGCGGCGTGGCGTAGAACGTGTACTCCTGCTCGCCGTGCAACAGCCGCTTGCGATCGAAGCCAACGCTTACCCGCGCACCGGCGGGCGCCCAGCGGCCGGCGGTGGTCAGAAAGGTCGGCGGAATGAGGGCATCGGGGCCGCGGTGGGCGGGATTCCCGGACGCCGTGGCTTCGGCGAACTCGGCGATCTTGCCCCGTTCGACCATGACTTCCCAGGGCTGTCCGGAAGTCGGGTCGGCGGGCGACCCGGGCGATGAGCTCATCTGACCAATACTGTCAGAAAATGTGACGGCGGGGAAGTTGTGATTCGACGCTTATCCAGCTATAGGGAGCTTGTACAAAGATGACATTACTGCCAGAATCGGCGGATATGGCGATGTTGGCGGCAACGTATGCCGCGGGTAAGTGGGGTGGCGGCACCGGAGAGCGGTTCGCGGTGAGCTCGCCGTCGACGGCGCACCAACTGGCGACGGTGGGCATCGCCGGGGCCGCCGACCTCGATGCCGCGGTCGCAGCGGCCGGCACCGCCCTGGTGTCCTCGCCTTGGCGCGACTTCTCCCCCGCCGATCGGGCCGAGGCCCTGAACCGGCTGGCCGATGCGCTCACCGCCCGCAAGGGCGAGCTGGCCGATCTCACCACCGCCGAAATCGGCTCGCCGCGCAAATGGAGCACCTTCGGTCAGGTGCTCACCGCGGTGGGGGTGCTTCGCGCCTACGCTGCGATCACCCGCGATTACCCTTTCGTTTCCACCCGACCGTCGGCCGCCGGTGGCAGCGTCACCGTCAACCAGCTGCCGGTGGGCGTGGTCGGGGCGATCATCCCCTGGAACACGCCGCTGTTCATCGCCGCACTCAAACTCGGCCCGGCGCTGGCGGCGGGCTGCACGATGGTGCTCAAGCCGGCGCCGGAGGCGCCGCTTTGCATCGGCGTTCTCACCGAGGCCCTCGAGGCGGCCGGCCTGCCTGACGGCGTCGTCAACGTCGTCAACGGCGGCTCCGCCACCGGTCGGGCGCTGACCACCCATCCCGGGGTGGACAAGATCAGCTTCACCGGGTCCACCGCGGTGGGGGCCCAGATCGCAGCGTCGTGCGGGTCGCAGATCCGCCGCTGTAGCACCGAATTGGGTGGCAAGTCCGCGGCCGTCGTTCTGCCCGACGCGCCGCTGGAGTCGACGGTGTCCGGGCTCGTTGGTGGGGTGATGGGCAACAACGGCCAGCTGTGCGCCGCGTTGAGTCGAATCATCCTGCCGCGCAGCCGCTATGACGAGTTCCTGACGGCGTTGACCACCGCGGTGGCCGGGCTGAGGGTCGGTGACCCGGCCGATCGATCCACGGATATCGGTCCGCTGATCAGTGAGGCCGCGCGCGACCGGGTGGAGGGCTTCCTGTCGCGGGCGACGGCCGAGGGCGCCACCGTCCTCACCGGCGGTGAACGACCGCCGGGGCCGGGGTGGTTCGTCAGCCCCGCGGTGGTGGCGGCCACCAATGACATGGAGATCGCCCGCGAGGAGGTGTTCGGCCCGGTGGCCGTTGTGATCGCCTATGACGACGACGAGGGTGACGGTGCCGCGGTGAGCATCGCCAACGACTCGAAGTACGGCTTGGTGGGTGCGGTCTGGTCGGCCGACGGCGACCGGGCGGCGGCGGTGGCGTCGCAGTTGCGGGCGGGGTCGGTGGCGGTCAACTCGACCGCGGTCCTGGATTTCGGCAGCCCGTTCGGCGGCTTCAAACAGTCCGGCATCGGCCGGGAAGGAGGCCCGGAGGGCATCGCGGGTTTCATCGAGTATCAAGCCGTCATTCGCTAGGCCGGAAGGGGCACATCGATGCAGACGCAGGCGGCGGTGCTGTGGGAACGAAACAGCCCGTGGTCGATCGAGACGATCGAACTGGACCCGCCCAAGGCACCCGAGGTACTTGTCGAACTGCACGCATCGGGGATGTGTCACTCCGACGATCACCTGGTGACCGGCGACATGCCAATCCGACTGCCGTGCATCGGCGGCCATGAAGGCGCGGGTGTGGTGAAAGCCGTCGGCGACCATGTGTCGTGGCTACAGCCCGGTGATCACGTGGTGTTCAGTTTCATCCCGTCGTGTGGGCGGTGCCCGTCGTGTTCGACCGGCCATCAGAGCCTGTGCGACTTGGGCGCAAAGATCTACTCCGGCATGCAGATTCACGACGGGACCGCTCGTCACCACGCCCACGGCCAGGATTTGGCGGTGGCGTGCGGGGTCGGCTCGTTTGCCTACCACACCGTCGTGCACGAGGCCAGTTGCGTGAAGATCCCGCAGCACTATCGGCTGGATCGGGCATGCTTGCTGGGCTGCGGCTTCGTTACCGGCTGGGGATCAGCGGTGTACGCCGCGCGGGTGCGTCCCGGTGACACGGTGGTCATCGCCGGGGTCGGCGGAATCGGCGCGGCAGCGGTGCAGGGTGCGCGACTGGCCGGAGCGCGCACCATCACGGTGATCGACCCGTCGGAGTACAAGCGGGCCGAAGCCGTCAAGATGGGCGCCACCCACACCGCCGCGAACTGGGATGAAGCCAAAAGCGTTGTCGCCGAGGCGACCTGGGATCGGGGAGCCGACCGGTTCATTTGTGCGATGGGCGTGGGCCAGGGCAAGCTGGTCGGCCGGGCGCTGGCCATGACGGCCAAGCGCGGCCGGCTGGTGATCACCAACATCCACCCCATGCTGGAGCGGGAGATCCACGCCAACCTGATGGACCTCACCCTGACCGAGAAGCAGATCATCGGCACGCTGTACGGCTCGGGAAATCCGCGCGCCGATATCCCCAAGATCCTCGAACTGGTCAGCGCCGGTCAGGTGGATCTGGACTCGATGGTCACCAGGACCTATCCGCTGGAGAAGGTCAACGACGGCTACGCTGACATGCACGCTGGCGCCAACATCCGCGGCGTGCTGATCTACCCGGCGGGTGAGGGGTCCAAGACGTAGGAGCCCGGCGTGGCATGAACACCACTGGCACGCTCATCCGCTGACATGAACCGTCTCCCATCCTCCTCCCTCGGCGGATCGGTGGGCGGCGTCGATCACGGCGAGGCTGAGCAGCCCGTCTTCAAAGGTGGCCGCGGTGGTCGGCTCGCCGTCGAAGGCCGGATACCAATCCTCGAGCATCAATGCCATCGCCCTGCTAGCGTGTCCGGCCAGGCCCGAGGGCAGGTACTGCGGGTGGGCGGGTTCGCGGTTGCTGACCGTCAGCGGGCTCAATCCATCGGCGCCGGCGGCCCCCGCCAGATATGTCGTCGATCGCAGATCGCCGTCTCCAATGATGGTGCCGTCAGCGCCGAACAACTCAAGGCGATAGTGGTCGGCGTGGGCACCCATCACCGAGACGCTCAGGATCGCGGTCAGGCCGGCCTCCATGCGCATCAGGACCGCGGCGGTGTCGTCGGCGGTGACGGGCACCACCTCCCCGTCGGGTAACTCGAGTAGCGGCTCACTGGTGCGCACCTCAGCGCAGACTGACTGGGGACGACCCAACAGGCTGCACAGGAAATCCAGGTCGTGCACCAGCATCCCGGCAAGGTAGCCGCCCCCTTGGTCGCGGTCGTACATCCAGCGCGCCTGACCGGCGTGAGTGGGATGCCAGTAGGACGCGCTGCGGCTGACCCGGGCGAGGTAAGGCTTGCCGAGGAAACCCGCGCGGACCCGATCGGCGACGGAGAGCCAGTCCGGATTCCAGCGGTTCTCGAAACAGCAGGCAGTCGGCCGGCCCGACATCGCTGCGGCGCGCACCATCTCAGCGGCCGCCTTGAGCTCCCCTGCCAGCGGCTTCTCGCAGAGCACCGCCTTGCCTGCCTCCAACGCGGCCAGCGTGATCTCACGGTGCAACACCGTCGGGGTGGCAATGGAGATGACATCGAGATCATCGCGGGTCACGAACGACTTCCAGTCGGTGGAGGTGTCCTCGATACCCACTTTGGCCGCCACCCGGCCCAACCTCTCGGGCGTGCGCGCACACAAGGCGACCGGTTCGAAACCATCGGCGGCCCGGAACCCGGGAACCTGCACGTGGGCGCCCCAGCCCACCCCCACCACACCGACCCGCAGCGTCATCTGCTCTCCCTTGGCACCCAACCGATCCGCCTCCTGCCTACAGTGACAGTAATGTTAGATTCTGCGTCCGCTCAAGGGGCTGGCTGACACTGGATTAGTGTCCTTTCAATTGTTTCCCGGTACCGATTCGTTGCCTCAGGGTGACACGAGTGCCAGAATTTGGTGTGTGAACGCGCTCGACACCGACGAACTGGAATTCACCTCGCTCATCGACCTGGGGTGGTGGCAGGACCACCCCGACGAACGCACCGCGCTGTATCGCCGACTTCGTGACGCCGGCAGGCCGGTCTTCGTGCCGATCGGGCGGAAAGGCAAGGGATTCTGGGCGGTCGGTACCCACGCCGACATCGTTGACATCAGCCGTCGCCCTGGGGACTTCTGTTCGGGCCAGGGCACCCAGATCTTCGACCAGACACCGGAGATGCGGGAGTACCGCGGCTCGATCATCGACATGGATGACCCAGAGCACATGCGGATCCGCAAGATTGTGTCCCGCGGCTTCACCCCGCGCATGCTCTCGGAACTGCGCGGCCTGGTCGAACACACCACCGCGGAGATCCTCGATGCGATGCCCGCGTCGGGCGACTGCGATTTCGTCACTGACTTCGCGATCCTGCTGCCCTTGCGGATCATCGACACCATGCTCGGTGTGCCGCGCGAGCACGAGCAGTTCATTCTCCAGTCCACCAACGTGATTTTGGGGGCCTCGGACCCGGAATATGTGCCCGAACAAAGCGTGGCCGGTATCGAGGCCGCCGTCACCGAGACAAGTGTCAAGATGATTGACCTGCTCAAGGGGATCGCCGAGGACCGCATCGCCAACCCCACCAACGATGTGATCAGCAAGCTGGTCACCTCGGAGGAGGAGAACCTCACTCCGCAGGAGCTGGCGAAGTTCTTCATCCTGCTGGTGGGGGCGGGTAACGAGACCACGCGTAATGCGTTGACCCACGGTCTGCACATCCTGACCCACCACCCCGATCAGCGTGACAGGCTACTCAGCGACTACGACGCGCTCGCCCCCCGGGCGGTCGAGGAGATTCTGCGTTACGGCAGCCCGGTGATCCATATGCGCCGAACCGTGACCGCCGACGGGGTGACGCTGGCATCCGGTTCTCACACTTTCAGCAAGGGCGACCGGGTGGTGATGTGGTACGGGGCGGCCAACCGCGATCCGGCGGCCTTCGACGAACCGGAGGTCTTTGACATCACCCGCACCCCGAACAATCACCTGGCCTTCGGTGGTCCCGGACCGCATTTCTGCCTGGGTGCACACCTGGCCCGGCTGGAGCTCAACGTGGCGTTGAAGATGATCTACGACCGCTACCCCGACATCAGAACAGTCGGCGAACCCGTGATGCTGCGCTCCAACTTCGTCAACGGCATCAAGCACCTGAACGCGACGTACACGCCATGACCACCACCATCCTGTCCGACGTCGCCGATGGTGTCATGACCATCACGCTCAACCGGCCGGATGCAGCCAACGCGTTGCGACCCGCCGACCGCGACGCCCTCATCGCGCTGTTGGCGGCCGCTGACTCCGACGAGCGGGCACGCGTTGTGGTGTTGCGCGCCACCGGGAAACATTTCTGCTCCGGCGCCGATGTGAACACGTTGCAGGACCGCCGTCAGACGGTCGACAAACGGGTACTGGATCCGATGCGGCGCATCATGAACGGCGCACAGAAGCTGGTGGCCGGCATCTTGGACTGCAACAAACCGGTCATTGCCGTGGTGCAGGGCGCCGCCGCCGGACTCGGCGCCCACATGGCCTACGCCAGCGATTTGGTCATCGCGGCCGAGAACGCCTACTTCGCAGAATCTTTCGTCAAGCGGGGCCTTGCCGTCGACGGTGGTGGCTGCTACCTGCTGCCTCGGCGCATCGGCATGCAGAAAGCCAAGGAGATGGCGTTCTTTGGGGAAAAGCTGGGTGCTGCCGAGGCGTTGGCCCTGGGCCTGGTGAACCGGGTGGTGCCGGTCGAGGAACTCGACGCCGTGGTAGCCGACTTCGCCGGCCGACTGGCCACGGCGCCCACCAGCGCGATCGCGCTCACCAAGCGCCTGCTCAACGGCTCCCCCGACTGCGACCGCAGCGCCGCATTCACCGCCGAGGCGATGGCCCAGGAGATCCAGTCGTATTCGCATGACTCCCAAGAGGGTGTGCAGGCTTTTGTCGAGAAACGCCCGACCCGCTACACGGGGTGGTGACCATGGCCCGTGCCGACATCCCGGTGATCGACCCGGCCAGCGCACCGTATTGGCAGGCTGCGCGGGAGGGTCGGCTGCTGATCGCGCACTGCCGCGCCTGCGCGACGGTGCACCACTACCCGCGGCCGTTTTGCCCACATTGCTGGAGCGAGGACGTCGTTCCGGTCCAGGCCAGCGGTAGCGGCACCCTGTACACGTATTCGACGGTGTACGTCAACGACCTCCCGCCGTTCTGCGACCGGGTGCCCTATGTCGCGGGCATTGTCGAACTTGCCGAGGGGCCGCGGGTGATGACGATGATCGAGGGTGTTCCCGACGAACAGCTCCGCATCGGAATGGCGGTCACCGCTGAATTCCGGCCCGTCGACGACCAGGATCCGGACAGCCCCTATCTGACGGTCTTCACCGCAAGCAAGGAGGACGAGTGAGAGGACTACTCGACGGAAAGGTTGCGTTGGTCACCGGCGCCGGACACGGCATCGGTCGTGGGCATGCGCTGGAGTTGGCCAAGCACGGCGCGACGGTGATCGTCAACGACCTGGGCACCTCATTGGCCGGTGAGGGGAGTGGAAAGGTCGCCGACGAGGTGGTGCAGATCATCGAAAGCCGAGGCGGCGAGGCGGTTTCGGATTTCAGCGACGTCGGCGACGAACAGCAGGTCGAGCTCGCGGTCGAACGCGCCTACTCCCAGCTGGGTCGGCTCGACATCCTCGTGAACAATGCGGGGATCGTCCGCGATAAGGCGATCTGGAACATGACCGTCGAGGACTTCGACCTCGTGATGCGGGTGCATGTTCGGGGCAGCTGGCTGACCAGCCGCGCGGTAACCCGACAATGGCGTGCGGAGTCGAAGGCCAAGGATGGCGCCAAGGTGTATGGCCGGATCATCAACACCACCTCGGGAGCCGGCCTGCACGGACACTTCGGGCAGACCAACTACAGTGCGGCCAAGGCAGCGATCGTTGGCCTGACGCAGACCCTGAGTCTGGAACTGGCCTCGATCGGCGCCACCGCCAACGTCATCAGCCCCGGTGGCCGTACGCGGATGTCCGCGTCGATGCCCGGAGCTGCGGCGGCGATCGAAGCCGACGAACGCGCCGAGGACGAGTTCGACCCCAAGGACCCGTCGCTGGGCTCGCCGGTGGTGGCGTGGCTGGCAAGTCCGGAAGCCGGCCACATAAGCGGACAAGTCATCCGCGCGCTCGGGGAGAACATCCAGTTACTTAAGGGCTGGCATCCGGTCGCGACGGTCTCTAGCGGCCAGAAGCGCTGGGACGCAAACAAGCTCGGTGTGATCATGGCGACTGATGTGTTCGGCACCCGGAATCCGGGACTGCGGCTCGGCGGCTGACTGCCCGCGTCACCAGGCAGCGCGGCGCGCCGATCGCGAGTGCTGCAGTGCGGCACCAGCTTGTCGCCCGCCGTCCCGCCGGATGGGTATCGGTGGGGCCAGGCGCATCGCGAGCTGCAGGCCCAGCAACCGCTTGACCGTCGCTACGGTGGTTCCGGGCCAACGCCGGGTCCCCCCGCGACGCGCACCTTCTGCGCACCTTCTGATGTCGTCCGGCGTTCCGAACCGCAATGGCAACACCGAGGGGGTAAGCCGGGCCGGACTAGCCGAAACTGGGGCGCTGCCCCACTCGGTTTATGCCACCGCCGCGCGAATGTCGCTGAGAACCGTTGCGATGGTGTCCATCTCGGTGTCGGTTAGGTTGGCGCGCGCCGTCAAACGCAGCCGCGAGGTGCCGGCTGGCACGGTCGGCGGCCGAAAGCAGCCGACGCTCAGTCCACCGGCTCGGCAGGCCTCAGCGGCCGCATAGGCGCGCTGCGGTTCCCCCAGCACGTAGGAGACGACCGCCGAATCAGGTTCGGCCACCGACACGAAGCGCGAGATCTCGGCGGCGCGGGCCAGTGCCCGACCTGCCATCGTCGGGTCCTGGCGCAACAGCCGTAACGAGGCGAGCGCGGCACCCACGGCTGCCGGGGCGAGTCCGGTGTCGAAGATGAACGTCCGTGCGGTATCGATCAGGTGGCTGCGCAGTCGCTCGCTGCCCAGCACCACACCGCCCTGGGCTGCCAGCGCCTTCGACAGCGTCGCGGTGATCACCAGATCTGGCTGGCCGGCCAGACCGAGCTCGTGCACGAGACCGCGACCGCCCTCGCCGCGTACGCCGATGCCGTGCGCCTCGTCGACGATCAGCACCGCCTGGTGGGCGCGCACCACGCGGTGCAGCTCCGCCAATGGCGCCAGGTCGCCATCGGCGCTGAACACCGATTCGGTGATCACCAGGGCGCGCTCCTCGGTGCGTTCGGCCAGCAGCCGCTCGACAGACCCGACGTCACCGTGCGGGGTGACCTCCACCCTGGCTCTCGACAGCCGGCAGGCATCCACCAGCGAGGCGTGGCTGCTGGCATCGGAGACCACCAGCGTTCCGCGAGCGGCCAGGGCCGTCACCACGCCCAGATTCGCGGCGTACCCGGAGGCGAACACCAGGCCTGCCTCTGCGCCGACGAAGTCGGCAAGCTCTGTCTCCAGCTGCTCGTGGTCAAGGGTCGTACCCGTCACCAGCCGAGACCCGGTTGCGCCGGTGCCCCAGGTGCAGACGGCCTCGATCGCACCCCGGATCACTGCGGGATGTCGTGACAGTCCCAGGTAGTCGTTGGATGCCAGATCGATCAGCCCGGTCCGCGGTGGTCGCGCCCGCAACTCCCGGCGCAGGCCGGCCCGCACGCGGTCGTCGGCACGCAGGTCCATCCAGTTAAGCGGGTCCAAATCCACAGCTAGCGAGCTTACTTAAACATCGTTCAATGCTTGCCGCGGGCTGCGGATATGGGCCGCCGGCCCCCGCCGAGGGATTTCACGCGTGCTCTGGGGCGCTTGCCTGCCCGCACGGTGCAGCCGACCGTTATTCGTCGTCGACGACTTTCAGTACCCCTTCCGGGCAGGCGCTTGCACCTGCGATCGCGCGATCGCGCAGCGATTCGTCGATCACGCTGGGCGGTGGCAGGAGATACCCGTTGTCGTCGAGCACGTAGACGTCGGGCGCCGCCGCATAACACTGTGCATGTCCGACGCAGCGGGATTGGTCGAATTCGATTCTGGGCATCAGGATTTCACTTCCTTACGGTTGCCCGGGGTGAACTTGATCGGCAGGCTGCGCGGGGCGTATACCTCACCGGCGTCCTCGAACATCACCTCCGGCCCGTTGGCTTCGAAGTCGGGCAGGCGCTCGAGGATTTCGGAGATCATCTCCTGAAACATCATCCGCGCCAGATGTGAGCCAAGGCAGCGGTGTTGTCCGACCCCGAAGGCCATGTGTTTCTGGCTGTTCTTGCGCCACAGGTCGATCTTGTCCGGTTCGTCGAACACTGCCGGGTCGCGGTTTGCCGCCGCCCACATGAGGATGGCGCGGTCACCGGCTTTGAGTTGCTGGCCGTGGAAGTCGGCGTCGCGCGAGACCGTGCGGGCCAGCCCCAAGGTCGGTGTGGCATGCCGGAGGAACTCGTCGGTGGCGGGTTTGAGCAATTCCGGCTGCTCGATGAGGATTCGGCGGAGCTCAGGCTGATTGATCAAGCGCAGCAGCACATTTCCAGTCAGGCCGCTGGTGGTGTCCATGCCGCCCAGCATCATCATCACGGTGTACATGGTGATCTGCATGTCGTCGAGTGGGACGCCGTCGATCTGCCCGTTTAAGATCTCGCCGAAAAGGTCGTCGCCATTCTCACCGGCCTCGCGGCGCTCGGCCATGTGCTTGTGGATTTCGGCGAACAGCTCCATGGCCGCGGTGGCGGCCTTCTGCTCATCGTGGGTGCGGTCGTGGACGAAGGTGTGCACCCAGTTCACCCACTGCAGATACTTCGACTCGTCGAACCCGAGCATGTGCAGCACGAGTTTGGCGGGCAGCGGGGTGGTCAGCTCGCCAACGATGTCGCATTCACCTCGCTCGATGAACTCGTCGACCATCTCGGAGGCCATCCGTCGCGCCTCCGGTCTTAGCCGTTCGGCCGCGCCGGGCGCGAACGTCTTGACCGTTACCTGGCGCATCTTCTTCGTCAGCGGCGGATCGGTCTCGATCGGCAGGATCGGGAACGGAGCCGTGCTGGCCGGCACACCGACCGACGGGTAGGAATTGAACAGTTCGTCGTCGCGGGCGGCCTCGAACACCGACTCGTAGTCCAGCAGCGACCAGAAGCCGCCATGCTGCTCGGAATGGGTAACCGGGCACTGCGCGCGCATCTGCGCGAGCGCCGCGTGGGGCGGCGCCTCCCGGAATTCCGGCGAATGGTGATCGAAGTTCGCGTGGAGCGGGCAGACCTCCTGCTCGACTGTCATGACCATCGTCCCTTCGTGGACTGCGAGAACGTGTCGCAAACTACAGTTTGCGTTACTTTGTAGTGTGCGCTACACGCTAAGCAATTGTGTAGTCTCGGTCAAGCGTCACAGGTAAGGTGCCGATCATGACGGTCACCGGACAGTCAGCTCCCGGCCGCGCCACGGCTTGGGGCGCCGACACACCTGTCGACGAACAGCAGGCCCGGGATCGGCTGCTCGACGCCGCCGAGGCCTGCTACGCCGACCGCGGGCCCAGCCGCACGCGGATGAGCGACATCGCGTACCGCGCCGGCGTACACCGCACCACGGTGTACTCGTATTTCCCCAACAAAGATGCGGTGCTGGCAGCATGTTTCGTGCGCGCGGTGACCGAGGTCCTGGATGCGGGTGAGCCATGCTGGCACACCGACGAGCCGTTCCTCGAGCAACTGGTGCAGGCGGTCCTTGTCGGTATGGAGACCGGGCGACGATCACCGTCGATGCGGCTGCTGATCGCTGAGCAGGAAGCCGGACGCACGTTCCGGGCCGCCGAAGCCTCCGAGTTGTGGCGCCGAGACCTTGCCGAAAACCTCGGTCAACGCATCGCGGCCGCAGCCGCCGCCGGTCAGGTCCGCGACGACGTGTCCCCGGAAACAATGGCGCACTGGGTCACCCGCATTGCGTTCAGCTTGATCGCCGAACCGGCCCGGCCCGAAGACGGCGGTGACGAGGGAATCTTGCGGACCTTCCTCATCGCGTCCCTCGCGCCGCCGACAATCAACAAATGACGTCACTTCCGAGCAGCCGGATGGATCCGGAAAGGACTGAGTCGTAGGGAATTTCACGTTCCGTGACCTCGGACATTTGCCGCGGCCAACGAACGCAACGCTGACCGGTCTGGTTTGAACATCGCGGTGAGCGGGATGTCGTCGACCACGATGAGCTGATCCGGCGCCTTGTAATCGGCCAGCTGCGTATGCACATGGGTCCGAAGTTCCGGCAGCGACGGCGGCGCGGAGGCGTCTTTCGGCACGACGAAGACCACACCGATCTCGCCGATCACGGGCGCCGGGCACCCGACGACCACCGCCCGCGAGACGGCCGGATGTGTGGCAATGACCTGCTCCACCTCGACTGGGTGCACATTGAACCCGCCACGGATGTACATGTCATCACGGCGCCCGATCAGCGACAGCGTGCCGTCGTCGTGCACCACACCCAAGTCGCCGGTACGTAACCAGCCGTCACGCAACACTTCCGCGGTCAGTTCGGGATTGCGCCAGTAACCCCGCATCACGCACGGCCCGCGGACCTCGACCACGCCGTCGCCACTCAGCCGCACCGCCATGCCTGGCGCCGGCCTGCCCACGGTGCGGAACTGGATGTCGGGTGCATCTTCGGGCTCGGTGCCGCAGATCGTCGGGCATTCGGTCATGGCGTAACGCACCACCAGTGGCACGCCGATGCGGTCGGCTACCGCGCGCACCAACTCCGGAGACGCGGGTGCGGTCGCAACCACGCCCACGCGCAGATGTGGGAACATGGCCGGCGACACCTCCAATAACTTGGCCCATTGGGTGGGCACCGCACCCGCGACGGTGATCCGCTCCTCGTGCAGAGCGGTGGCCATCCCGGCGGCGGACCATGGCGTCGGTGGAATCACAAGCGTTGTGCCCCAAAGTAGTTGGTCCCACAACTTGAACATGTAGCCGGCGTGGGCGAACGGCGTAGAGGTCAGGCGGCGGTCATAAGGTGCGCTCATCACCCCCGCTGAGACCGCACCGGCCAGTAGATTGTTCCCATCGAACACCGCTCCCTTGGGCAAGCCGGTGGTTCCGCTGGAGAAGATCAACGCGACGGGGTCATGACCGTCTATCTCAACATCAGGGACACCCGGAAATCGGTCGCCCCCTTCGTCGTAAAGGCGGCGCAGCTCGGCGGGTTCGGAAATTACCAGCGCCGGCTCCGTCTGCTCGAGGATGGCCCCAACCTCTCGGGGGCCCAGCCGGGGGTTGATCCCGGTGGTGATGGCACCGATGGTTGCCGCGGCGGCATAGCACGTCGCGTAATCGATCCCCGACGGCAATCGCAGCGCCACCACGTCGCCCTTGCCGACCCCACGGGCGACCAACCCGGGCGCAACCCTGCGGGAGCGCGACGCCCATTCGGCGAACGAGATTCGCGAGCCGGGTTCGACGTACGCTTCACGGTCGCCGTACACCACGGCTGCGGCCTCCAGCAACTCGCGGGTGTTCGCGAAGTCACCACTCAGCGCTGTCATGGCTCCTCGTTGCCGAGAACCATTGTGCCGCTTGAGCAGAACCAGCCACCGGTGCCGCTGACACAAGCAATTTTCGCATCCGCCACCTGGCGCGGTCCGCATTGACCACGCAACTGGCGGACTGCCTCAACAAGCAGGAACAGGCCGCGCTGACCGGGATGGCATGCTGACAGGCCGCCGCCGTCGGTGTTGGTGGGTAAGTGCCCCCCGATGCGCAGACTTCCCCTTTCCACAAACGCGCCGCCCTCCCCCTTCGCGCAGAATCCGAGGTCTTCAAGGGTGAGCAACAGCATGTAGGTGAACGCGTCATAGAGTTCTGCCACGTCGACCTCGGCCGGCGACACGCCGGCTCGGGCGAAGGCGAGCGGGCCACTGACCGCCGCGGGTCCGACGGTCATGTCGTCCCACTGCGAGGTCAACATATGCGAGGTGGTCTCTGCGGCGCCGAGCACCCACACCGGCCGCGACCGCAGATCCTTGACCCGGTCGGCGTTGACCATCACCACCGCGGCGCCGCCATCGCTGCGGATGCAGCAGTGCAGCTTGGTGAACGGGTCGGCGATCATCGGCCCCGACAGCACGTCGTCGATCGTTATCGGGTCGCGGTAATACGCCTCGGGGTTGTCCGCGGCGTTGCACCGCGCCGACACCGCCACCTCGGCGAGCTGCTCGATGGTGGTGCCGTACTGAGACATGTGGCGGCGGGCCGCCATCGCGTACTTGGAGATCAACGTGTGCCCGTACGGCGCTTCCCACTGCAGCGGTCCGCGCGCACCCCAGTTGATGCTCGCGCCTCGCAATCCCTTTCTGAGGTCGGCACGAGCGGTCGATCCATACGTCAGCAGCACGACATCGGCGTGACCCGCGGTGATGGCGTCGGCGGCGTGCGAGGCCATCACCTCCCATGCCGCGCCGCCGACCGCCGTCGAGTCCACCCACCGGGGCCGCAGCCCTAGGTATTCACCCACGTCGACTGGGGGCAGCGTGCCCTGTCCGGTAGACGCCAGGCCGTCGACATCGGCGGGTGAAAGGCCGGCATCGGCCAGAGCTCGACGGCTGGCCTGTGCTATCAGCTCGTAGGGGCCCTTTTCGTTGACGCGGCCCACATCGGACAGCGCGACGCCGGCAATCGCGACGGTCACTGCAGCCTGTCCTGCGTGATCAGTTCCGCGAGAACGTCGTTGGGCTCGGCGAACAGGTGCCGGAGTAGGTGGGAACGTTTGAGATAGAGGTGCATGTTGCTGTCGAAGGTGTAGCCCATACCCCCGAAGACCTGGATGCCCGCCGCGGCGTTGTCGACGGCAGCCGTGCCGGCCACTGTGAATGCGGACAAAACCTGCCACAACGCGTCGTCGCGCCCGCTGTCCAAAGCGATTGCAGCGAAGAAGGTTTGGGCCCGTGCGGCCTCAGCGGCCACCGCCATGTCGACACAACTGTGCTTGATCGCCTGGTTGGCGCCGATCGGCTTGCCGAACTGCTCGCGCGTCTTGGCGTGTTGGGCCGACTCGGCGGCGGCGGCCAGCGCCAGTCCGGTCAGGAAAGCTGACGCGAGCATAATCGCGCGTCCCCAGATCCACTCCTTCTCGGCGGGCAGCCAGTGCAGCGGCACGGCCCCGGTCACGGATGCTGACGCCAACCGGACACCGGGGTCGGCGGATTCGACGATGGTCGGCTCGCCGAAAACCGCGATGTCGACGAGTGCGGCGCCTTGCCGCGATAACACCAGTGCATAACGTGCACCGAACCAGTCGAGCAGGTCGAAAGTGCCCTTGACGGTGCGCGCCTCGCCGTCACCTCGTAAGACCCCAAGCGCGACGGTCGCTGCGCCCGAGCCGATCTCACCGGCCAGCACTGCGTCACCGCAGGCGGCAGCGACCCGTGCGCCCAACGTCCCCGCCAGGAATGGGCCTGGTGCCAGCCGCCTGCCCAGTTCGATGTGCAACAGCACCTCATCATCGAACGGCTGACCGGACCCGCCGAATTGCTCCGGCAGCCCAAGCGTGAGCAGTCCCATCTCAGCGCCCTCGCGCCACACCTCGGGCCGCACGGCGGCAGGCTTGGCGCGGTCGGCGCGCAGCTGCTCGACCGACATCCGTTCGGCGATGAATTCCGATGCGGTCAAGACGATCTCGAGCTGTTCAGCACTGGGCAGCAGGTCCATGACTGCCTCCCTACCTCGGCAGACCGAGCACACGCTCACCCAGGATGTTGCGCTGGATCTCCGAGGTGCCACCGCCGATCGCCTGCGAGAACGAGTAGTAGTAATAGCCCACCCAGCCATCGGCGTCCCATCGTGACGAATACCGAATAGCGCCCGGACCAAGGATGTCCATGGCCAGCTTGCCGATCTGTTTGGCGAGCTCGGCATAGAGCAGCTTGACCATCGAACCTTTCGGGCCCGGTGTCTCGGACTGCATGGCCAGGCAGATGTTCTGGTATGTCAGCGCCCGCAATGACGTCACCGATGCCCGGGCGCGGGCCAGTCGCCGCGCGATCTCGTCGTCGGCGATGGCCGGCCGTCGGCCGTCGGGGCCGACGTGGTCTCGGGCGTAGTCGACGAGGTCTTCGATGATCTTGGCAAGCCGCACCTGATTCGCGGTGAAAGCGGTGCCCCGCTCGAAGGACAGCGTCGACATCGCCACCGACCAGCCGTTGTCGATCTCGCCGACGACGTTGGACAGCGGAATTCTCACGTTGTCGTAGAAGACCTCGCAGAATTCCGCGCCGCCTTCGATGGTCTCGATCGGCCTGACGTCGATTCCGGACGCCGACATGTCGCAGATTACCCAGGTAATTCCGTGATGCTTGCCGCCGGTGTTGTCGGTGCGCACCAACAGTTCCTGGTAATCGGCGACGGTGGCGAAGCTGGTCCATAGCTTCTGGCCGGTGACAACCAGGTCGTCGCCGTCGATCACCGCCTTCGTACGCAATGCTGCGAGATCAGAGCCGGCTTCGGGTTCGGAAAAGCCCTGGCACCAAATCACTTCTCCTTTGAGGATTTTCGGGAGGTGGAAGAGCTTCTGCTCGTCGGTGGCGCGAGTGATCAATGTTGGTCCGGCATGGGACAGGCCGACGAAACATGCGTCGATGCCTGGGAATCCGCGCCGTGCGTACTCCTCGTACCAGATCAGCTGCTGCAGCAGGGTCAGTCCCTTGCCGCCGTATTTTGTGGGCCACGCGATGCCGGCCCAGCCGCCCTCCCACTGGATTCGCTGCCAGGCCAGGTCGTATTGGCGGATGCCGGCGTGGTCGCGCGGCCTGGGTTCGGTCGGCTTGTTCTCGTCGAGCCACGTGCGGACCTGCTCACGGAACTCTAATTGGTCGGCGGTGAAATTCAGGTCCATAGCTCCCCGAGTATAGGTGACACAATAGTCAGAAATAAAGCTTATTGCTGGCGCTGCCGGTACCTGGCGACCAGCTGCTCCGCGCCGCGGGCCAGTAGTGTCACGTCGGCACCGACCAGAACGAACGTCGCTCCGGCGGCCAGGTATCGCCGGGCGAGGGTCTCGTTGAACGCGTTCACGCCCGCGCTCTTGCCGCGCTCGACGATCGTCGCTAACGCATTCTCAATGGCACGCACTACCTCTGGATGCTCGGGCTGACCAAGTTTGCCCATGGAGGCGGCTAGATCGGCAGGCCCGATGAAGACCGCGTCGATTCCGTCGACGTCCGCGATATCGCCCAACACTGCCAGCGCAGCCATCGACTCCACCTGCACCGTCACCGAGACGCGGTCATCCGCAGTGACGAGATAGTCAGAAATGCGGTTCCAGCGGGAAGCTCTCGCCAACGCGCTGCCGACCCCCCGGATACCAGCGGGCGGGTACCGGGTTGCGTCGACGACGGCGGACGCTTCCGCGGGGCTGCCGATCATCGGGACGATGAGATTGTGCGCGCCTATGTCGAGGAGTTGCTTGATGAGGACCGGGTCGGCCACCGGTGGGCGCACCACCACATCGACGTCGGGATAGCCGGCCAGTACCTGCAGCTGTGCCAACGTGCTATGGATGTCGTTGGGTGCGTGCTCTTGGTCGACCAGCACCCAGTCGATACCAGATCCGGCGCAGATCTCGGCGATGTACCCGCTGCCCGAGGCGAGCCACATGCCGAACCGTGGACGGTCACCGGCGATCCGCTGCGCCCAGCGTGAGGTCATGGCGCCGGGTCGCTCTGCTCGATGTCGCCGGGCGGGTGGCTGCGGGGGGCGAACAGCACCGAGACGGTGCCGAGCGGACCGTAGTCGGCGACGAAGCTGTCCCCAGGCTCGGCGAACACCGGTTTGGTGAACGAACCGGAGAGAATCACGTCACCGTTCTGCAACGAAACATCATGCGGGGCAAGCCGATTGGCCAGCCAGGCTACGCCGTTGCCCGGATGGTTGAGCACGGCTGCAGCGACGCCGGACTCCTCGATGGTGCCGTTGCGCAACAGCAGCGCGGCCACCCAGCGCAGGTCGACGTCTAGCGGGCGGAACACCCGGCCACCGAGCACCAGCCCCGCGTTGGCGGCGTTGTCGGCGATTGTGTCCACGATCGTGCGCAGGTGGCCGGTTTCGGGGTCTGACATCTGGACCCGAGCGTCGAGGATCTCCAAGGCCGGGGTCACGAATTCGGTGGCGCGCAGCACGTCGAATAACGTCACGCCGGGTCCGCGCAGCGTTTCACCGAGGACGAAGGCCAGCTCCACCTCGATGCGGGGGCGAATGAAACGGCCGAGCGCCACATGGCCGCCGTCCTCGATGAACATGTCATCGAATATCGCGCCGTAGTCCGGCTCGTCGATCGAGGCAGCCCGCTGCATGACCTTGGAGGTCAGTCCGATCTTGCGGCCCCTGATCACGCGACCGTCGGCGACCTTGAGTCCGACCAGTGCCCGTTGTACCGCATAGGCGTCCTCGACGGTCATGTCGGGAAACTCCAGCGATAACTGCCGGATTGGCTTGCGGTTCTGCTCGGCCGCGTACAGCCTTCGAGCGATCTCGTCGATCTCGCCGGGCCCCGGCCGTCTCATCGGCACAGTCTCACCTGGTGAGGAACGAAACAGCCGCTGAATTGAACGATTCCGGATCTTCGAAATGCGGCCAGTGCCGGACATCAGGCATCTCAAAGACCTCGGCATGCGGGATCAAGCGGGCAATCGAGGTGGCCGTCTCCTGGTACACCCCGTGGTCGCGACCCGAGGCGACCACCATGACCGGTGCGGTGATCGACTTCCACTCGTCCTCGGGTATCAGGTTGCGATCGCGAACCGCGGCGTCCTGCAGGATCAGCAGGTGGTCGATGCTCTCTCGAGTGTCGTCCCGCTGGTAGATCGCTCGGCGCAGCCCGATCAGGTCCGGCAGGCGGTTGGCCTCGTCGGCGATGAGGTGGGCGAACACCGCGTGCAGCGAATCCCAAGTGGGTTCGTTGACGGCTTTGGTTCGTTCGGCGCGGATTCGCGCCATGTTCGATGCGGCCGCCTCCTTGCCCGCCGGCGACATCAGGATCACCTTCGACACCCGGTCGGGATGGTGCGCCGCGATCGTCGAGGCCACCCAGGCGCCCAGCGACATCGCGACGAAGTTCGCCCGCTCCATCCCGAAGTGGTCCATCACGCCGAGGACATGCTCGACGTAGACCGCGATCTCGTAGTCGTAATCAGGTTTGTCGGAAAAGCCGTTGCCGACCATGTCGATCGCCACACAGTGGAAGTGCTCGCTCAACGCGGCCAGGTTCGGCGCGAAAGTCTCCCAGTGCCCGCCTGTGCCGTGCAGCAGGATCGCATGCGGCTTGTCCGGCCGGCCCGCTTCGGCATAGCGGGTCCGCACCCGCGACCCATGCACCGCAACGTCGATGAACCCCTGCCGGAACTCCAGCTCCTTGAGGTACATCCAGATGCTCCGGTAGTCCTCAGTGTCGATCACGGCACCGGAGGTGACGGTCTCGGTCATACGGTCCCTTCGCAGCATTTCTGACATCGGTGTCGCCCAGCGTCAGCGACGACTTTACGCAGTCAGTGTGCATGTTCTGGCACGGTTACCGCAATGCCGCCCAACAATCGGTCGATTGATTCTGACAGTTGTATGCGGTAATACTTGGTGAGTCTCTCCGCCTGAACTTGAGCACCAGAGAAGAGCCACCGTCGCCATGGAATCCGACAATCACACGCCGAAGCGTCGCGAGTTGGCGATCCTGATCAATGAGTTCGCCGCGGTCCGGCTGTGGCTGGACGGGTCCGGCAACGGCCGCCGCCTGTTGGTCGAGGATCTGGAAAGCGGTGACGAGGTCTTCCTGGACCCCCTGGAACTGTCCAGCTTCACCCTTGCTACACCCGAGGATCGCGAGGATTGGCTGCGAGTCGGCCACTACCGGGGCGAACGAAAGCCACCGACACCATGACCCACGTGGACATCGTCGGGTTGGGAATGACTCAGATGTCGCTGCGCCCCAGCCCGTCCGGGGACGCCACCCCGGTGCAGCTCGCCGGCCAGGCTACGCGGGCCGCCCTTGCCGACGCCGGCATCGAACACCGTGACGTCGAGGGTCTGTTGGTCGGCTCGTCACAGGGGTTGCGGCCGGACCGGCTCGGCGTCGGGTTCGCGGCGCAGGGCGGATTCGGCGACCTGCGGCTCCTCGAGCACGTGGAGATCAAGGGCGCGACGACCGTCGCGATGATCCAGCGGGCGCGGCATGCCATCGCCACCGGCGAGGCGTCGACAGTGATCTGCGTCTTCGCCGACGCCCCGCTGGCGGCCGGCAAAGGGTCGGGATCGACCTACGCGCAAAGCGGCGGCAACGCCGGCGCCCGCGGCTTCGAGCGGGCATCGGGCCTGCTCGGCTCGGTCCCGACCTACGCCCTGCTCGCGCAGCGCTGGCTGCATGTCACCGGCAACAGCACCGACGCACTATGCGCTGTCGCGACGACCGCGCGACGTTGGGCCGAAGGCAACCCTGACGCGGTGAGCCGCGAGCCACTGGATGAGAACGGATACCGAACCAGCCCAATGATTTCCGAACCGCTGCGGCGGCTGGACTGTGCACGGCCGGTGAACGGGGCGGTAGCGATCGTGGTCACCGGCCGACCGGCGATCGGCACGTCGCGCCTGCGGGTACGCGGCACCGGACGCGAGCACCCGGTGCGGCGTCGTCGCGCCGGCGCGGAGTCGTGGTTCGGAGGAGGCCGCCGCGCCGTCGACGATGCGCTGGCCCAGGCCGGGATGAGCCGCGACGACCTCGATGTCGTGCAACTGTACGACCCGTTCACCATCGTGACACTGATCCTGCTCGACGAGTACCAGTTGACCGGCGAGGCCCCCGTGGGAGAGTTCGTCCGGGCCGGCCAGCTCGGCCCGGACGGTGCACTACCGACCAACACCGGCGGCGGCCAACTGTCCGGCTTTTACCTGCAGGGCATGACGCCGCTGGCCGAGGCCGTGGTTCAGCTGCGAGGGGACGGCGGAGCCCGTCAGGTCTCCGGCGCCAGCACTGCGCTGGTCGGCGGCCTCGGCGGCCGGATGGACCACCATGCCGCATTGGTGCTGGAGCGGGCGGCGTGAGCACCATGAACGTTGTGTCCGACTGGCTGCTGAGCGCCGAGCTGGCGCCCAACGTGCAGGACGATCCGCTGCGTCCGCTCTACGACGCGGCCGCGCGCGGCGAACTTGCGCTGCCGTTCTGCGCGTCGTGCAAGCTCACGCTCGAGCTCGAGCAACACGTGTGCGACGGATGCGGTGGTCAGCAACGGGACTGGCGGGTGGTAGTCCCCGAGGGCGTCGTGCACTCCTCGACCGTCATGCACCGACGCGAGCCGGGTCTGGTCCTGACCGACGCTCCGTACCCCGTAGTCGACGTCGAACTCGTCAGCGGCCACCGGCTGATCATGACCACATTGCATCCGGGCCAGGACGCCCCCGCGATCGGTACCGCGGTACAGGTGGCCTTCCGACAGCTCGGCATGGTCCATATACCCGCCGTGACAAACTCCGCCGACTCCGAACTAGGGGAACTTGCGTGACAACCCTCGAACAACTCACCGCCGCAGATGGTTTCGACGTCTCGACAGTCGTGCGGCGCGACCGTGTGCACGGCTCGGTCTACACGTCACCGGAGATCTTCGCCCGCGAGATGGACACCATCTTCAAGAAGGGGTGGGTGTACGTCGCCCACGAGAGCGAGGTCAGCGAACGCGGCGACTACCTGACGCGGATGATCGGCCGCGATCCCGTGGTGGTGGCACGCGGGAAGGACGGTGTGGTGCGGGTGCTGCTGAACCGCTGCACGCATCGCGCTAACAAGCTGTGCAATGCCGAGAAAGGCAACGCCAACTCGTTCCGCTGCCCCTACCACGGCTGGACCTTCGCCAATACCGGTGCGCTGTCCGGTGTTCCGATGCGTGAAGCCTACGGTGAGGTGTTTGACCAGGTGCGCTCCGGCCTGGGCCTGGCCGAAGCACCGCGGGTGGATAGCTATGGCGGGTTCATCTTCGCGTCGCTGTCGCCCGCGGGTGTCACGCTGGCCGAACATCTGGGCAAGGCGACGCACGCGATCGACCGACTGCTCAACCTGT
This sequence comes from Mycobacterium sp. SMC-2, assembly GCF_025263485.1. Classification (NCBI taxonomy): domain Bacteria; kingdom Bacillati; phylum Actinomycetota; class Actinomycetes; order Mycobacteriales; family Mycobacteriaceae; genus Mycobacterium; species Mycobacterium sp. SMC-2. The sequence continues at coordinate 5,720,781 of NZ_CP079863.1, forward strand.
CGCCGACGCGCTCGATCGACCTGCGCGCCAACTGGATGAAGCATCTGCATCACGCCAATTGGAAGATGGTGGTGGAGAACAATGTCGACGGCTATCACGCGCTGTTCACCCACGCGTCGGTGTACGACGCGATTCGCCCCGCCAAGGTTTCGCACGTGCCTACCAAGGTCGACGTGCTGGTCCGCGATATCGGCGGCGGGCACTCCGAGATCGATTACAGCAACGAATACCGCAAGCTCGACGAGGAATTCGTCTGGTACGGCCGCATTCCGCGGACCAAGCTCGCCGAGTATGTCGCCGCGCTCGAGGGCGCCTATGGCCCCGAGCAGGCGCACGACGCGTTGGTGGTCGGCCCGCCGCACACGCTGATCTGGCCCAACCTGTTTCTGGCCGAGATGAACGTGATGTTTGTCGAACCGCAGGCCCCTGACCGCACGGTCGCCTACACCACAGCGGTCCTCATCCCGGGTCACGACAAGCTCAACGAGCGCACGCTGCGTCGTGCCGAGGGCGCGATGGGGCCTGCGGGCTTCCTGATCGCCGACGACGGTGAGATCGGTATGCGCAACCAGGCGGGCCTGGCCGCCGAAGAGCCTGAGTGGCTGGTTCTGTCCCGCGGTGTCGACAGCGACGTCACTGATGACACCGGCATCGTAAACACCGACAAGAGCGCCGAGACGCCCCAGCGTGGTTTCTATGCCCAGTGGGCGGCCGTCGTCGGTGGAAAGGCCTGACCGCCATGACCATCGAGACAGACATTGCTCAGCGGTCTGCGATCATCTCCGCGGCGGTGCGCCCTCTGCCGGATCCCGAGATCCTGTCCTTCTTGCACCTGGAGGCGCGGCTGGCCGACGAGGGCCGCTACTCGGAGTGGGAGGCCTTGTGGGCCGATGACGAGAACGTCCTGTACCGCGTTCCCATGCACCCCGACGACGACCCCCGCACCACGCTGGCCTACGTTAACGACAATCGTAGGCGCATCAAAAGCCGTGTGGCCCAGCTCAATACCGGCAACCGCCATTCGCAGATCCCGCCCTCGGTGATGCGCCGGGTACTGTCCAATAGCGAGGTGTCCGACACCACGCCGGATACCGTGACCGTCGAGTCCAATTTCGCGTTGTTCGAATACCGTTACCGGCAACGATTCTGGGCCGGCCGGGTCAGTCACACTGTCCGCCGCACCGGCAAACCGGGCGAGCTGTGGCTGCTTCGCAAGGTCGTCAATCTCATCGACGCCGGCGGCCCGATCGACACATTGGCCTTCCTGATATGAGAACCACGTGCTGGTAGGCGATATCTCGGCCAACAATGCCCGCCGGTACCCGCAGAAGCGAGCGCTGGTGGATGGCGACCGGGTGCACACCTGGACGCAGGTCGATGACCGGGCGCGGCGGCTGGCCAGCCTGCTCCTCGGCCGCGGCCTGTTGCCCGGCGACCGAGTGCCGGTGATTGCGCGCAATTGCATCGAATGGCCCGAGATTTCGTTCGGGCTGGCCAAGGCCGGACTGATCGCGGTGCCGGTGAACATCCGGTTGGCACCGGACGAAGTGGCCCACATTCTGGACGATTCGGGTGCGCGTGCCGCGATCGTGCACGCCGACCAGCACGACAAGTTCGCTCTCGAGCTCAACGACGTGATCGTCTTCACCATCGGGCCGGATTACGAGACCGCCCTGGCGGCAGCCGATCCGGACCCGCCGCGACTAGCCATCTCCCCCGATGACATCGCGGTCATCCTCTACACCAGCGGCACCACCGGCCGCGCCAAGGGCGTGATGAACACCCACCGGGGACTGCTCTATCAGGCCGCCGACACGAATCTGGTGACGGAGGCGAACCGGTCCGACGTGATGCTGGCGACCACACCGTTCTTCACCGCCGGCGGCATGGTCCGCACCGTGTCGTGGCTTTATCTCGGCCAGACGATGGTGATTCACCAGCGGTTCGATCCGCAGGCCGTGATCGACGAGATCGAACGCAGCGCAATTACCTTCACGACGTTCATCCCGACCATGCTGCAACGGACGCTGGCAATCATCGAGAGCGGGCCGCCCCGCGACATGTCGAGCCTGCGCCGGATCTCCTACGGCTCGGCCCCGGTACCGCCGGGACTGGCGCAAAAGGCGATGGATCTGCTGGGTTGCGATCTGCAGCAGCGCTACGGGCTGACCGAGTGCGGAGGCCAGGCCACCATCCTGACCCCGCAAGACCACCGCGATATCGTCGCCGGCAAGACATCGATAGCCACCTCCTGCGGGCAGGAGACTCCGATGTGCTCGATTCGGATCGTCGACGGTGACGGCGCCGCCCTGCCGGCCGGGGAGATCGGCGAGATCGTGATCCAGAGTCCGGCGAATGCAATCGGGTACTGGAACCGCCCCGAACAGACGGCCGAAGCATTCCGACCCGACGGCTTGCGGACCGGGGATCTCGGTTACCTCGACACCGAGAACTATCTGCACATCACCGGCCGGAAATCGGACATGATCATCTCGGGCGGGTTCAACGTCTACCCCGCCGAGATCGAGCGGGTGATCGCCCGCCACGACGGCGTTGAACTGGTCGCGGTGGTCGGTGTGCCCGATCCCGAGTGGGGTGAGTCGCCCGTCGCAGTGGTGATCCCCAGAAAAAGCAAGGGCACCGCCGTCGACCTGGAAGGTCTGACGGCGGAACTGACGGTGCTGTGCCGGGCCGAACTGGCCGGCTACAAGCAACCGCGCCGCTTCGAATTTCGCGACGAGTTTCCGCTCGGACCGGCAGGCAAGATCCTGAAGCGAGAGATAGCTAACCAGGTAATCGAATTCAGCGGTAGGGACGGGAGACTGTCCATGACATCGGCACCGAGCAAGGAGCGGCCGTGACCGATCTGGATAACCCGACCACCATCGAGTTCGAGGTCACCGATCACATAGCGACGGTGACGCTGAACCGTCCCGACCAGCTGAACAGCTTCAACGAGCAGATGGCCACCGAGCTCACCACTGCCTGGCGGCGGATCCGCGAAGACGACGACATTTTTGTCGCGGTGCTACGCGCAAATGGCGAGCGGGCGTTCTGTACCGGTATCGACGTGTCCAAGGGCGCGTGGTGGTATCACCTGCCGATCTTCAATCAGGAAGATCCCGGCGCCCACCTGGGGCCGAAGGCAAACCTGGTGTGGAAGCCGGTGATTGCGGCGCTGCACGGCATGGTGGCCGGCGGCGCGATGTACTTCGTCAATGAATGCGACTTCGCGATCTGCTCGGAGAGCGCGACGTTCTTCGATCCGCATGTCAATTCGGGCGCGGTGTCGGCGCTGGAGCCGATGGGAATGTTGTCCCTCGGTGTGCCCTACGGCGAGGTGATGCGCTGGGCGCTGCTGGGCAGCGAGGAACGGCTGACCGCACAGACCGCGCAGCGGATTGGTTTGGTCACCGAAATCGTTACTGACGACCAATTGCGGCCTCGTGCAGCCGAATTGGCCCGCGAGATTGCGGCTCGGCGACCCCTGGCCATCCAGGGCACCGTGCGCGCGATGTGGGAGGCGCGAGACCTATCGCCGAGCCTGCGCCAGCGGCACGGCCTGTCCTACACCCAGATTGGCAACCCCAGGGGCGACGAGCGAACCGACTCACGGACCAACAAGCGCACGCCACGCTTTCGGTGACCTGATTTCGCTGAGCGGGAGGACCCATGACTGAAGCGGCGATCGATAGGTTGACCGAGTTCAAGCTGCTCATCGGCGGCGAGCAGGTGGCGGCCGTCTCGGGTGCGACCTACGACAGCGTGGACCCGTTCACCGGGAAGGCCTGGGCCCGGGTACCCGACGGTGAGGCCGTCGACGTCGACCTCGCGGTAACAGCCGCCAGGGCCGCTCTCGAGGGGTCGTGGGGGCAGCTGACCGCCACTGCTCGCGGCAGACTCATCTACCGGCTCGGCGAGGTCATCGCACGCGAAGCCGAGACCCTGGCGGACCTGGAAGTGCGGGACGGCGGAAAGCTGCTGCGAGAGATGGTCGGTCAGATGCGCTCGCTGCCCGACTATTACTTCTACTACGCCGGGATGGCGGACAAGCTGCAGGGTGCGGTGGTGTCCACCGACAAGCCGAACTTCTTTGTCTACACCCGCCACGAGCCAATCGGGGTGGTCGGGGCGATCACGCCCTGGAATTCGCCGCTGCTGCTGCTGACCTGGAAGTTGGCCGCCGGACTCGCCGCGGGCTGCACGTTCGTGGTCAAACCCAGCGACCACACCCCGACGTCGACGCTGGCGTTCGCAAAACTGTTCGCCGAGGCCGGTTTCCCGCCCGGCGTGATCAACGTCGTCACCGGCTGGGGGCCCCGGACCGGCGCCGCACTGGCGTCGCATCCGGGGGTCGACAAGGTCGCTTTCACCGGCTCGACTTCAACCGGAATCCAGGTGGGCAGGGCCGCGATCGCGAACATGACCCGGTTCAGCCTGGAACTCGGCGGGAAGTCAGCTCAGGTGGTGTTTCCCGACGCAGACCTCGATGCGGCGGCCAATGGTGTGATCGCCGGCGTCTTCGCGGCCACCGGTCAGACGTGTCTGGCAGGATCACGGCTGTTGGTGCACGAAGACGTCGCCGATGCGCTGGTGGACAGGATTGTCGCCCGTGCGGCCACCATCAAGCTTGGTGACCCGAAGGATCCGGCGACCGAAATGGGGCCCATATCCAACGAACCGCAGTACCGAAAGGTGTTGTCGCACTTCGCCGCCGCCCGGGAGGAGGGCGCGACGATCAGGTACGGCGGTGAACCGGCAGACGACCTCGGCGGGTTGTTCGTCAAGCCGACCGTGCTCACCGGCGTCAACCGATCGATGCGAGCGGTGACCGAAGAGATCTTCGGGCCCGTGCTGACGGTGATGACCTTCCGCGACGAAGATGAGGCCGTGGCCGCAGCGAACGCCACCGAGTTCGGCCTGGCCGGCTCCGTGTGGACCGAAAACATCCACCGGGCACACCGGGTAGCGGCCAAACTGCGGGCGGGAACCGTATGGGTCAACGCGTATCGCGTTGTAGGCCCGCATGTTCCGTTCGGCGGTATGGGCTACAGCGGCATCGGCCGGGAGAACGGCATCGACGCCGTGAAGGACTTCACCGAGACCAAGGCGGTGTGGGTGGAGTTGTCCGGTGCTACCCGTGACCCATTCACGCTCGGCTGAGGTAGCCGACACTGCTCTCCACCAAGGAGATACACGCATGACGCTCCGATTTGCCCCCGTCGCCATCCGGATCTGACGTGTCCACAATTGCGGCCGGCTCCAGGGGGGCCTGGGAGTTGCCCGACGAACTGGTGATGCTGCGTGACACGGTCCGGCGGTTTATGCACACCCACGTGCATCCACTCGAGGACGGGCTCGAACACGACGCCAACGGTCTACCGCGCGAACAGCTCGTCGAATTACAGACCAAGGCGCGTGAGATCGGGCTGTGGGCGCTGCAAACACCTGAGGAATTCGGCGGCGCCGGCCTCAGCGCGCTGGGCCAGGTGGTGGTGGCCGAGGAAGCGGCGAAATGCAGGATGGGGGCATTCTTTCCGGCGCTCGGTGCGTTCGGCGGCAACCCACCGAACGTCATGTTCAAGGCCTCACCCGAGCAGTTCGAAAAGTACGCACGCCCGATCATCGAGGGCACCATGAGCAAGGCCTACACCGCGATCACCGAAGCATCGGGCGGATCGGACCCCGCACGCGCCATTCGGCTCAAAGCCGTTCGCGCCGGGTCGGAATACGTGCTCAACGGGTCGAAGATGTGGATATCGCACGCGCCCGGCGCCGACTGGGGCGTGGTCTACGCCCGAACCGGGGCGGGTCGTAACGGCATCTCGGCGTTCATCGTCGAGAGGGACACCCCCGGTGTCACCTTCAGCCGCATCCCGGTGCTGGCGTCCTTTGCCCCCTGCGAGCTGCATTTCGACGACGTCCGGATCCCGGCCGCCCAGATGATCGGCGAAGAGGGGCAAGGGCTTTCACTGGCCACCGATTTCCTCGTCCACGGCCGTATCATCTACGCCGCCGGCCCGATCGGCATCGCCCAGACCGCGCTGGACATGGCGTGCCGGTGGGCCAAAGACCGCGACGTTTTCGGCGGCAAGCTCGCCGATAAGCAGGGGATCCGGTGGATGCTGGCCGACAGCGAGGTCCAGCTGCGCGCCGCCCGGCTACTGACCTACCAGGCGGCGTGCAACGCCGACCTGGGCCGAAACGTCGCCGTGGATGCCTCAGCGGCGAAGCTGTGCGCCACCGAATCCGCCTACCAGGTCCTGGACCGCTGCATGCAGATTCACGGCGCGCTGGGACTTTCCGGCGAACTGCCGCTGGAGCGCTGGTTTCGCGATCTGCGCGTCAAACGGCTCGGCGAAGGCGCGACCGAGGTCCAGCGTGACGTCGTCGCTCGCGCTTTGCTGGGATGAGGTGCCTACACCGGTCACCCCTCATGGGGCACCGCCATCGGCGTAGATGGTCTGCCCGGTCACGAAACCACAGACATCGGAGAGCAGAAATGCGATCAGCGCCCCGATCTCCTCGGGCTGTCCCGGGCGCTGCAGCGCGGCGTCGAAACCGAAGTCCTCGACGAGCGCCCGCTCCAGTGCCTCGTGGTAGGGATAACCCTTGCTCTTGGCGATCGCTCCGCGCAGCGCGTGCAACGCGTCGGTTTCCACCGCACCGGGGGCGACGCAGTTGGCGCGCACGCCGGATTTTCCATGGGTGCGGGCGATCCCACGGGTGAAGGCCGCGACCGCGGCCTTGAGGCTGGCGTAGGGCAGCCGCGGCTCATGCGGAGCCCGCGCCGAATAGGCCGCGGTGGTCACGATCGCTCCCCTGCTGGCGATCAGGTGAGGCAGCGCAGCCTGGACACACCGGGTCGTCGCCAGAAGAACATCGCGAAATGCGTTCTCCCAGGCGTCGTCATCGGAGTCGATCGGCATCATCCCCGCAGTGCCCATCGTGACGGCGATGCCATCCAGGCGCCCCAGGAGCCCCACCGCCTGCTCGACTACCGCGATCGCCACACCGGCCTGGCTGACATCCGCGGCCAACCCGTACGCGGCCGCCGCGCCGTCGCCGACCAACGTGGCCGCGGCTGCTTTGGCCTTGTCATCGTTGCGTCCCACCACGACGACCGCGGCACCCTCGGCGGCGAGCGCGCGCGCTCCGGCAAGCCCCATCCCCGCAGTGCCGCCGACGACGACATAGCCCTTGCCACCGACGCGCAGATCCATCGCGACCTCCTGCAGTAGACATCACCGTCAGAACCCTAAACCACACTGAGACCACCCCGGCGGGCGCTGACGGATCACCGCACCGTCTCAACCGCTCAGCTGTCGACGGTCTTGTCACCGAAGTGACACCCATGCCAGAATAGCGTCCCGATCGCCGCCATCGACCGAGGACCGCACGCATGACCCTGCCTGATCTGGTCCTCGTCCACGGCGGCGAACATGCCGGAGACTGTTGGGATCTGACGGTCGCCGAGCTGTGCAGGCGCGAACCGCGGCTGCGAATCCTGGCGGTGGATCTCCCCGGCCACGGACGGAAGCCGGGTGATCTCGCGACTGCCACGATCGGTGAATGGGCGGACTCGGTCGTCGCCGACATCGAAGACGCCGGCCTCGGCGACATTGTCATCGCCGGGCACTCGATGGCCGGCGTGACCGTGCCGGTCGTCGTCACCAAACTCGGTTCGACACGGGTTCGGGAGATGATCCTGGCGACCGCGTTCGTCCCGCCGCAGGGGACGGCGATCGTGGACACTCTCAGCGGCCCGCTGGCATATTTCGCACGCCGGGCCGCCAGCACCGGCAAGCCGACCAAGGTTCCCAAGCTCGCCGCCCGATACGCATTCTGCAACGGCATGACCCGCGAACAACGGATGTTCGCCCTGTCACGGCTATGCCCGGAATCAGCGCGGATTCCGGCCGAGCCCGTCGACCGCAGCGGCCTGCCCGAGGACGTGACGCGTACCTGGATCCTGACGACTCGCGACCGGGCCCTGTCGGTGCAGTCGCAGCGCAACAGCATCAACGCCCTGGGCGGCGTGCACCACGAGATCCCGGTGGCCGCGTGCCACGAACTGATGGTCAGCGATCCAGAAGTATTGGCACACATCCTGATCGAACGATGCCGCTCCTGGGAAAGCGACTAGCCGGACCGCGCGGCGGCGGTCCGGTCGGTGATGAGACTGAGTTGCTGTCCGAGGGCCTCGGACCGGTTCGCCCGCTGACCCGATATACCGATATCTATTTAACGGTATAGACTAACTCGGCCGGCCGGGTCACCGTGCCGTTTGCCGTCCTACGACCCAGGGAGAGACATGGGGACAGCACCACCCCGGGCAGTAATCGTCGCCGCCGCCCGCACGGCGATCGGCACCGCGCGCAAGGGCACCCTGGCCAATATGGACGCCAAAGATCTCGCGAAGCCGGTTGTCGCTGCGGTCATCGATCGATCCGGGTTACCCGCCTCGGAGTTCGAGGACCTGGTGATCGCCGAGAGCTTGCAGGGTGGCGGGGACAGCGCCCGGTATATCGCGGTCGATGTGGGGCTCACCGAGATTCCCGGCATGGCCGTCAATCGGCAGTGCGCTTCCAGCCTGACTGCGATCGCCGTGGGCGCGGGTCAGATCGCCTCGGGGATGAGCCGTGCCGTGTTGGCGGGCGGGATGGAATCCTGTTCCACCACGCCGCTTTTGCGTAAGCGAAAGCCCTTCACCACCGGCAAGTCCGCCGAGGACTACCAGGATCCTTGGATGCCGTTCTCGCACCCGCCCACCGACGATGCCCCCGCACTCGACATGTCGATCACCGTGGCACACAACTGCGCGGTGCAGTACGGCATCACCCGGCAGGATCAGGACGAGTGGGCGCTGCGCTCACATCAGCGCGCGATCAAGGCGATCGACGCAGGCTCGTTCGTCGACGAGATCGTGCCCATCGAAGTCCTCCAGGCCGACGGCTCGACGGTCACGTTCGCCGAGGACGAGCACCCCCGGCGGGGCACCACACTCGAGGTGCTGGCAGAGCTGAAGGTGCTACACCCGGAGATCGACGGCTTCACCGTCACCGCGGGCAACTCCTCGGGCATCAACGACGCCGCCGCCGTAGTCGCTCTGACAGCCCCCGGCTCGCAGGCCGCTTCGCTGGCCAACGTGCTCTCGTGGGCCTCGGTCGGTGTGGCCCCCAACCGCACGGGCAGTGGGCCGATCACGGCGATTCCCAAAGCACTTGAGCTGGCCGGGTGCACGCTCGATGACGTCGCACTGTTCGAGATCAACGAGGCCTTCGCCGCGCAGGCCGTCGCCTGCGCGCGGGAACTGAAACTCGACGAGGAGATCGTCAACGTCTACGGCTCGGGCATCAGCCTCGGCCACCCGATCGCGGCCACCGGTGCGCGGATGGTGACCTCGGCGATCTATGAACTCCGCCGCCGCGGCGGCGGCATCGGCGTGTTGTCGATGTGTGCCGGCGGTGGCATGGGTGCAGCAATGGTTATCGAGGTGGTTTGAGATGAGCGCGTTGATCGCAGAGGGGCTGTTCCGGGTCGACGGCGACCGTTCGGTGCTGTTCGGTTCACGCCGACGCTCCACCGGTGTCGTGAGGTTCCCGGCCGAGCGTCCGGAATTGTTCGACGGCACAGACGATATCGAGTCGATCGAATTGTCCACCGAGGGAACGCTTTACACCTACACGACCCAGGAATTCGCACCACCACTGCCCTATAAAGGTCCCCGCACACCCGAGACTTTCCGGCCCTATGTGGTGGGTTTCGTCCAATTGGCCGAGGGTCTGCTGGTGGAGACCCTGATCGTGGGTGCCTCCCCCGACGCGTTACGCATCGGCCAGTCGATGGTGTCGACCGTGACGACGCTGGAAACCGCGGACGGGCAATCGTTTTTGACCTATGCGTTCCGCCCGGCCTGACATTGCCGGGCCACGCGCGGGTCGCCAGATGGTGTGGCTTTCGGCCAACGAGCAGGCGAGCGTGGGATAGCCAGCAGTCAGAGGCGGGTCATGGCATAGATCATCTCGGCCACCACCGCGATCATCTCGTCGCGGTCCACCGCGACGGTCTGCGTCTGCACCGCATACCACGAGCGGTCGAGCAGACCCATCACGGCGACACCTATCACCTCCGGCGAGTGCGTCCCGGTACCGCCGATGGCCTGACCTAGCTTCCAGGAGGCACGGGTGAGCATACGGTTGCGGGAGCGACGAAACGCCTCATCATCCGGGGCAGAGTGAGCCGACGCCATCACGAACGCACCGTGGCGATCGAGGTAAGCGAAGTAGTCGCCGACCCAGCTGCGAAGGTCCTCGAGCGCCAGGGTGCCGCCGAAACCCTCCAGTACCGAAAGTACGGCGAGCACATCGTGATAGGCGGTCTCACCGAGAACGTTGAAGACCTCGCGCTTGTCCTTAAAGTAGGTGTAGAACCCGGCCCGCGAGATGCCGCACGATTCGGTGATTGCGTTGATCGGTGTGCCGGCATAGCCACGCTCGAGGAACAGCTGGCGGCTGGCCTGGAGAATCGCGGTCCTCGTGCGCACGCCGCGGCCGGCGTCGAGCGCCTCAGCGGGCTTTGAACCCGAAGTTACGGTCATGGCCAAACCGTATACGACAAGAACGTCAACTAGCAATCGCTGCACTGCAGCGCGCTTGCTCTGGTATTTACACCGGCCCGACTTGACACTATTGTCAAGTTAGTTCAAGCTCGGCAGCACACCGAGGAGGAGGAAGAAGCAAGCGATGACACAGTTCACCGAGGCACCGATCTTCGATGCCGATCAGCACATGTATGAAACGTCCGACGCGCTCACCAAATACCTGCCTGAGAAGTATCGGTCGAAGGTGCAGTTCGTCCAGATCGGCAGGCACACCCGAATCGCGATCCTCAACAAGATCACCGACTACATGCCGAATCCGACGTTCGAGCGGGTCGCGGCGCCGGGCGCGCACGAGAAGTTCTACTCCGGACAAAATCCCGAGGGACTCTCGATGCGGGAGATGTCTGGCCGGGGTATCGAGGCGCCGGCCGGATCGCGCAACCCCGAGGACCGCATCGCCGAGATGGACCGTCAGGGGGTGGAGGCATGTCTGAACTACCCCACCCTGGCCAACCTGGTCGAACATTCGGCCGCCGAGGATCCCGATCTGACCGCGGCGATCATCCACGCGCTCAACCAGTGGATGCTGGAGCACTGGAGCTATGTCTACGCCGACCGCATCTACTCGACGCCGGTGCTCACCTTGGGAATTGTCGACAACGCGCGCCGCGAACTGGAGTACATCCTGGCCCACGGGGCCAAGGTCGCACTCATCAAGCCGGCGCCGGTCAACGGCTACAAAGGTTGGCGATCGCCGGCGCTGCCCGAGTTTGACCCATTCTGGAGCGACGTTGAGTCCGCCGGACTGCCGATCGTCCTGCACGCCAGCCAGCCGCCGCTGCAGGACTACATCAGCATGTGGGAGCCGCCAGAGACAGTCAGCGCGTTCGAGATGTCGGCGTTCAAGTGGACGGCGCTCGGACACCGGGAGATCGCCGACATGCTGACCAGCCTGATCTGCCACGGCACGCTGACCCGATTCCCGAAGCTGCGCATCGCCAGCGTCGAGAACGGCAGCTCCTGGATCAAGCCGCTGTTCGACGATCTTCAGTCGACGTACAACAAGATGCCGCAGAACTTCGCCGAGCATCCGCACGACGTGTTCCGCCGCAACATCTGGGTCAGCCCGTTCTGGGAGGGCCGGGTGGCCGACGTCGTGAATACCGTCGGCTGGGATAGGGTGCTGTTCGGCTCGGACTGGCCGCATCCCGAAGGACTGGCGACCGCCAGGGGCTACTTCAAGTACGCCGAAGGCATGGACAAGCGGCGCACGTATGACTTCATGGGTGACAACGCCCGCCGGTTCCTGGGCCTGCCGATCCGCAACCCTGATCCCGACGCCGTCAATCCCCCGGTGCTGGAAGCCACCAGCGCCTGACGGTCGAGCCGAGAACGGCCCGGGCACCAGCTCGGGCCCTTCTGTCTCCGGTCGGCGCCGACAGCAGCGCTCGGCCGCCCATGGGGGCGCACCTGGACGGCTTCGCAGCCGGCGAAGGCGATGCAGTCGATGCGGGCGAATGCCGCTACCACTGTGACCGCGCGGCCACCGCAGGTCGCTGGATGTAGCCACCGGTATCCTTTAATCCGATATATAGTTATAGACTTACAGCGGGACCAGCGCTCACAGCTGCCAGTCGGCATGGCCACGTTCGCAGAACACCGAAGGAGCCCCATGACCAGGCCTGACATCGCCATCATCGGCGTCGGACTCCATCCCTTCGGCCGGTATGCAGACCGGTCGGCGCTGGAGCTGGGCGCGGTTGCGATCAACCGGGCTGTCAAGGACGCCGGCATCGACTGGACAGACGTCGACAGCCTCTACGCCGGCAGCCTTGAAGTCGCCAATCCCGAGGCTGTCACCGGTCTCGTCGGGATGACCGGGCTACCCGCGCGCGCGACGCTGAGCGGATGCGCCACGGGCAATTCCTTGTTGACGCTGGCCGCGCGCGATGTGTTGGCTGACGAGGCCGAGATCGCCGTTGGCGTGGGGCTGGACAAACACCCCCGCGGCGCGTTCGGCGCCGACCCGTCGGTATCCGGCCTTCCGCAGTGGTACGGCGACCAGGGCATGTTCTTGACCACGCATTACTTCGGCACGAAGATCATGCGCTACATGCACGACCATGAGATCAGCGAGCAGACGCTGGCCCTGGTTGCGGCCAAGAATCTCGCCAACGGTGCGCTGACGCCGCACGCGTGGCGCCGCAAGGCGATGAGCGTAGAAGCCATCCTGGACTCCCCGATCGTCAACGCCCCGCTGCGCCAGTACATGTACTGCAACCCGAACGAGGGCGCGGCCGCCGTGGTGGTCTGTCGCGCCGACAAGGCCAAGCAGTACACCGACACCCCGATCTACCTTCGGGCCTCGGCCCTGCGCAGCCGCCGCGAGGGTGCTTATGAGCTGCTGCGCACCTCTATCGAGTTGCCGATCGTGCCGGGGACGACCGCCGAGGCGGCCAAGGCCGCCTACGAGCAAGCCGGTATCGGTCCCGAGGACATCGACGTCGCGCAACTGCAGGACACCGATTCCGGTTCGGAGATCATCCACATGGCCGAAACCATGCTCTGCAAGGATGGCGAACAAGAGGCGCTGCTGGCCGATGGCGCCACTCAGATCGGTGGCCGGCTCCCGATCAACACCGATGGCGGGCTGATCGCCAACGGCGAGCCTGTCGGCGCGTCGGGTCTGCGGCAAGTGTACGAACTCGTGCACCAATTGCGCGGGACCGCCGGCGAACGTCAGGCGCCCAACGACCCGCAGGTGGCCCTGGCCCAGCTGTACGGGGCACCTGGCACGGCCGCAGTCGCCATCCTGAGTAAGTAGGCGCGGGCCGGGATGCCGGAAGATGGTTCGGTCAGCGTCGGCGACGTCAAGATCCACTACACCGAATGCGGCTCCGGTCCGACGCTGGTTTTTGTCCACGGCGCCTATGTGACCGGCTCGCTGTGGGAGGACGTGATCGCTCGGCTGTCCTCCGGCTTCCACTGCATCGCGCCGACCTGGCCGTTCGGCGCGCAGTCGACGCCCGCCGGCGCCGCGGACCTGGGTGTGGTGGCCGCGGGACGACGGATCGTCGGCCTGCTGGAGGTGCTCGACCTGCGCGACGTCACGTTGATCGCCAATGACACCGGCGGGGGCATCGTGCTGGCAGCGCTGGGCGACCCGGCACTGGACTTCGGCCGAGTGTCTCGGCTGGTGTTCACCAATTGTGACAGCTATGAACACTTTCCGCCGAAATCGTTCGCGCCGATCGTGAAGTTGTGCGGGTCGAGTGCCCGCGTCGGCGCCGTGGTGATGCGGGCGCTGGCCACCGGCCCGGGTCGATCGTTTTTCGCCTCGGCGGTCACTCGGCACGGCATCCCCACCGACCGCCAGCCCGCCATCTTCGGTGGGTTCATGACCTCATCGACGGTCCGCCGGGAAGCGGTCCGGTTCAGCGCCAGCCTTAATTCGCGCTACACACTCGCCGCGTCCGGCGCGATCACCGAGTGGACCAAGCCGGCGCTGATGGCGTGGGGCACCTGCGACAAGATGTTTCCGGTGGCACATGGTATGCGGTTGGCCGAGGCCTTCCCGAACGGCGAACTGCGCACCATCGACGACAGCTCGACCTACGTCATGTTGGATCAACCCGACGAATTGGCCCGCGCGGTAACCGATCTCGTCAGGAGGCCCTAGTGCAGCCGGTGAACCCGGGCGGGCGTGGGTGAGCGCCGAGACGATCGCCGGCCTGCTCGATGAGACGGCAGCGGCCCGACCCGGCCAGCCCCTGCTGCGCGATGTCGACGGCGACGTTCTCACCGTCGGCGAGGTCGCGCGGCTGTCGCTGGCCGCGACCTGGTGGCTGCACGATCAGGGCGTGCGGCCGGGCATGACGGTGGCCTGGCAGCTGCCTTCGACCGTCCCGGCCGCACTACTGATGCTGGCGCTGGCTCGGTCCGCCGTCACCCAAGCGCCCATCATTCACATCTACCGCGGCCGCGAGGTGGCGCAGGCAGTAGAGGTCGGCGACGCCGATGTGCTCATCGTCGACGGCTCTACTGCCGCCAACGCCCCTGCCGGCGTGCACTCCATCAACGTCCCCGACGATTTCGTCGCCATACTCCGCGGCCTACAACGCACCGCGCACCCGGAGCTTGCACCAGCCGACCGCGACGCGGCCGAGCCGCAGTGGATCTACTTCACCTCCGGCACCACCGGCAGCCCAAAGGGTGTGCTGCACACCGACGCGACATTGCTCTCGGCCGCAAAGGGTTTCACCGAGTACCTTGGCCTGGGCGGCCACCCGGCGGAGACCGGCATCATCTGTTTTCCGATCGCGCACATCGGTGGGATGGTGTACCTGTCGTGTGCCCTTCTGGCGGGATACCCATTGCTGATGGTCCCCAAGTTCGCACCTGAGCAGCTGCCCGCACTGCTCGCCGAGCACAACGTCACCGTGGCCGGCGGAGGCAGTGTCGTCTACCAGATGTTGGTATCGGCGCAGATCGACAGCGGCGCTGCCGAACCGCTCATGCCCAGCCTGCGTATGTTGATCGGCGGTGGCGCCCCGTGCCCACCCGAGTTGCACCGGCGGGTCCGCGAACACCTCGGTATTCCCGTCGTCCACGCCTACGGCATGACCGAGGCGGCGATGATCTGTGTCAGCCGCGCCGACGACACCACCGAGCAGCAGATCCAGACCAGCGGCTCGGCGATCCCCGGCTCCCGAATCCGCATCGTGCGCTATGAACCCGACGGCACCCGGACCGTGCTACCGGCGGACACCGAAGGTGAAATCGAGCTGTGCGGGGCCAATATGACCGTGGGCTACCGCGACGAGTTGCAGTGGGCCGAGGCGCTCACCGACGACGGGTGGTTCCGCACCGGCGACCGCGGGCTGCTGCGGCCCGACGACCGTATCGTCGTTACCGGCCGCACCAAGGAACTCATCATCCGCAAAGGCGAGAACATCGCGCCTGCCGAGATCGAGAGTGAACTGCTGCGCCATCCTATGGTCGATGAGGTCGCCGTGGTCGGGGTGCCCGACGAGCTGCGCGGCGAGCTGGTCTGCGCCGTGGTGCGCCGATCACCGCGGCACCGGGATCCGACGCTCGACGAATTGTGCATCTTCCTCGACGAGCGCGGCCTGATGAGGCAGAAGTGGCCCGAGCTTCTGGTAATCGTCGATGATTTCCCGCTGACCGGCCTGGGCAAGGTGGCCAAAGCCGAACTGGCACGACAAATTGCGCACCACGGGCCTGACCGAACCGGCTGCCCGCCGCGATAGCCCGATTTGCTTGCTGGCAGGCGATGCGGTGACTACCATCACAGCTAAATAACTAAATGTTTTGACGTTTCACGGCTGTGTGACGTCACCCGCCCAAGGAGACATTGATGCCGTTGCAGCCCTGGATGGAGTTGATCTCCGTCGACGATCACCTGATCGAACACCCGAAGGTCTGGAGCGACCGACTCCCCACCAAGCACTTGGAGGCCGGGCCGAAGATCATCGAATGGGAACGCCCCGACACCGGACAGATGTGTCAGGTCTGGGATTACGAGGGGCGTATATACCCCTACATCGGGCTCAACGCGGTGGCGGGCAAGAAGCCCGAGCAGTACGGCATCGAGCCGGTGCGCTACGATGACATGATCCCCGGCTGCTACGACCCCAAGGCCCGGGTCGCCGACATGGACATCGACGGCGTGCAGGCGATGACGTGTTTCCCGTCGTTCCCGCGATTCGCCGGTGCGGTCTTCGCCGAGGGCGAGGACAAGGAACTGGCGGTGTTGTGCTCCAAGGCGTGGAACGATTTTCACCTCGATGAGTGGGCCGCCACCGCGCCCGACCGATTCATCCCCGTCGCGATGCTGCCGTTCTGGGATATCGAGGCCAGTGTCAAGGAAGTCCACCGCGTCGCCGCTAGGGGCGCCAAGTGCGTCACCTTCCCGGATCTGCCCGACAAGCTGGGTCTGCCCTCGGTGCATTCCGATCATTGGGATCCGCTGCTGTCGGCGATGGAGGAGACCGGCATGGTGCTAGCCCAGCACTTTGGTTCCGGCGGCTTCCCGCCGCCGATCGCGCCGGACGCCCCGTTCGCGGTGTTCGTCACCTTGATGGGCACCATGTCGATGACCGCGCTGACCGACTGGTTGTTCAGCCACACCCTGTACCGTCACCCCAAGCTGAAGATCGGCTTGAGTGAGGGCGGCGTCGGCTGGATTCCCTACATCTTGGAGCGCGCCGACAGTGTGTGGCGCAAGCACCGCTTCTACAACAACGTCAATCAAGACCATCCGCCAAGCTACTTGTGGAAGAAGCACTTCCATGGCTGCTTCATCGAGGATGACTTTGGTATGGAGGTCCGCGACAAGATCGGCATCGACCAGATCACCTGGGAGTGTGATTACCCGCACTCGGATTCGTTCTGGCCGCAGAGCCGTGAACGTGCCGCCCAGGCGTTGGAGGATGTGCCCGACGACGAAGCCCACAAGATCGTGGAACTCAACGCCCGGGGCTTCTACAACTTCCCCAAGGCGGCTTGATCGTCGACGGCACCGGGACCACGGGTCCCGGCCACCGGGCGGGTCCGCGTACCCACCCCTGGGTCGCCGCGAAAGGGTGATCAGCATGGGAGATTTCGAGCGCATCAAGCAGCTGGGGGTCGACGACTGGGCCGACCAGGACCTGCTCACCAAGGACGAGGCCAGAGGGCGATTGGTATCGGAGATCGAGCGCACCCGGCGCCGACTGGATCAGCTGCACTCCGACGATCCCGCCAACGACCCGGAGATCATGTTGCTGGCCCGGCGTCTCAACGCCATGGAATCCCTCTGCGGTGAGTACGACGCCTATCTGGACGGGAAATGACTCCACCTCCTCCCGAAAGCCCGGTGCGCAGCACAGTCGGCCCGAAAGGTCTCGAATCGGCGCTACGGTCGGTACTACGGGCCGGAAGCCGCGTGGTGCTCGGGGACGGCGTCGGGCAGGTTCGCACGCTGGAGTCCGGTGACGCGATTGGCACCGTGCTGTCAAAGGTGGCCCGCGATATCGGCGATCTTGGGCTGGTGTTGTCATGGCTGCCGACACCGCTCGAGGGTCTAGAGCCCGACGCGTTCGGTGAGATCGTTGCACTGATGCCGGGCTGGGGCATGCGCCGGGTACTGGGCGCCCCCAACGCGCGGTTCGCGCCAACCCGGCTGGCCGCCGTTCCCGCGCTGCTGGCCGGTACGTTACGACCCGATGTGCTCGTCACCAGGCTCGTCGAGCGCGGCGGTGCGTTGCACTTCGGCACCGAGGTGTCCTGGCAGCGCGAACTGGTGGATTCGGGGGTTCCGGTGCTGGCGATCCTTGACAGCAACGCGCCGAAGGCCGACGCCGGTCCGCCGCTGAGCCGGGAAACGGTAACGGTGGTCGCCCGCAGCGACGACGGCCCAATCCGGTTCCCGCACAAGGAGCCCGACCCGGTGCATGACCAGCTCGCCGAGGCCGTACTGCGCTTCGTTCCCGAGGGCGCCCGCCTGCAATACGGCCCCGGCCAGCTGGGCACGGCCCTGCTTCGGCGAGCGTCGATGCCGTTGCGGATCGACACCGGTCTGCTCACCGACGCCGTCGTCGACCTCGACAACCGCGGTCTGCTGGTCGGGACGCCGTCCGCCACCTATCTGCTCGGAGGTGACCGGCTGTTCGACTGGGCTGATGGTCGACCGATCCTGCACGGCATCTCCTATACCCATGACTTCACCCGGCTGCGCGACGGCGCACCGCTGATCGCGGTCAACACGGCCATCGAAATCGATCCGGTCGGGCAGGTGAATGTCGAAGGCATCGGCGACAACGTGGTGGGCGGCATTGGTGGGCATCCGGACTACTGTGCCGCAGCCGCGATGAGTCGTCATGGATTGTCGATCATCGCGGTGCCATCCAGCTTCCGCGGCCGCTCACCGTTGGTGGAACGGCTCAGCCGCCCGGTATCGACGCCGGCCTATGACGTCGACGTGATCGTCACCGAGTCGGGCCATGCCGATCTGCGCGGCACCGATTGGGCGCGGCGGCGCAAGCTCATCGGCGAGTTGTTCGGAGCCTGAACCGGCGAACTAGCGTTGGAAGTACTTCAGCGGGCGCTCGACGAACTCGAACACCACCCCATCGGGTGATCTCAAAAACGCAATGTAGAGGCCCCCGATCTTGGTGCCGGGCAGCGGACACCACACCGGGTTGCCTTGTGGCTCAATGGAATCTGGCAGCGCCGCCAGTGCCTTTTCGACGTTCTCCACCCGCAGCGCGCACCGGTAGAGGCCTTGATGGTTGCCGCCCCAGGGCACCGGGGGCTGATCGGCGCTGCCGGGGTGCTCGACCACCGTGAGGCTGAATTGCTGGTCGTCTTCGGGCAGGACGAACCGGGCCAGGACGCACTCGACGGGTTCTGATGGCCCGCCGGGTGCAAGCTGGTCCCCGGTGATGGTCCTGCCGTTCGGGGCCTCGACCACGGCGAAGCCGATCGAGGTCAAGAACTCCGCGGTCTTGCCCGCGTCGATGGCCGCGATGCGTATCCCGCTGAACAGCGCCCCCGCCGACGGGGCGGGGTCACCGATGGCCTCGGCCAGCTCGATCACCACGCCGTCGGGGTCGAGCACGAGCGCCGACTTGCTGCCGGAGATCAGGCCGGCGACCGGGTCGCCGACCGGGACACCGCGCTCACGCAGAGTCGTCACCGTGCCGGCCAGGTCGCTGACCGTCATCAGCGCCGACCGGATGCCCGGGCGAAGCGGGTCGGTGCGCGGGTCGCGTTTCAGGGTCGGCGAGTGCCACTCGATGACTTCCAGGGCGCAGCCGCGGCGGCCGCCGCGGGCGTCATATAGAAACGAAGTGGCGCAGTAGCTTTCGCCGTCGAGTCCGAGGATTCTGCCGTCGGTGGGCGCTTCGGGGTCGGTCCGCATCCGCGCGGACAGGCCCAGCTGTTGGGCGTAGAGCGCCTCGGTGACGTCCAGCGAGGCGCTGTTGAGATTGACGTGCAGGAACCGCCGCGCCAGGTCGTCTGACGTCGGCATGCCTAGAGCACCACCGATTTGATCTTCAAATCGATGATCTCGTCGTCGCTGAACCCCAATTCGGTCAGCAGCGCATCTGTGTGCTCGCCGTGCCCGGGCGCGCAGGTCAGGTCGAGCGGGGCCTCGTCGAACTGAACCGGGCTGGAGGCCAGGGCGAACTCGTTGCCGTTGGCATCGGTGGTGCGGGGCAGGTAACCGTTGGCGATTGCCTGGGGGTCAGCGTGGATCTCGTGGGCGGTGCGCATGACGTCCCAAACCCCGTCGAAGCCGGCGAACGCCTTCTCCCAGTGCACCAGGTCCTGGGACTCGAACGTCGCGCGCAGTTCGGCGATGCAGTCGGTGCGGTTGCGAAAGCGCACCGCCGCAGTGGCGAAGCGTTCATCGTCGATCAAGTCCGACCGGCCCAGGCGGTTGCAGAAATCGGCCCAGAACCGGTCCGCCTGCAGCAGCACGAAGGCGATGAACCGGCCGTCGCGGGTCTTGTAAATGCTGGCCAGCGGGTTGGGCATTTCGTCGAGATTGAATTTCGGAATGTCCTGTCCGGTCACCCCGGCGCCGACGATATCCGGCCCGAGTTGCCAGATCGCGGCATTGAGCAACGACACGTCGACGACCGAAGGCTCGCCGGTGCGTTCGCGTTTGACCAGTGCGGCGGCGACGCCCGCGGCGATGGCCAGACCCCCGTACGAGTCGCCGAATGCGGGCCGTTGGATCGGCGGGTAGGAGCCGTCACCGGCCGCGTACGCCTCGCCGATTCCGCCTCGCGCCCAATAGGCGGCCAGATCAAAACCGCCCTGGGACGCCAGATCTCCCCTGGTCCCGTAGCCGTGACCGCGCGCGTAGATGATCTTGGGATTGCGTGCCCGCACCGCCTCGACGTCGACGCCCATCCGCCGCCGCGAATCCGGCAACAGGTTGGTGATGAAGACGTCGGCGGTCTCGAGCAGCTTCATCAGCAACTCCAGGCCCTCGGGACTCGAGGTGTCCAGCCCGATGCTGCGTTTGCCTCGGTTGGGCTGCTCGATGAAGTGGTTGACTCCCCCGGCGCCGGTGACGATGCCCGAACTGACCAGGCCGCGCTGGGGGTCGCCGGTCTCGGGATGCTCGATCTTGATGACATCGGCGCCCCAGTCGGCCAGCACGGCTCCGGCCGCCGGCACGAACGTCCACGCGGCAAGTTCGACCACTCGGATTCCGCTGAGGATGTCGGTCATGTGTTCCTTCCGAGATGAGCCTCGATCGAGGCGATAGCCGATGACTTCGCAGTTCGTGGTCAGTCGAGCGAGTATGCGATGAGCTTCGTCTGCAGGTGTTGTTCGAACCCTTCGATACCGTTCTGCCTGCCGATTCCGCTCATCTTGTAGCCGCCGAACGGCGCATCGGCGCCGTAGAAGATGCCGGCGTTGACGTTCATCGAGCCGGTGCGGATGCGCCGGGCGACCGCCATGGCACGCTCTTTGGAGCCCATCACCGACCCGGCCAGCCCATATGTTGAGTGGTTGGCAAGCTCGACGGCGCCGTCATCCCCGCCGTCATAGGGGCTGATCGTGATGACCGGACCGAAGATCTCCTCCTGGTAGATCCGCATGTCCGGGGTGACGTCGGCGAAGACCGTTGGCGCCACGAAGTACCCACGATCGAGGCCCTCTGGCACACCGCCGCCGACGGTAACCCGGCCGCCTTGCTGCTTGCCGATCTCGATGTAGTTCAGCACCCGTTCGCGCTGCTTGGCCGACACCAGCGGGCCGCAGAAGTTGGCCGGGTCGGTCGGGTCGCCGCAGCCGATCGCGGCGAAGGTGGCGGTGGCGACCTCGACGGCCTGGTCATAGTGTGACCGCGGTACCAACATCCGGGTGTTCAGCGCACAACCCTGCCCGGAGTGCATCAGCGCCGCCATGCAGCCGGGCAGCGCCGCGTCCATGTCGGCATCATCGAGCACGATGTAGGCCGACTTGCCGCCCAGCTCAAGCAGATTGCGCTTCATGGTGTCGGCAGACAGCCGCTGAATGAGTTGTCCAACGGCCGTCGATCCGGTGAACGAGATCATGTCGATCCGCGGGTCGGTGAGCAGCAGTTGGGCGATATTGTTGTCCGAGGCCGGCACGATGTTCACCACGCCCGGCGGGATGTCGGTCTTATCGGCGATAATGCGGCCCCACCGCAATGCGCTCCACGGCGTTTCCATCGCGGGCTTGAGGACCATCGTGTTACCGGTGGCCAGGATCTGGCCCATCTTGTTGCTGATGATCTCGAAGGGGAAGTTCCACGGTGTGATCGCAGCGACCACACCCATCGGCTCCTTGACGACCACCCGGTCGTAGGGCACACCCATTTTTGCGTCCTGGGCCAGCATCCGCTCCCACTGGAAGTCCGAAATGTGCTGTGCCGGCCAGCGCACGGCATCGGCCAGCGGCCAATCCAGCTGGGCGATGTAGGTCATCGCGACCGTCGCGCCCGCCTCGGCGATCAGCTCGGCGCGCATGTCCTCTTTCTCCTCCTGCAACGCCTGGTGGAGCTGCATCAGGCAGTGCTGTCGGAAGGCGCGGTCGGTGGACCATTTCGTGGTGTCGAAGGCCCGGCGGGCCGCCGCGATCGCCTCCTCCATGTCCTGGGCGCTGGCGTCTGTTGCCACGCCAAGCAGCTCTTCGGTGGCGGGATTGAGGTTCTCGACGGTCTTACCCGTCGAGGATTCGCGCAGACGACCATCGATGTACAGGCGCGATTCGGGGTTGAACTGGACGGCGGTTGCGGCGACCGGTGAAGCCGTCATAAGAGCTTCCTCTCGCTGGACTGTCGACGTGAGTTATTGTACTCATTTATAGATAATTGTTTAGCGGATTCGCCGCCCGGTTTGTCCGCAACGTCAGAAGGGGGTCCCGGTTGACCGCCCCTATCGGCGCGACTGTGCCGGCCAGCCGTCACCCTGATTACAGGTCGGACGACTTTCTGGGCACCTCGTGGCGCTTCGGTAGGCGGTCGTCAGCGCAGGCCGCCAAGGCTGCGGCCGGGCGGGCGCATCGCGCCGTCAGCGACGCGGCGCTGCAGGGGTGCGGGGCGATCGGCCTGACCGCCGAGCACGATCTGAACCGTTACGTCGCGGGAAGGCTACCGGTTGACGCCCTGTGCGGATCCCACCTTCAGCTGGAATCCCTGCCCGACGAGCGACTAGTCGAGATGCGCCCCCCGGCCCGACGCTTGCCTGCGATCTTCGCCTGCAGCTGAGGAGAAAGAAAACACATGCGCCGCAACATTTTCGACGAGGTCCACAACGAATTTCGCGCCACCGCCCGCGCGTTCTTCGAACGTGAATGCGCGCCCTACAGCGAGAAGTGGGAGCGCGAGGGCAAGGTCAGCCGCGAGGCATGGCGGGCCGCCGGTGAGCATGGCTTGATCGGCTGGGCACTCCCGGAGCGCTTCGGCGGCATGGGACTCACGGATTACCGCTTCAACCAGATTCTCTCCGAGGAGATGATGGCCACCGGTTCGGTGGGCATCGGTCTGGGTGTGCAAAACGACATCCTGGTGCCCTATCTCGACGACCTCACCACAGAGGAGCAGAAACAGCGCTGGCTGCCCAAGTTCATCTCCGGTGAGTACATCGGCTCGATCGCGATGTCGGAGCCGGCCGCCGGCTCCGACCTGGCGGGCATCAAGACGACCGCGACGGATGCTGGCGACCACTGGGTGGTCAACGGCCAGAAGACGTTCATCAGCAATGGGCTGCTGTCCAAGCTTGTGCTGACCGCCGTCAAGACCGAGCCGTCGGCGGGCCGCAAAGGCATCAGTCTGCTGATGATCGAGGACGGCATGGAGGGTTTTACCCGCGGCCGCAAGCTCGACAAGATCGGCCAATGGTCGGCCGATACTGCGGAGCTGTTCTTCGACAACGTCCGGGTTCCCAAGGAGAACCTGGTCGGCGAAGTCAACCGCGGCTTCTACCACCTGCTTTCGCACCTCCCGAGTGAGCGGCTGGGCATCGCCTGCTATGGCCTGCCGATGGCCCGGCGCGCGTTGGAGCTGACGAAGGCCTACGCACTCGAGCGCACCGCGTTCGGTCAGCCCGTCGGCAAGTTCCAGGTGAACCGCCACTTCTTGGCCGAGATGCAGACCAAGCTGGACGCCGCGCAGACCTACCTTGACCAGTGTGTCTTGGCGCTGAACGAGGGCGAGCTGACGGCTGAGGACGCCGCGGGCCTGAAGTGGTGGACCACCGAGGTGCAGTGGGAGATCATCGACCGTTGCCTGCAATTGCACGGGGGCTACGGCTACATCAACGAATACGAGGTGGCCCGACTCTGGCGCGATTCCCGGGTGCAGCGCCTCTACGGCGGAACCACCGAGATCATGAAGGATCTGATGGGCCGGTCGATGGGCTACTAGCGCTGGTCAGGTTCCGCACTCGTCGGTTGATCCGGACCAATAGTCAGTTGATTCAGCGAGGTGGAGGGCGATTATGGAGGTCACCAACCTTCGGGAACCGAAGATGGCCGATCGCGTGGCCACCGTGCTGCGCAGGATGTTCATCCGCGGCGAGATCGCCGAGGGCTCGATGTTGCCCCCGGAATCGGAGTTGATGGAGCGGTTCGGGGTGTCGCGCCCCACGCTGCGCGAGGCGTTTCGGGTGCTGGAGTCCGAGTCCTTGATCGAGGTGCATCGGGGCGTGCATGGCGGCGCACGGGTGACGCGTCCACGTCGCGAGACGCTGGCCCGATACGCCGGGCTGATCTTGGAGTACGAGGGCGTGACGTTGAAAGACGTTTATGATGCCCGGGCCAACCTGGAAACACCCATGGTGGTGGCGTTGGCCAATGAGGCCGACCCCGACGCCATCGCCGAGCTCGAGCGGATCGTCGAACACGAATCCCGACTGCAGCCCGGTATCGAGTCGATCGACAAGATGACCGACTTCCACGCCGCTATCGCGCGCTTGTCGGGTAACAAGACGCAGCAGATCGTCAGCGCCATGCTGCATCACATCATCGAAAAGGCCAACCGCTCGTTGCAGCCGACCGAGGGCGCAGCCGCAGAGCAGGCGCTGCGCCGTTCGGCCACGACGCATCGCATGGTCCTGGAACTGATCAAGTCCGGCGAGGCGGACAAGGCCGGTGAGCTCTGGCAACGCCATCTGATGAAGGCAGAGGAGTTTCTGTTCGCCGGATCCAAGTTGTCAACCGTCGTCGACCTTCTCGAATGAACCGCATAACCGAGGAAGAGGTTCAGCGCGACATCGAGACACCCGACACCATCCGGGTGCGGTTCGGAATCGAATTCCTCGAGGCCAATCTCGCCGATGCGGCTATCGCCATGTCGATGCCGATGGCGGGCCTGCGCAACCCCTTTACCGGCGCGCCGGCGGTGGGTTTGCTGGCCATCCTGGTCGACGCCGCCGGCGGCATGTCCAACCATTACCGTCGTGGTACCGATCAGTGGACGGTGACAACGGAACTGACACTGGAGCTCAGCCCAGCCGAATGGGCCGACGTCGAGAAGCCAGTGCTCGCCCGTGCACGCCCGCTGGGCCCCGTCGGGGGCACGACCCTTTCACTGTGCACGCTGAGCTCGGGTGGAACCGTCATCGGCGCCGGCGCGGTTCGTTCGTACTTCATCCCGGCAGAAGGTCGGCGGATCGAACGTCCCGCGGACTCATACCGGGGGTCGACGCGACAGTTGTCGGATCTGATGGCGGTCGATGTTGACAGATGCGGCGACGGCACCTCGGTACTGAGGCAGCGTGTCGACCCCTGCCTGAACAACGAGATCGGCATCGTGCACGGTGGTGTCGCCGCGGCCGGCCTGGAGCTGACCGCTTCGGCGGCAATCAACGCCGACCAACCGGGTGATCCGCTGCGAACCGCGTCGTTACGGGTGAACTTCTTGCGCCCGTTCATCGCCGGCCACAATTCTCGGTACGTCGGAACGCCACTGCGCATCGGCCGCACCTCCGCGGTCAGCGATGCCCGGGCGATCGGCGACGATGACAAGGTGGCGATCACCGCGCGGCTGACCGCCTACCGCTGAGCGGCCAGGCAGGTATCGCCTCGGGCGGCTCAGGCCCGGTCGCGGGAAAGGATCGTCACCGCGGAGACGGCTGTCGGACCGCCGATGTTGTGCGCCAACGCGATTCGCGCACCGTCGACCTGATTCTCGGCCTCCCCACGCAACTGGTTGAACAGCTCGTAGCACTGGGCGACCCCAGTAGCGCCCGGCGGGTGGCCCTTGGCCTTCAGTCCCCCGCTGGGGTTGATCGGGATCGCGCCGCCAACGTAGTTCTCACGTCCCTCGACGATCTTGTACGCCTCGAAGCGCTCAGCGAAGCCGAGGTCTTCGTAGCTGATCAGTTCGACACCGGTGAAGCAATCGTGCACCTCGGCGACATCGATGTCGCGGGGCGTGAGACCGGCCATCTTCAGTGCCGCCTTCGCGGCCCGCACCGTCGGGGGAAAGGTTGTCATGTCGTTCTTGTGCTGGTGCATAACCCGGTCCATGCCGAGGCCGACGCCGCGTACCCACACCGGCCTGTCGGTATAGCGGTCGACGACGTCCTCGGCGGCCAGGATCACCGCGGCGGCGCCGTCGGACTGCGGGGTGCAGTCATAGAGTCCGAACGGCTCGGCCACGATGGGTGCGGCGAGTGCCTGCTCGACGGTGATTTCGTAGCGCAGCTGGGCTTTGGGGTTGTTCAGAGCGTGGAAGTGGTTCTTGACCGCCACCATGGCCATGTGCTCCCGGGTCGCTGGCGACTCGTGCAGATAACGGGTGACGTGCAAGGCGAAGTTGGCTGGTGCGACCAGGCCCAGTGGATAGTCCCACGCGTTGTCGCGGGTCATCGCTGCCCACTCCCAGAACGTCGCGTTCGTCGCCGTCTCGCGGACCTTGTCGGCGCCGAGCACCAGCACGACGTCGTAGAGCCCGGAGGCGATGGCCAGGGTGCCGTTTCGGATAGCGTCATTACCTGTCGCACAGGCATTTTCGACACGGGTGACGGGGATGTCGGTGAGATCGAGGGTGTCGGCGAGGATTCCGGACGGGAATCCATCGGTGGTGGACAGCTCCCCGAACCAGGCGGCCTCGATTTCGGACTTTGTGATGCCCTTGTCGACGTGGGCCACCGCTTCGGCGTAGGCCATGGGCACGAGGTCTTTGATCCCCAGGTCGAAGTGTTCGGCGAACGGGGTCATCCCGGCACCGACGATTGCGACGTTCCTCATGCCCGGGCTCCTTGTTCCGTGTGCCGTTCGGCGCGCCCCGGCCAGAAGGCGTACCCGTAGTCGGGGATGCCCGTGCGGGTCGCGATTCTCCGCAGTACCACAGATCCCGCTTGCCCGATGGTGGCCTCCCCGGCCGGCACACCGGTGACCTTCAGCAGGACGCGAACCGGGCTGTCGTCGAGCTGGACCACCGCCAGCGAGTAGGGGCTGGGCAGGTCGGGGACCGGAATCCGGATCGTGGTATGGGTGTAGACGGTGCCGGTGCGCGGCAGCGGCTCGAGGCGGTAGTGGTCAGACAGTGCGCCGGACTCGTCGACCCGGACCCGTGGCGGGAACTGCGGGGCCGCGTCGATGCCGGGGCGCTCATCGAAAACCGCTGCTTCCCAACGAATTTTCGGCTCGAACGCACGCGCATAGGCCGGTAGCGAGATCGGGATGCCCACTCCGTCGGCGATCCGCGTAGCGGGCAGGTCGCGGGCGGGCACCTCGTCGCGAACGATCCGCGGTGGGGTGTCGGCGAGCGTCAGCTCGCCGACACTGACAGAGGATTGCTCGATGGCGAACAACAGGCCGGCGGTGCGGTTGTCGATCGCGTCGGCCAACAACCGGATGACCGCGGCGGCCGACACCGTTGCATCGTCGCGCGCGGCGGACGTGTCGAAGCCTGCGCCGAGCTGTCCGGCCTTTCCCCCGGCGACCGCGGCCACTACGGGCGAGCCGGCCAGGCCCAGGCGTGCGACCGTGGCTCGCACCCCGACCTCGCGCTGCAGCCGGGGATCAACGTACGCGTGGCGGGAACCGTCATCGGCGCGCGCCAGCATGGGCAGGCTGCGGGTCTGACGAGCCGCGGCGGCCAGCGTGGTGCCGGCCGGGCCGGTCAGCACCCCCGACGCCCCCGCGGCGGCCTCGTTGTCGTCGGCTGCGATCACCAGTGTGTCGTCCGGGGCGCTGACGAGTTGGTCCAGCAGCGCCGGCGCCCCGCCGAGGACCTCGGCCACCGGGGTGTCGGCCGGCAGCGAGAGGCCGGCCAGCAGCACCGCACCGTTGCCGCCCTCCAGCAGCGGGAAGTTGCGCGACACGAGGATCACCCGGTGCGCCGAGGCGTCGGGATCGGCGACCCGGCCAGCCGCCACCGCCATGGTCAGCGCATCCTCGTCGGGCCCTTTGACGCGGCGGTCACCGACCCGCCATGGCGGCAGATAGGTGCCGATCGAGATGACATGGGTCATCGTGCCTCGCTTCGATCCGGCGGGGCGGCCGCATTGGCGCCCCGTTAATAAGCTATATAGTTATAGCATTCCAGGCAAGGTTGAATTGGGTAGAAGGAGACGGCATCGTGGCCGACGGCGGCTCGCGCACCTTGAAGGATCGTGTTGTGGTGATCACCGGGGCCAGCCGGGGTATCGGCCGCGAGATCGCAGTCCGCGCGGCTGCCGATGGGGCCAGTGTGGTCTTACTGGCTAAAACGGAGACCCCGAATCCCAAGATAGCGGGCACCCTGGCCGAAACCGCCGAGGCGGTGCAGGAGGCGGGCGGTCGGGCGCTGCCCCTGATGTGCGACGTGCGCGACGCCGAGGCCGTCGCCGGTGTTGTCGCACAGGCCGCCGAGACCTTCGGCGCCATCGACATCGTGGTGAACAATGCGGGTGCGCTCGATCTGCGTCGCACCCCCGCGCTACCGCTAGAGATGTTCGACCGTCTGCTCGCGGTGAACGTGGAGGGTCCGTTTGCTGTGGTGCAGGCGGCTTTTCCGCATCTGCGAGCCTCGGACAACGCGCACATCGTCAACGTGTCCCCGCCGCTGGACCTGGCGCCGGCATGGGTCGGCGCGCATCTCGGCCACACGGTCGCCAAGTACGCCGAAAGCTTGCTGACCCTGGGCTGGGCCGCGGAATTCGCGTCGATTCCGATTGCCGTCAATTCGTTGTGGCCGGCCACCACCGTCGCCAGCACCGGGATGATGGCGGCGATGGGCGAGGATGTCGTGCGGGCGCAGGCGCGCAGTCCACGCATCATGGCCGACGCGGTGCATGCGCTGGTAACCCGTCCCGCCGCGAACTGCAGCGGTCACTTCTACACCGACGAAGAGGTGTTGCGCGAGGAGGGTATCGAGGATCTGGCCCAGTACCGTCTTGCCGCACGCGAGGAAGACCTGACCCCTAACTTCTACCTGCCGTCGACACCGCGGCCGGCTCTCTAAAGGCCGCGTGCGGGCTGCGGCCTGCACGCGGAACCGCCAGCACGGCAACTTAACCCAATGAAAAGTTCTGTTATCAAGGAGGACTGTTGAACCTACAGCTATTCGACGGCGCGTCGGCCATAGTCAGTGGCGGCGCGGGAGGTTTGGGCGAGGCGACCGTGCGACGTCTGCATAACGACGGCCTGGGCGTGGTGATTGCCGATCTCGCCGACGACAGGGGTAAGGCGCTGGCTGATGAGCTGGGCGACCGCGCGGTGTTCGTCCGCACCGATGTCACCAGCGAGGACAGCATCCTGGCCGCTATCGAGCAGGCTAATCAACTCGGTCAGCTGCGTTACGGGGTCGTGGCACACGGGGGTTTTGGAGTCGCGCAGCGAATCGTCCAAAGGGATGGCAGCCCAGCGGATTTCGGTGGCTTCACCAAGACGATCGACCTCTACCTCAACGGTACCTACAACATCGCTCGTCTGGTCGCTGCCTCGGTCGCGACGGCCGAACCGCGTGCGGACGGAGAGCGTGGCGCGCTGGTGCTGACGGCGTCGATCGCCGGCTACGAAGGCCAGATCGGGCAGACCGCTTACGCCGCGGCCAAGGCCGGTGTCATCGGGCTAACGCTGGCCGCGGCCCGTGATCTTGGTTCAGTGGGTATCCGGGTCAACACCATTGCCCCGGGAACGATGAAGACGCCGATCATGGAGTCGGTCGGTGAGGAGGCGATCGCCAAGTTCGCTTCCAATGTGCCCTTCCCCAGGCGACTAGGTGCTCCCAGCGAATATGCCGACGCGGCGGTGTTCCTGCTCACCAACGGCTATGTCAACGGCGAGGTGCTGCGCCTCGACGGCGCCCAGCGTTTCCAACCGAAGTAGATACCGGCACACGCAGCCAGGTCGGCGAACGAGCGCCGACCTGGCTGCGCTGCAGTGCATTCGGTTGCGCTGGCCCGGTGTCGACTCCTACAGACGGCCGGCGACGCGCAGGTCGGGAGGCACCCAATTGGGTGACCGCTTCTCTTTGAACGCACAGAACCCTTCCCGCGCTTCCTCACCGGCCAGGCTGGTCTGCATCCCGATGCGGTCGAAGAGTCCCATGTACTCGTCCAGGCTTGCCTTGATCACGCTGCGCGCGCGCGGTGCAGTACGACAGCACTGGGCCAGTAGGTCGTGGGCGACCTGCAGCACGTCGTCATGGGGAACCACACGAGTGACGATTCCCCAGTCGAGCGCCTCCTGGGCGGTCAGTGTCCGCCCAGTCAGCATCAGGTCCCGAGTCCGGACGGGCCCGATGATGCGCGCCAACATCTGGCTGTAGTAAGTGTCGGCGATACCGCGGAACAGCTCGGGTACCCGGAACGTCGCGCGCTCGCTGACCACGGCCACGTCGCTGCACATCGCGATCTGCAGACCGCCCCCCTGACACAGGCCGTTGACCGCTGCCACAACCGGTTTCGACGACGTGCGAAGACTGTCAAACGGCGTCACATCCATGCCCAGGTTCGCCGCGAAGTCCATCCAATCATCCACGCCGCCCTGACCCAAGTCACCCCCAGGCGCGAACACATCACCGGTCCCGGTGATGATCAGACCAGCCAGCCCGGGATCAGCGTTGACTCTGCTGACGGCATACCGGATCCCGAAGTACATCGCCGGAGTCATGGCGTTGCGGGCTTGCGGCCGGTCCAGGGTGCATACGGCAACTGGTCCTTCCCGCTTGAACGAGAGATACGGAGTCCCGAGCCAATCCCCGTGCGGCGGACGCGGAGCGGCGGTATCACTGTTGTCCGGCATGTCGATCTCCTATCACTGCAGTGGCAAGGTCACCCCAAGGAAATAACAAAATAGTTGTATGATTCAACCCGCCGGGGGTAACATCCCCCAGGTAGATCTGAGCCGGCTGATCACAGAACCGCACCCTCGAGCCGCGTACCTCGATCACCAGCAGGCGACAAGAGGAGCAGGTCATGGCCGTACTCGATGGCCGGGTCGTTTTCATCACGGGTGCCGCACGGGGACAGGGCCGCTCGCACGCGGTCATGTGCGCCGAACAAGGCGCGAACATCGTCGGGGTGGACATCTGCCGTGACCTTGACGCGGTGCCCTACACGTTGGGAACTGCCGACGAGCTTGACGAGACAGCACACCTGGTCGAAAAGACCGGCCAGACTATGCTAGTCGGGACAACGGACGTGCGCGATAAGGAAGCGCTACAGCAAGCCTTCGACGCCGGGGTGGCCCGTTTCGGCCACATCGATACGGTGATCGCCAATGCCGGTGTGATCCTGACCAACCCAGACGAGCGTGACGCTGCCGAATCGCTGCGGCTCGGAATCGACATCATGTTGATCGGTGTCTGGAACACCTTCCAGGTGGCGATCCCCCATCTCCGGGCACGCGGCCTTGGCGGCAATCTCGTGGCGACCAGCTCGACGGCGGCTCTGCTGGACCTCACCGACGGCCGTGGCGGCTCAGACGCCTACCTGATGTCCAAGCTGGCGATCACCGGCCTGGTGCGTGCCTACGCCAAACTCCTTGCACCCGAAGGCATCCGCGTCAACGCGGTGGCACCAACCGACTGCGCAACACCGATGATCACCGAAAACCCGGCACTGTTCAAGATGATCGAAGACAACCCCCACCTTGCCAATGAGATGCAGACAGCCCTATCAGACCTGCCGATGATCGAACCGCGCGACGTCAGCAACGCGATCCTGTCCTTGATCTCGGACGCGGGGCGCTGGTTCACTGGCAGCGTGCTGAAGGTCCACGCCGGCATGGACGTCCGCCGCTAGCGCAGCCCCCGTATCTGATGCCGAACTCGCATGGTCAGAGAGCGCGTACTCGATTGCGGCGCAGTCGACTAACTTCGACCCCAGCCCTAGCAACTCCAAATACACCTGAGGATCTCAATGTCACCATCGCCGCTCACGCCTGACGATCCCGCGACTGTCGCAGTAGTGTGCATCGAATGCCAGCAAGGCGTTCTCGGACCACAGTCGGTCTTGCCGGCTTTGGCGGCCGACATCGGCGGACTCGTTCCGGCTCTGGGCCGACTGCTCGACGCCGCCCGCGGCGCAGGCGTGCACGTCGTTCACGCCACCTACGTAGGCCCGTTGCCGGGAAGCTCCCCCACCGGGACCGCGCGGATATGGCGGGCATTGGGACCGGCCACCTCTGGGTGGACGCCCGATAGCCCAGAGTCACACGTCATTCCCGAATTGCTGGCAGCAAGCGATTTCGTGCTGCCCCGCCACCACGGTCTGTTTCCCACCCTGGGCACCGAACTGCTACCCCTGCTGCGGGATCTCGGTGTCGGTACGATCGTCCTGACCGGTGTATCGCTCAATTTGGCGTTACCCATCACCGCGGGGCATGCCAGCCAGGCCGGATTCAACCTCGTCGTCCCGCGTGATGCTGTCGGCGGAACCCCGACCGGCTACGCCGAACAGGTACTGGA
Organism: Mycobacterium sp. SMC-2; assembly: GCF_025263485.1. Taxonomy (NCBI): domain Bacteria; kingdom Bacillati; phylum Actinomycetota; class Actinomycetes; order Mycobacteriales; family Mycobacteriaceae; genus Mycobacterium; species Mycobacterium sp. SMC-2. The sequence continues at coordinate 5,753,276 of NZ_CP079863.1, forward strand.
GAACACTATCAGCCTGCTGGCACGGCTTACGACGGTCAACGACCTCGTCGCGGAGTGGGCCCGCCACTAGCCGGCCGCGACATCCCTCGGCGGCCGCGCGGTGTCGCTGTGACGCTTCAGGCTTTTCAGTCGTGGTCAGGCTGGCCCGCGAGCAGATCGCGCATCTGCGAGTAGACGATCTTCGCTGATCGGGCGGGCATGAGCCGGGAGAGTTTGTCCAGTAGGACCGAATCGGCACCGATGAACACGTGGTAGGAACACTTTTCGATGCCGCGGACGATCTTGGCCGCCGCGACCGGCGATGGGGTCATCCTCATCGTTGCCGCCGTCGCCGCGTTCTCCGCCGCCGTCATCGCACCCGAATTGACCGCAATGCTGGTGGCGATGGCTCCCGGGAAGACCACGCTGACGCCAACGTTGGTGTCGCGCAGTTCGGAGTTGAGTCCTTCCATCAGTAGCTTCACTGCGGCCTTCGAGGCGCCGTAGATCGTTTGCCCCGGTACCGGCACGAATGAACCCATGCTCGACACCGCCGTGATGTGAGCCTCGGGACGCTTTAACAACACAGGCAAGAATGCCTTCGTCATGTTCAGAATGCCGTAGAAGTTGATGTCCATGATCCGTTCGATCTCGGTGAACTCCAGGTCGTTGACGCGCGCAAAGCGATGGATGACGCCGGCGACGTTGACGAGACCGTCGACGACGCCGTGCTCCTGGGCCACGGAATCGGGCAGCGACGACACCGCCATCCGATCGGTGACATCCAGGATGTGGGTGGAGATCCGGTCAGAGTGATTGCGGCCGAGCGCGGCCGTCTCCTGCAGCGCAGTTGCGTTGTTGTCGACGGCGGCGACTCGTGCGCCCTTGTCTGCCAACGCGAAGACCACATCGCGACCAATGCCGCTCCCGGCCCCGGTCACGACAAATACCTTGCCCTTGATGATCAAATCCCGGCCACCTCACGACGTTTGGCCTTGGCGCACCTCGTCTGGTGATGTACGCGCGATCACTGCATCATACGGAATTGTGCCCCTGCGCCAGTGCTGATTTCGAGTGGCCCGAGACTCGGGTATCGGTCGAGACGTCGGGCGCGACGGGAAGTTGACGACACTGCGAGTAAGCGGCTACCCGGTTGTGAGACTCAAGAAGCCGGTGCGCAGCGGGTCGGTCCGCAACCGTCGCCGCGGGATGGGGGCGATGGACGCCCGTTGTGGTCCTGGCGATCACCGGTACTATGCTCACGTAGCTTACTAGGTTAGTCAGCGCCGATGGATTGAGAACCGAGAAGATTGAAGTGGGGATTGCCCTGGCCGGGCCCGCAGCGTGCCGCTGAGGCGGAGACCGCCGGAGCCGGCGCATTCTGCGCGGGTGAATTCAGCGACCTCAACGCCTACGTCACTTCGGCCGAAATGGCGCTGGCGACAACTGAGGCGGTGGTCGGTCCCGGTATCGCCTACGCGTTCGCCCGCTCACCGTTTGTGCACGCCTCCGCCGTCCGCCATCTGTCCAAAATCGCCCCCGGAAGGGTGTTCTTGGGCCTCGGCTCGGGAACATCGCGGATGAACCGGGATTGGTTCGGTGTACAGGCCGACCACCCAGCACCTCGGATGGCCGAACTCGTCGAGGTGATCCGGGCATTCCTGGAGGCCGAGAACGGCGAGACGATCCACTACTGCGGCCAGTACTACAACATCGAGGCCGACATCCGCGCGCCGGTCCTCGGCCGGCTCGACGTGCCAATCCTGATCGGGGCCTTCAACAAGATCATGTTGCGCACCGCGGGCCGCACCGCCGACGGCGTGCTCGGTCACGGCATCTTCACCGACCGCTGGTGGGACGAAGTCGTCGACCCTGAGCTTGCCCGCGGTGCGGCGTCGTCGGGGCGGGACGCCGCCGCCCTGCAGCGATGGGGCTGGCTGATAACCGCGATCGACGACAGCGACCCGCAGCGGGCCACCCGCGAAGCCCGGCTGCAGATCGCGTTTTATCTCACCGTCCGCACCTACGACTCGCTGGTCGAATTGCACGGATGGCACGACCAGGTCGCCGCGATCCGCGGCGCGTTCCGCAGCGGCCGTCCGGACACGATCGCCGAGCACGTCACCGATGACATGCTCTGGGCGATCGCGGTCTGCGGCGACACCGGCCAGGCCCGCGAGATGCTGAAGTCCCGCACCGCGTTGCCCGACACCGCTTTCCTGTCGCCACCGAGTTTTCTGGTCGGCCGCCGGCGGCGATCTGACTACGACGCTGCCGCGGTTCGCTTCGCCGCCGCGAACGTCGGGTAGCTACGGTCGCCAGGACCGGTAACCGATGCCGAGCGGTGCAGCACGACGAACAAATCCCTCGGTCTCGACGTGTACCTCGTCCGTCATTGCCCATTTTTCTGGCAGTTAACTGCCATTGCACGTGAAACGTTATCTTCTATAGTTGGTTAGGCCGCTGCTGGTCTATTGACGTATGACATGCGACTGTCATACTTTGAGCGCGACAGTCCTGATGGGATCCGGACCGACATTTCGCAGTGCTGCGGTAACACCGCAGCCGGTGTGCTGGTTCACCCAGCGGTGCCTGGTGAATCCGGTGTTGGGTGCGGAGAAAGTGAGAGCAGAAATATGGGTCGACTGGACGATCGGGTCGCGTTCATCACCGGAGCCGCGCGGGGTCAGGGTCGCGCACATGCCGTACGGCTGGCCGGCGACGGTTGCGACATCATCGCGCTGGACATCTGTGCCGACATCGACACGATCGACTACCCGAACGCTCGGCCGTCGGATCTGGAGGAGACAGTCAAACTCGTCGAGAACACCGGCCGCAGGATCGTCGCTCATCAGGGCGACGTGCGCGATCATGATGCCGTCAATGCCGTTATCGCCGCCGGACTCGCGGAATTCGGTCGCCTTGACATCGTGATCGCCAATGCCGGCATCATCCGCCTAACGTCGGGGGGAGACGACCGCCAGGTGTTCCGGGACGTCATCGATGTCGACCTGATCGGCGCGTGGAACACGGTGCACGCGGCGATTCCGGCGCTAATCGACGGTGGCCGTGGGGGTTCCATCGTCATCACCAGTTCCAGTGCCGGCCTAAAAGGCACCGGAACGGACGTGACCGGCGCGCTTGCCTATACCGCCGCAAAACGTGGCCTTGTCGGCATGATGCAGGTGTGGGCAAACGACCTGGGCAAGCATTCCATCCGCGTCAACACCATTCACCCCACCGGCGTGGCCACCGGGATGGTGATGAACGAGACGATGCAGAAGATGTTCGAGTCTGGCGATCCCGGTCTGGCCGCCATGCAGAACGTGCTGCCCATTCCGGTGCTTGCGCCCGAGGACATCGCAAATGCGGTGGCATTCCTGGTCTCCGATGAGGCCAAGTTCATTACGGGTACAGCCTGGCCACTCGATGCCGGTTTCGCCGTGCGCTGAGGCCGACACGCGGTCCGGTCCGCTCGGCCTGACCGCGCCCGCCGATCGGCTAACCGTCGCTGACCTCGGTACGGATGCGCTTCTTGTCAATCTTGCCGCTAGGTAGCACGGGCAGTTCGTCGACGATGACGAGCCGGCGCGGCACCTTGTAGGACGCCAGGTTCTCGCGGACGACTTCCTGGGCCCGGACGAGGCTGAGCCCAGCGCCGGGCCGGAGCACGACGACAGCGGTGACCGCTTCTCCCCAGCGCGGATCCGGCGTTCCGACCACGGCGCAGCTCACCACCTCGTCGAGGCCAGACAATACGTCCTCGACCTCGGGCGAGTAGACGTTCTCACCGCCGGTGATGATGACATCCTTTTTCCGGTCAACCAAGTACAGCAGTCCGTGCTCGTCGAACCGTCCGATATCACCGGTGTGGCACCACCCGTCCCGCAGCGTCGCGAGGGTGGCCGGTTGATCATTCCAGTAACCACGAAACACCGTATCGGCCCGCACGACGATTTCCCCGGGCTCACCCTGCGTCACGTCGGATCCGTCCTCACCGAGGATGCGCACCGAGATACCCGGAAACGGAAACCCGACCGATCCCAACCGGCGTACGCCTGCCGGCGTGTCCGGCGAATGTAATTCACGCGGCAGACTCGACACGATGCATTCGGTTTGGCCGTAGAGGTTGAGAAATCCGGCGTCTGGCATGGTCTGTATCGCTTGACGCAGCGTTGGCGCAGGCATCGGCGCGGCCGAATAGAGCACCGTGCGCACGTTTTCGAGTCCGGCCTGGGCGCCGCGTTCGTCCAACAGCGTCTGCAGCATGACCGGGGCCAGGTGCAGCAGGGTGATGCGTTCGGTCTTGGCCAACCCGATCGCTTCACGCGGATCAAACTGCCGTTGCAGCACCACCGATCCCCCGCGGGCGTGCAGCGCACCGATGATCGCGATCGCGCCGAAGTGAAACATCGGCATGTTGATGAGCGCGCGGTCGTCGCAGCCGGTGCGCATCTCAGCGTTGGCCGCGAAGGCGATTCGGCACAGCTCCTTCTGCCCGAGCATGCAACACTTCGACGGTCCGGTGGTCCCACTGGTGAAAAGCAGGCACGCGATGTCGTCGGGCCCCGCCACCAACGGCGGATCCGATGCGACACCTTGGGCGATGAAATCCTCGTACCCCACCATTCCCGACGCGGGCTGCCCACCGATGGAAACGACCTGGCGAAGTCCGCTCAATTGGGCAGCGCAGTCGTTGACAAGCGGGGCGAATTCCTCATCGCAGAACACGATCGACGGCGTCACCCGGCGCAGGGCATCGAGTACTTCTGACTTGGAGAACCGAAAGCTGACCGTTGCCAGCGTGATACCGCTGAGCTGAGTCGCGGCCAGCAACTCGCCGAATTCGATACTGTTGCGTCCAAGCACGGCAATCCGGTCCTGGCGTCGAACACCAAGGTCCACCATCGCCGATATCAGTTGAAGACTTCGTTGGCGTAACTCGCGGTGGGTGACCGCACGCGAGCCGAGCCGGTAGGCGGCAACATCGGGGAACCGCTCGGCGTTGTCGGCGACGATGTCGCCCATCGTCATCCCCGCCTCAGCTACGAGACGACGCGGTCTCACCCGTGGGGTTGCAGGCCGGGCGGGACTGGTGCCCGCGGGAATGTTGTGCGCTGTGCGGTGATCCCGCGCACCCGGTTCGCTATCGCCGTGTTGTTGGTCCACAGTTCCTACTGCCGTGAGATATATCGCGTGCGAGCACATCGGATGGAGGTCGGCACATTCGGCGGAATGCAGCTGGCGTTTGCGCCATGTTGCTTGTAGCGTGCTGGCTGCTCGACGGTTTCCCGACCCCCGCGTCGCCGCAAGTCGCGGTGTGAATCCGAGGACCCTGAAGGGAGCTGGAAGTGGTTGACATCACCGCTGATTCGCAACACACCGACATGGTGAGGCGGCTGTTGAGCCACTTCTCGGCGGGCGACTTCGACCAAGCCATCGCCCTGTTCTGCGAGGACATCGAAGTGCGGCTGCCATTCCAGGATGAACGCACCGGGTTTTGGTCACATGCCGGTGGTAAAGACAAGGTTCGGCAGCTTTTCGCCGGGGTGGGCGGTCTGTTCGACCCCCATCCGCTGTACATCGACGAACTCCTTTCGGCAACAGACGGCAAGACCGTGATCGCCAGATATCACGGCGATTTCGTGGCGCGGAAGACCGGGAAGCCGTACCGGAACTCTTACATCGCCGTGTTCGAATTCGATGATGGCATGATCCGGTCGTGGACTGAGTTCCACAATCCCATTGTGCTGGCTGAGGCGTTGCGCCCCTAGGGGGGTGGTGCTACGTCGCACGTGTCTCGCGCGGCAGCCCGAGAATGCGCTCCGCGATGATGTTGCGCTGGATCTCTGAAGTTCCGGCATAGATGGTGCCCGCCATCGCATTGCACAGGTGAACAGATAGCCACGAGCTGGAATCGTTAGGCGCACCGGCGTCGTCGGCGCGGTAGAAGCGCATCGGAATGTCACCCTCCCAATACAGAGCGTCACGGCCGAGTATGTCGACCGCCAACCGCGTCGTGGTCTGGTGGTATTCGCTCCAATACAGTTTCGATACCGATGCCTCGGGGCCCAGGGTTCCGTCGCGCATGTAGGAGGCAAGGATCTTGTCCCCCATCGCCTTCATCACCGCAACCCCGAGATAGGCGCGCCCGAGGCGCTCGCGGGTACCGGGCTGTTGGTCGGCGCCGCGCTGCTTGGCCATCTCAAATACCCGCCCCAGCTCGTGGGCGAACAGGATCGGGTTGACCGCCGCTTCCTCGCCCCGCTCGTGGCTCAGGAGGGAATTGGCCACCCGCCAACCGTCGTTGACTTCGCCCACAACCAGATCCGCCGCGGTGCGCGCGTCGTTGAAGAAGACCTCGCAGAACTCCTTGGCGCCGTTGAGCATGGTGATCGGTCGAACATCGACACCCGGCTGATCCATCGGCATGAGCAACATGGAGATGCCTTTGGTCTTCGGCGCATCCGGCTGGGTGCGCGCCAGCAGGAACATCCAGTTTGCATTGCTCGCGTTTGACGTCCAGATCTTCTGGCCATCGATGTGCCATTCGTCCCCGTCCAGCGTGGCGCGGGTGCGCAGGCTGGCGAGATCCGAACCCGCCTCGGGCTCGGAGTACCCTTGGCACCACACATCCTCGCCGCTGATGATTCGTGGCAGGAAGCGGGACTTCTGATCGTGAGTTCCCCACGCGGCCAGCGTGTTTCCGATGAGCTTGACCGACACGGTATCCCCCGGCGTCCCGACAGGGACCCCTGCCCGGGAGAACTCCTCGACAACCACGAGGTGGTCGATTTTGGTCAGGCCGCGCCCGCCGTATTCGACCGGCCAGGTGACGCCGATCAGTCTGGCTTGCCCGATGAGCCGCCGCCAGCGGCTGACGAACTCGCGCCGCTGCGGTGCCGGGAGGGCGCCGACCCCGGCCCAATCCGCTGGCAGGTTGTCGTGGAGAAAGGCGCGGACCTCATTACGGAAGCCAGCGGTTTCGCCCGGCCGTTCCTGAGTCATCGATACCCCAAAGCATCCCGTCCAATAATCATCTATACATTAGACTATATTCGCCCTATCGCGGGCCGACGTCGCACGAGGAGGAACCGGTGGCCGTGCTTACCGACGACGACCGGATCGAGTTCCGGCTCTGGGTTCGCGATGGCCTGCAGCGACTGGCTCCGCTGCCGCAGACCCGCAGTCTTGCCGAGTGCGGGCGACGTGCCGACCCTGACCTGGTCAAGAGCCTCGCGGAGCTGGGCATCTTCGGATTCGCAGTTCCCGAACAGTACGGCGGCGTCGATGCCGGGGCGTCGGGGTTGGCCGCGTTTCTGATCGAGGCGGGGCGCTGCCTGTTGCCGGTGCCGTATCTAAGCAGTGCCGTGCTCGCTCCCGCTGCGATCCGATGGGCCCAGGCCGAGACACAGTTCGCCGAGTTGCTGGCCGGCATCGCCGAGGGTGCGGTGCGGGTGGCACTCAGGGTAGGGCCGCTTGATGACGCATCGCCGCGGGTCACCCGGGAGGGCGATGTGTGGCGGCTGACCGGGGACGAGCCGACAGTGCTCGAGGCCGACGTGGCCGACTGGTTCATCGTTGCCGCCCACACCGACACCGGTGTCGGGATCTTCGTCGTCGACCGCGCCGACTCCGGGGTTGAGGTCACCAATCTCGGCTCCCTCGATGTGACCCGGCCGGTGGCGGCCGTGAGCTGGCGACAGGCGCTCGCCGTTCCGCTGGGGCCGATGGGCAATAGCGCGCCGGCGGGGCCACTGCTGAACCGGCTGCAGGACCTCACACGCTTGGCCGTGGCGGCCGACGCCGTCGGTGGCGCCCAGCACCTGCTCGACATATCGGTCGACTACGCCAAGACTCGGATCCAGTTCGGCCGTCCGATCGGCGCGTTCCAGGCCATCAAGCACCGCTGCGCCGATCTATACGTGGCGGTGCAGGCCGCCACCGCGGCCGTGGAAGCGGCCTTCGAGGGGCTCGACCAGCCGCGGTCGTCGGTGCCGGTGCCGGCAGCCGTTGCCGAGATCACCGCGCTCGAGGCGTACTGGCAGGCGGTGCGTACCGCCATGCAGATACACGGCGGCCTCGCCCTGACCTGGGAACATGAGATAGGGCTCTACGTGAAGCGGGCCACCGCGTCGCAGCACCTATTGGGCAACCCCGACCAGGAACTCGCGCGCCTAACCGACCTGGTGCTCGCCGCAGACTACGACGTGGTGCAAGGACTCATCGGATGAGTGCCCGCGGGCGCTGGACCGACCTGCAAGGGCGACAGCTATGACCGATCAACGCAATTCGACGAAAGGTGTGCCGTGCGCACAATAGAAGGCCCCGACGAACTGCGGTCCCTGGTGGGCCAAGAGCTCGGCGTCAGTGACTGGTTGGCCGTCGATCAAGACCGGATCAACCTGTTCGCCGACGCCACCGACGACCACCAGTGGATCCACGTCGATCCGGCGAAGGCCGCCGAAGGGCCGTTCGGCACAACGATCGCCCACGGTTACCTGACTCTGGCATTGCTTCCCCCGTTGATGAACAACATCTTCGAGGTGACCAACAAACGGATGGGCGTGAACTACGGACTCAATAAAGTCCGATTCCCGGCCCCGCTGCCCGTTGATTCCCTGGTCCGGGTTCGGCTCGGCATCGCCGCTGTCGAGGACGTGCCCGACGGTGTTCAGGTCGTGTGGCAGGCCACCGTGGAACGTCAGGGTGGTGACAAACCGGTCTGCGTCGCAGAGTCGATCACCCGCCTGTACTTCTGAGTGCTCCTGCACCACCGACACCGAAGCCATCAAGGAGGAATACATGTCAAACCCTGTGCGGCTCGCTGACCGAGTCGCCGTGGTAACCGGTGCGGGTCAAGGGTTGGGCCGCGCGATCGCGATCCGTTACGCCGCCGAGGGCGCCCGGGTGGCCGTCGTTGACATCAACGAGTCGACGGCGCAGGGTGTAGCCGACGAGATCACCGCCAGCGGCGGTACGGCGATCGCCATACCCTGTGATGTGTCGCAGCGCCGCGTCGTCAACGACGCCGCGGCGCGCATCGCCGCCGAGCTGGGAACGATCACAGTGCTGGTCAGCAATGCAGGGCTGACGCGCCCGGCGATGTTGTGGAAAATGACCGACGAGCAGTGGTCCACGGTGCTCGACATCCACCTCAACGGTTCGTTCTACTGGCTGCAGGCCGTCGTCCCGGGCATGCAGGAAGCCAAGAAGGGCCACATCATCTTCACGACCTCCTCGGCGGGCATCAACGGGACAATCGGGCAGATCAACTACGCCTCGGCCAAAGCCGCACTGCTGGGCATGACGCGGTCGGCCGCCCGCGAGCTCGCCGCCTACAACATCGTCGTCAACGCGGTGGCTCCCGCGGCGGCGACTCCGATGACCGAGAATCTGCGGAGCAACGAGAAACTCAATGACAATTACCTGCAACGGATTCCGTTGAAGCGGTGGGCCGATCCCGAAGAGATCGCCGGCACCTACGTATTCCTCGCCTCCGACGAGACCGATTACATGACCGGTCAGGTGCTCGCCATCGATGGCGGCCTGGTGATGGTCCGGTGAGCGGGCAATGAGGCTGGAAGCAACCGACCTCAGCGTCGAGGAACTACGGCTTCGCGACGAAGTCCGCGCCTTTCTGGCGCAGCGACTTCCCGCCGGCAGCTACGACATCGGCCTCGGCTTCGCCGCCGCCAGCGACCCGGCATTCTCGGCTGACCTGGGTTCGCGGGGATGGCTGGGCATGGCGCTGCCCCGCGAGTACGGCGGCGGTGGGCGCACCGCCGTCGAGCGGCTCATCGTGGTCGAGGAGTTACTCGCGGTGGGAGCGCCCGTCGGCTGGCACTGGGTCGCGGACCGCCAATCGGGACCCAACATCGCCGCCAACGGCACCGATGAGCAGAAGCGCTACTTCCTGCCGCGCATTGCCAGTGGTGACTTCTCCTTCGCGATCGGGATGAGCGAACCCGACGCGGGATCGGATCTCGCTTCGGTGCGCACCAAGGCCGTCCAGGTCGGCGGTGGGTGGATGCTCAACGGGACGAAGATCTGGACCTCGGGCGCCGCCGAGGCCACCCATCTATTGGGGTTGTTCCGCACATCCGAGGACCGCTACCGCGGGCTGACTCAGCTCATCGTCGATCGCAACGCCGAGGGCCTGACCGCCTCGCCGATCCCGTTCATCGATGGCACCCGCCACTTCTGTGAGGTGTCCTTCGAGGACGTGTTCGTTCCCGATTCAATGCGATTGGGCGAGGTGGGCGCCGGCTGGGGCCAGAACACCGCCGAGCTCGTGCTGGAACGCGGCGGCGTCGACCGGTGGATGTCGGTGATGCCGGTGCTGCAGCACTGGGCGGAAAACCTGTACGGCGCGGTGCCCGGGTGGGCACGGGCCGAATTGGGTTCGGTTACCGCACGCTGCTGGGGATTTCACGGATTGTCGCTGTCGATCGCCCGGGCGGTGGACCGAGGCGAGTCTCCCACCGTGGAGGCTGCCCTGGCCAAGGAGATGGCCACCCGATTCGAGCAGGAATGCATCGAGATCGTGCTGCGGCATTTCGGGCGCACACCCGAACTGACGTCCTCCGACCCGTATGAGTCGCTGCTCGCCAGGGCTGTCCTCACCGGGCCGGCGTTCACCATCCGAGGCGGCACCACCGAGATCCTGCGCAACATCATTGCGAAAGCGTTGGTCAAACCATGAGCCAAACCGTCCATCGCGATTCCGACCTCGTTGGGCTGGTCCGGGATTATTTCTCCAAGACCTTCACCCCCGAGGTCATCGCCGGCGTCGAACGTGACGGTCCCTCACCACAGCTTTGGCGCTCCGTCGAAGAACTCGGTTTGCCCCTCGTCGGCATCGACGAGGACAGCGGCGGCTCTGGTGGATCACTGCTAGACCTGCTCGCGGTGATGGAGGGTGCCGGTCGCTATGCGGTGCCCCTGCCGCTGGCCGAAACCAGCCTCGCTGCCTACCTGTTGGCGCGGGCGGGGGCCGAGTTACCTGCCGGACCGCTTGCCGTCGTACCCGATCCGGGTGAACTCGCCCTTGCCGGCGGGCGACTGACCGGAACAGCAGCCCATGTTCCCTGGGTGCGTGGCGCCACCCGCATCGTGGCGGTGGTGCCCGATGAATCGGCCCGGGTACAGGTGGTCTCGATCAACCCCGAGCACCTCGATGTCACCGCGGGAGCCGACCTGGCCGGGATGCCGCGCGACACGATCCGGGCCCTCGACGTCGCGGTCAACTGCTACCCCGCCGAGACGGGTGTCGACGATGTCCTGCTGCGCGGAGCGCTGCTGCGCGCAGCACAGATGGCCGGTGCGATCACTGCGGTGTTCGAACTGACCAAAACCTACGTTGGACAGCGGGTCCAGTTCGGCAAACCGATCGGTATCTTCCAAGCCGTCCAGGCGCACGTCGTGGAACTTGCCCAGGCGTCGGCGCTGACAGCACTGTCTGTCGACCGGGCCGGGGCCGCCGCCCTTCGGGGGCCAGGGTCGTTTGAGATCGTCGCGACGAAGTCGCTGGCCAACCGCCATGCCGGCCTGGTGACAAGGGCCGCCCACCAGGCGCACGGCGCGATCGGGATGACGCAGGAGTACTCCCTACAACTGTTTTCACGGCGCCTGCACACCTGGCGTGGTGACTTCGGCGACGAGACGACGATGAACCTGCGCCTTGGCGCGGCCATAACTGAACGGGGCGGATTGACCTCTGCCGTGACATCCGCCGGTTCCACGATCGGAGTTTAAAATGACCCGCAACATCACTGTGAGTACCGACGACCATGTCGCGGTGATCGAGATCAACCGGCCTCCGGCCAACTATTTCGACCGTCAGCTCATCTGCGAGATCGTAGATGCGACAGGCGAACTGCACGCCCATGGCACACGGGCGATCGTCCTGTGCTCAGAAGGCAAGCATTTCTGCGCCGGGGCGAACTTCGCCGATGGCGAGATGGAGGGCGATCGGTCCCGTTCTTCGGGGCTGCTCTACCGCGAGGCGATTCGGTTGTTCGACGCGAAGGTGCCAATCATCGCGGCGGTGCAGGGCTCCGCCGTCGGCGGAGGCTTGGGGTTGGCCTGCGCAGCCGACTTCAGGGTGGCCACCCCATCGAGCCGGTTCCACGCGAACTTCTCGATGTTGGGCTTCCACCAGGGTTTCGGGCTCTCCGAGACGTTGCCCACCATCGTGGGCGCCCAACATGCGATGGACCTGCTCTACACCAGTCGACGCATCGATGGTCAGCATGCCTTTGAGATCGGACTGGTCGACCGGCTGGTGCCGGACGCGGAACTGCGGACCGAAGCGCTGAACTGGGCAGCCGAGATCGCGGCGGCCGCTCCCCTTGCCGTGCAGTCGATCCGGGAAACGCTGCGGGCCCCACTAGCGAACCGTGTTCGCGTGGTGCTGGAGCGTGAGCTCGGTCAACAGCAGAAGCTGTGGGCCACCAACGACAGCAAGATCGGCATCGCCGCCAACCTGGCCCGCGAAAAGGCGGTATTCACCGGTCAGTAGCGGCGGCGCGTACCGGCGCCGGTCACAGCATCTCGAATGCGGCGTCCACCTCATCGCCATCCAAAAATGCGCTGCCGACGACTTCGGTGAGCGCTTGGTGACCACCGAGAAGTGCGTCCAACGCGGCGGCGCGCTCGACGTATCGGTGAATGTCGCTTTCCCTTGTCAGGCCGATCGCACCGAACACCTGCACCGCGTGGCGCATCAGCACCGCTTGCGCGTGCCCGGCGCGGATCTTGGCGATCAGCGCCGCCCACACCTCTGCGTCGCTTCCCGCGACCGCGTAGGCGTTGTCGAGCACCGCTCGGGCACCGGCCATGGCTACGTAGGCCTCCGAAAGCCGGTGGCGGACAGCCTGAAAGGAGCCGATCGGACGTCCGAACTGGACCCGGGCCGCGGCGTGCGAGGTCACCAGGTTAAGTGCGGTGTCACAAACCCCGAGGATCTCAGCCGCCAAGGCGCGCCGTCCTGCCGCCACGGCGCGATCCCACTGCGCTGCCGCGCAGATGGCCTCAACGTCCTTCGGCACGACGGCGGTCACGATACGCCAGCCGCTGTCGAAGTCGAAGCCCCCCAGGGACTCGGCCGACACGCACAAGTCGGCGGCTGTCAGCGCAATGAGTCCCACTGCTCCACCGGGCAGCGTCGCGGCGATCACGGCCTCGTCGATGTCGGTGAGCGACCCGAGGCTCAGCCCGACGATCGGCTCGTCGCAGCGCAGCGCCACCGATCCCTGCGGTGGATGCGGATAAATGACCGCCCGACGCCGGCCGGTCGGCAATACCTCGGACAGCTCTGCCAGCATGACGTCGTCCAACGCGCGCGAGGATGCCAGTGCCCGACCGTGTTCGGTGAAAAGCAGCGTGACGGCGGTGGCGGGATCCTCGGCCAGAACCTCGGCCCAGCCCAGCTCGGCGAGCAGCGGCGCGATGTCCTGGGCCCCGGTCCGCTTTTCGAAGAGCTCACGCAGCGACGCGGCAATCTCCTCGCGGGTGGCGGCGTCGAATCCCGATGTCTGTACGGCGCTCACGTGGTTCGTTCCTTGGGCAGGTTCAACACTCGGTCGGCGATGATGCCGCGTTGCACTTCGGCGGACCCGCCCATGATCGTCGAGGCCCGGCTATACCACCAGTCGTCCCGCCATCGCGCCGCCAGAGGACCCTCGCCGAAGAGGAATTCACTGGGCAAAAGGTCGCGGGCGGCGTCGTGCAGGCCGGTCTCAACCGTTGCCAGCAGAATCTTGTCCACGCTGGCCTCCGGACCGACGCTTTCCCCGGCGGCGAGCCGGCGCACCGTGTTGGCGCTGCGCGCTTTGAGCGTGGCGATGTCGGTGTAGCACTCACCGAGCCGGCGCACGCCGCCATCGGGCAGTCCGTCGACAGCGTCACGCAACTCTCGCAGCTTGCGACCAGCGACAGTGGCACTCAACCAGGCATACATCGCCCGTTCGAACTGCAGCAGAAACATCGCGACCTGCCAGCCTTGTCCCTCATCGCCCAGCAGGCGAGATGCGGGCACCTCGGCGTCATCGAAGAACACCTCCGACAGTTCGTTCTGTCCACTGGCCATCGCGATCGGACGGATCTCGACGCCGGGAGTGTCGGTATCGACCATCACCATCGTCAGCCCGCGGTGCCGGCTCTCCAACGACCCGGTACGCACCAGGCAGATCAGACGCCGGGCGGTAGCCCCATGGCTGGTCCAGATCTTCTGGCCGGACAGCACATAATGATCACCCTGCCGGCGGGCCCGGCACCGCAGCCCGGCCAGATCGCTACCGGCGTCGGGCTCAGAGAACGACTGGGCCCACCATTCCTCACCGGCGAGATAGGCGGGCAGGAACTGCGCGCCCAGCGCCGGCGCGAACCGGAGTACCGCCGGCCCCAGGGTCTCCAGCAGCATCTGCTGCTCGGGTACATCCACACCCGCCGCGCTCAGTTCGTCATACAGCACGGCGCGATGCCGCTCGTCGCCGCCGCAGCCGCCCGCATCGACGGGCCAGCCGTACCGATTCCATCCACCCTCGAACAGCCGCGCCATCAGCGCCGCATGCTCGGCCATGTGCGTCTCGGTCGAGGGGTAGCAGGAATTGCGCCACCGCTGCAGACTCGGGTCCTGCCCGACGTACTCACGCACGGCGCGCCGATAGGCGGAGACGTCGGCGGTCAGCTCCGTCCGCATTGCAACGCTGCTCGAGGTCACTATGACGACTTCGCTTCCGCCGCCCTGGCCGCGGACCGTTCCAGGAAGCGGTTGACCAACGCCTGGTGCTCGGGGGTCTCGAACGAGTCGTACTCCTCAGACAGCGCGTACTCCAGCACCCCGGCAACCGCGCGCTTGATGTGCATGTTCAGCGCCCGCTTGGTGCTTTGCACCGCTTGCGGAGGCAGTTTGGCGATGCGTTGCGCCACGGCCAGCGCCTGATCGAGCAGGTCCGCGTCGGGCACCACCCGGTTGGCCAGCCCCAGCGCCACGGCCTGTTCGGCCGGGATGGGCTCACTGGTGAGCAGGTACTCCTTGGCCCGTAACATGCTCATCAGCAGCGGCCAGGTCGGTGCGCCGCCGTCGGCGGCGGTCAGACCGACGCTCACGTGCGGGTCGGCCATGTAGGCGCTCTCGGCGATCAGCACCACATCGCTGAGCACGGCCAGGTTGCAGCCCAGGCCCACGGCGGGACCGTTGACCGCGGCCACGACGGGCAGCGGGAAGTCGACCATTTCGGTCAACAGCCGCTTGGCGCCCTCGATCTCACGACGGCGCCGGGGCCGGTCGTCCCAGAGTTCGACGAAGTGCTGGAAGTCGCCGCCGGCGCTAAACGCCCGACCCGCGCCGGTCAACACCACCGCGCGCGCGTCCGCGTCGCCGGCGAGGTGGCGCCATACCGACTGCAGCGCGATGTGCAGAGGTTCGTTGGTCGCGTTCAACGCTTCCGGGCGGTTGAGGGTGACCACGCGAATGGCATCGCGCTCCTCGATCAGCAACTCAGGCTCGAATGGATTGTGCATGTGCTCCCCACTTATGGCGCCATCGGCAATCGGCACGAGCGCCCGCCGGCACGGTCTTTGGGAATCCTAGCTCCTTACTTGACGCCCTTGTCAAGTACTGAGCTAGCCCGTCCCTGGAGAGGTCCTGATAAACCATATTTGTCCAGTTCAAACGGTAACCGACAATAACCGACGCTTATGTCAACTCCTCCCGTAATTCCCGGGGACTGTGCGGCGGTGAAATCGGAGACCGACCGCTCTGCGCGCAGCGCGGTCACTGTTGCCACGTCCGCCATCGCGACGCGTCGCCCACTTCAACCTCATGCCTCGACGCCGACCGGCGCCTTCGTGGCGTACGCCGCGAAGTCCGGCTTGCGTTTCTCGGCGAACGCCCGGGCACCTTCCTGCCCTTCGGGCGACTCGTAGAAGAGGTCGACCGCGGACAACCCGAGGTTGCTCAGCCCCGCCTGATGATCGGTGTCGGCGTTGAACGACTGCTTAAGGAAGCGGATGGCCGTGGGGCTCAGCGCGGCGATCTCGGCCGCCCAGGACTTGGCTTCCTCGAGCAGCCGATCGGCTGGGACCACCGCGTTGACCAGACCCCAACGCTCGGCCGTTTCGGCGTCGTACTGCCGGCACAAGAACCAGATCTCGCGAGCCCGCTTCTCGCCGACCACTCGTGCCAGGAAGGCTGAGCCGAAACCCGCGTCGAAAGACCCGACCCGTGGCCCCGCTTGACCGAACGTGGCGTTGCCGGAGGCGATGCTGAGATCACACAAGACATGCAGCACATGACCGCCTCCGATTGCGGCCCCGTTCACGGCGGCGATCACCGGTTTCGGGATGTCGCGAATCAGCTTGTGCAGATAGCCGATTTCGAACAGCCCGCTCTCGGTAGGGCCGTAATCACCGGTCTCCGCGCGCTGTTTGACGTCACCACCCGCGCAGAATGCCTTATCACCGGCGCCGGTCAGGATGACTGCGCGCACGGAGTTATCGGCCCAGGCCGAACGAAAGGCTTTGATCAGTTCCTCGACCGTCTGGCCACGAAAGGCGTTGTAACGCTCGGGTCGATTGATGGTGATGACGGCGGTGGCGTTTTCCACCGAGTAGGTGATGTCGTCGTAGTCGGCCATTGGCATTCGCTTTCGGTCGTGGATCAGTGGGAGGGCAGTACAAGGTCGGCGGCCAGCGCCTGCAGGCGGATCTTGTCGACCTTCCCGCCGGGATTGATGGGAAGTTCGTCGACGATCAGCAGGCGTTCGGGGAACTTGAATTTCGCAAGACCGTGGTGGTCGAGAAACTCGGTGAGATCCGACAGCGTGGGCGGTTGGCCGCTGGCGACCACGACAGCGCAGGCACGTTCGCCCAGTCGCGCGTCGGGCACGGAGACAATCGCTACCGCCGCCACGGCATGGTGCTTGATCAGAACCGTTTCCACCTCGAGCGGAAAGATGTTCATTCCCCCGCGCAGGATCATGTCCTTGGCTCGTCCGACGATTCTGAGGTATCCGGCATCGTCGAACTCGCCGAGATCTCCTGAGCGGTACCAGCCGTCGGGATCCCAGTTGGCCAAGTCGTAATCCGGCTGGTTCAAATATCCATACGTGTTGTTGGCGCCGCGCCAGAACACCTCACCGGTCTGGCCCTGAGGCACCACGGAGCCGTCGGGTCCCCGCAACTGGACTTCCTCGCCCTCGCAGACTCGGCCGACGGTGGTCCATCGCGCCCACTCGGGATCGTCGAGGGTTGTCATGGTCGGCACACCGCCATCGGTGGTTCCGTAGACGTTCTGGACTTTGCAGCCCATCCGCCGTTCGACCTCCTCGGCGACGCGGGGCGGCAAGGGTGCACCGGCATTGTTGAACCGCGTGAATGCCGAGAGGTCGGCCGACTCCAGATCGAGGTCGAGCATCATCACCATCTGGGTCGGTATCGCGGTTGCGAAGGTGCACCGCTCGCGTGCGATCAGTTCCAGCGCGGGCTGCGGGCGCCAGTGCTCGAGCATCACGCTCGTCGCACCGATCAGCAGCGGCATCAGGATCGCGAAGATGTAACCGGTGGATCCCTGCCCGGCCGGTGCGATCGCGGCCGCCACGTCCTCGCGGGTAAGGCTCAACGCCGGGGCGGTCTGGTGCACCAGCAGCGTGATCATGTCGTTGCCGCTCCACAATGACGCCTTCGGCACACCGGTGGTACCCGACGAGCACATCACGTGCGCCGGCTCATCCGGATCGGCACGCAGTCGGTGCGCGGTGGCTGCGTCCAGCGGTTCGGTGGCACGGATCAGCGCTTCGAACCCGTCGGCGGCTCCCGTCCGGGCGTAGAGCACCTCGCGTAGATCCGGCAGCGTCGACCGCAAGTCGTCGTGCAGCGCCCGGACGTCGATATCACCATCGGATTCCACGCCGATCAATACCTGCGCACCGATCGTGTCGAGCAGCGCGCCGACCTCCGCGCGGCGCCATCGGGTGGGCATGGCCACGATGTAAGCGCCGATGCGGTTGGCCGCCAGGTGGACCAGCGGTATTAGGCCGCAGGTCGGCAGCTGCACAGCAACCCGGTCACCCGGTTTGACGCCGAGGTGCAGCAGCAGATTGGCCGCCCGCCGGGTCAGATCCGCGAGCTCTCCGTAGGTCCAGCGCACATGGTCGTCGATCAGCGCTAGTCGATGCGGGTCGCGGGCCACATGCTCGTCGAACATCTCAGGCAGTGTTTGGTCGCCCCAGATGCCGGCTTGGCGGTACCTGCGCGCCTGCTCCTCGTCGTGCCAGCGGTGGATGACCTTGTTCTTCATCGGGTAAATCCCGGTACGACCATCGTGTTTCGCAGTCGTCCCACGCCCTCGACTTCGGTCTCAACGATGTCTCCGACCGCGAGGTAGCGAGGCGGCTTGCGGATGAAGCCGACGCCGGACATGGTCCCGGTGAAGATCAGGTCGCCGGGATAAAGCGTGCAATACGTGGACAATTCGGCCACGATGTCGGGCACCGAATAGATCATCCTTGACGTGCGGGCGTGCTGGACTTGCTCACCATTGACCCAACAGGTGATGCCGATGTCGTCGGGGTTGGGAAATTCATCCGGCGTCACTAACCACGGCCCGGTCGGGCCGAAGGCCGGGTAGGACTTGGCCAAACCCCACTGACTGGCGGCCATCTGCCGCTCCCGCTCGGAATAGTCCTGGCCGCCCATCACTCCGGCGACGTGGTCCCAGACCTCGGTCTTCGCCACGCGATGTGCCACTGTCCCCATGACGACGACCAGTTCGGCTTCCCAGTCCACCGTGTTCTTGGGCAGCGGGACGTCGACGTTCGGCCCAGCGATCGAGGAGGGGAACTTCGAGAACACCTCCATCACCTCGGGCAGGGTGAAGTCGGCTTCCTCGGCGTGGTCGGGATAGTTCGCACCGATCGAGAAAACCTGGCGCGGCCTTGGTGACGGCGCTCCCAGGCTCTGCTCGTCGATCGGGTCGGCGGGAAAGTCAACCCCCGAGCCCGCCCAGCGCCGAAACTCCGGCCACCGGTCGTAGACGGCCGCCGGATCGGCCGAAAACAGACCGTTGCTGGCCTTCTCGACATCGATGCCACCGCCCTCGACCACCAACGTCAACCCGCCACCAACATTGGCTACACGCACCAGGATTCACCTCCGCGGCCGAATGGCCGATCGATTTCGGTCTTCACAGAATGAAACTGACCTTTCCCTGCGGCCGGAGTTCCTCGCAGTCCAGCGTGGCCCGACGCTCCCGGATGCGGAAGCCGCCGTCCGCGCCCCGTACCAGCACATGGCGGTACTCACCGGTGAACAGGTGTGACGCGCTGCGCCGGTACCGGTAGACGGCGAAGTTCGACAACACCTCGAAACCGTTCGCGCCGTTGTCGTGGACGCGCACGTTGGTGATCAACCGGCGGGTCCGTGAGCGTGGTCGCTCGACGAACGCCATCTCACTTTCCAGGCGTTCCACCCTTCCCACGATCTGTGGGTAGGAGTCGGCGATGATGAAGACGGTCTTGTCGGGAGTGGTGGAATCGATTGCGTCCGTAGACGGAACGAGGTAGGAACAGTCTTCGGTCAGCAGCTGCAGCCATTCAGGTAGCTTCCATGCGTCCAGTAACTCAGCCTCGTGATAGAGGAACGATTCGACTTCGTATACGGTGTCGCGGTCAACGGTCGCCGGATGGGAAGACAGCATCTTGGTCATGACTGCTCGGCCCCGGCCATGGCGACCTCGTCCGTCGCCGCAACGTCCGTCTGCCACTGGCGCCAGAATCCGCGCATCTGCTCCTCGTCGGTCAGACTCGGAACGTCCTTCCCTATTCCCTTGGAGACGATGTTCCACTCCGTGCCGCGCACGCGTCCGTAGGCTTCCTGGCAGGCTTCGATGACTTCGTTGTCGTCCGGAGTCGCGAAACCGCCTGGCCCCAGGAATTCGAGATACCCTTGGATGCGGTGTTTGCGCAGTTCTGGGTCCTCGCCGACGGGGGCCAAGCACCACGCCGTGACATCGGTGTGGTCGACGGCGACCGGATCGAGCACCCGCAACTGCAGCGATGCGGCGTCGATGATCAAAAGGTTGGGATAGATCAGAATGTTCTTGGAGGTCTGCCCCACGAGTTCGGCGGTCTCGTCGCCGAACTTGTCCACCAGCTCCGCGGCGATGGTGCGGACCCGCTGCTTGGCCTGGTCGCTCATCACCGCAACAGGTTTGGCGACCGACCGGCCGAAAGGCGCCTTGTAGCGCATCATTACGTGTCCGTTGCCAAGGCTCAGACCCACTCCGTCCAAGCCTCCGCCGAGATCGTAACCCCGGCTGTTGAGGTAGGCGAAATACGTCTTGTGCACGGCCATGCCGTGGTAGCCGTCGAGACTGTTTTCGACGATGAGCTTCCAGTTGCCGCCCATCCGGTAGATATGTGTTCCCTCAACCACTTCCATCTGTCCGGTCAGTGATTGGTCGATGACGGCATCCAGGTATGGCAGCACCGGAGCGAGGTAGTCGCGCAGCGGCTGGGCGTCACGGTTGAACGTGGCAAAGACAAAGTCCCGGTACACCTCGAATCTGGGCGAATCCAGGCTGAAGTTCGCGGGATCGAAACTGGGTGGGAACGATGCGCGCTCGGCGACACCGATCAACTCTCCCGAGTTCTTATACGTCCATGCGTGATACAGGCAGCGGAATCGCTCGGCATTTCCCTTGGGCTCGCGACAGACCAGCGCACCACGGTGACGGCAGGTGTTGAAGAAGACCCGAAGCTCACCGCTGTTGTCCCGGCACATGATCAGCCGTTCTCCGACCACCGTCCGCGCGACGAAGTCACCCGGGCGAGCCACCTCGGTGGCGTGACCCACGTACAGCCACTTATTGGTGAAGATGGTCTTCTGTTCGCGTTTCAGATGTTCCTCGTCGGTGAAGACCGACCGATGTACCCGGAAATCTACACCCGGGGTTTCGACGACCAGATCCTTGTATCCGTTGCCAGTCATGCGAGCGTCGACCCCCCATTCACACCGACCACCTGGCCGTTGATGAATCCCGCCTCGTCGCCGGCGAGAAACTCGACGAGAGCCGCGACCTCACTCATCTCCGCAGGCCGGCCCATCGGGATCTGGGAAACGAAGCGCTGGGTCAGTTCGGGCTGCTCCCGCAGGAACCGCTCGAATTCGGGCGAGCGGACAGCCGGAGGCGCCACCACGTTGAAAGTGACACCGTGCTTGCCGAATTCGCGGGAAAGGCTGCCCGCCACCGCATGCACGCCACCCTTGGCCGCGTTGTACATCGCATGGTCCTCGAGGCCGTTGCGCACCGAATCGGCGCCGATGAAGATCACCCGGCCCTTGCCGGCCTCGAGCATCACCGGCAGCGCGGCCAGCGTCGATCGCAGCGCCGTCCACAAGTTGCGATTGATGGTGGCTTGCAGGGTTTCCTCGGTGTGGCTGAGCGTCGGGCGGATGACGCCGCCGCCGGCGTTGTTGACCAACACGTCGAGGCGACCGAAGACCGAGACCGCTTGCCGTACCATCTGTTCGGCCGCTTCCCGGGTGCTCAGGTCACCGACGCTGGTGATCACCGGCGCGGCGTGATCGCCTTCGAGCTTGGCGGCCAATTTGGCCAGGCCCTCGTCGTTGCTGTCGGCCAGCACCAGTGATGCGCCCGCCGTGGCGAATCGCTCACTCAACGCCGTCCCGATACCGCCCGCGGCGCCGGTGACGATGACACACTTGCCGGTGAATGCGCCCATCTCAGCTGTCCCCTGCCACCTGGTAGACGCCGAAGACCTTGTTCGAGGTGAACAGGTCGGTTTCGATCATCTCCATCCACTCGGGACGAACGCCGAGGCGGTCGACGGCACCGGCAAGGCAGAACCAGTTCAGCATCTCGTGTTGCCCGGCCCGCTCGACCTCCTGAAGGGTTACATCGCGCCAGGCGGCCGGTTTGTCACCGTTAAGTTGCGCGAACAGCTCCCGGTCCCGGGCCGTGTCCGGAAGCAGGAAACGGCTCGCCTCGTTGAGGAAGGCGTGCGACCAGCTCGACGAGGCGACCAGGGCCACCCGTGACTTGCTTTGCAGACAGATCTCGGCCACCGCGGCACCGAGGTCGAAGCAGCGAGCCGGCGCAGGTGCCGGTGGATCCAGTTCGGAAATGTCCTTGGGCATGCTGCTCAGATAGGCCAAACCGCCCTTGTGTTTGACCAATCGACGGCCGTAGCAGTTGATGGAAAAGAACAACGACGCATAGGGGAAGCCGTCACCGGCCCAGTCGAGGTAGCGCAACGTGTTTGCGAACGCGGCCGGCATCGGACGGTCGGGCAGGGGCTGGTAGCTATAGGCGACGTCGAAGCCGCGGCTTAGCAGTTCGGTGGTGAGTTTCTTGCCGGCCCGAGGCGCGCCCTTAATCGGATACGGCGTGTCTTCTGGCTCGCCCCACGCATTCGACCGGCCCTTGTAGAACGGCCGTTGCCATAACCGCGTTTCCAGGTCGTCGAAAGCACATACCGCGAACGGCGGCACGCAGTCCTCATGGAACAACTCATACTGATCGTCACCCCAGATCAGCACGACGTCGGGCGCGAAGTCGTCGAGAGCGTCACGCACGCGTTGAAAGTTCTGACGCAGCTCCTCGCGGTGGGCTGCCGCCGCGGCCAGGCCATTGTCGTCGCCCAGTTCGCGCACAAGCAGACTCGAGAGCGCGGCCGGGTCGCGCTTCTCCTCCGGCAGCTCAGGATCCCGCAACGCCCACCGAAATACATCGGCCATCCGCTCGTCGGGCAGCGCGAGCGGCGGGAAATGTGTGGCACCTACAGCCAGTACAGCACCCATGATTCGGTGATCCTCCTTGATCGCTGTTCAAGCCCCTGCGCCGCAGCGCCGAACAGATCCAGCTCCTCACCAAACTTGTGGCGTTGTGGGGAGCGCTGAATCTGATGAACGAATAGTATCGATAATACACATATCCTACAATATGTTTCATATGCTGAGTTGCATTACCATCGTTGTTACCGAGCACGTCTGTCCAGCAGGGCGGCTGAGTGCCAGAAAGGGAGGCGATACCTTGGCTACCAGGGCGACCACCGAGGCGAAGATCTTCAATGGAGCTTTGCGCGCGCTTGCGCGTCAGGGACCGAAGAAGCTGGCGATGAGCGACATCGCGGCCGAGGCGGGGGTCTCGGGTGGCACGCTCTACCGGTACTTCAAGAACAAGGAAGACCTCCTCGAGGCGCTCGGGGATCACTTCGTCATGAGGTTGCGCGGGATCTTGCAGGGGGCGATTGCCGAACAACCCGATCCCGCCGATCGTCTGCGCTTGGTCGTGGACATCATGTTGCGTTATTGGCAGGACAATCCGGCGACGGTCCAACTCGGCCAGCTCGAGCCCGGTTTCGTGATCGCTTATATCAAGCAAGTTTCACCGCAGCTGTCCGCCGTCCTCCATGACGCTTTGGAGCCCGCTCTCGCCGAAAGCCCGGCAGTCCGGCTCGGCTTGGCGACACCGGACGAAATCGTGGACCTCATTGTGCGGATGGCTTTTTCGCATTACTTCATGCCTGCCAAGGACTATCGTGAGCTGCGCGACCTGCTGGTCGCGCTCGGGAGTTCGGCCGGGCTGGAACCGAAGAAGACCCGGACCAGGGCGGGTCGCAAAGCCGCCAGCTGACGGTTACGACTGCTTGGCGCCGACGACATTGCGCAGCACACCGATGCCTTCAATTTCCGCCTCGACGACATCGCCTTCTCGGAGGAATCGGCCGTCCTCCATCCCGACACCGTCCGTGGTGCCCGTGAACACAATGTCACCCGCGTTGAGGGCGACCCTCGCGACGACGTAGTCGAGACACTCATCGAGGTTCCAGATCATCTTCGCGGTGCGATCATGTTGGCGCTCTTCACCGTTGACGCGTAAAGAGATGCCCACATCGATCTGGCCCGGTCCGCCGAACTCATCCTTGGTGGTGATCCACGGCCCCACTGGGGTCGCTCCGGTGAGCGCCTTCATCGTGAACAGGTCCAGTCCGCCCATAGGCGACGCGGCGTCCCTGGCACTGACGTCGTTGCCGACGGTGTAGCCCAGCACGGCGTCGGTGAGGTGCCCGTCGGCCTTGCTCGCCGGCCTGGCCATCACAGCGACCAGCTCGACCTCGAAGTCCAGCTGGTTGGTGATCGCGGGATTTGCCAATTCGTCGTCGTGCCCGATGATGGCCGCTTGCGGTTTGAGGAAACCCACGGTGCTGGGTGGCCGCTCGGTGACACCGAGCTTCTCCAGGTGAGTCCAGTAGTTCATTCCGACCCCGACGATCGTGGACGTTGGGGTGATGGGCGGCAAGAGGCGCACGTCCTCAAGCGCCACCGGTGGACCCGCGAACTCGAAAGCCGCTTGGCCCTCGGACGCGGCGGGGCCCCAATCAGCTATCTCACCGCGGACCGGCTGTACCGTGCCGGCCCCGATATCGACCAGCGCCCACGAATCATTGTCCTGGAAGCGGATTCTCGCGATTTTCAGGGTGACCCCTCCAGCCGTATGTCCACGTGCACTGTCTGCCCGATCCCGCGATCAAGGAACCGCGGGCGGGCGCGGTAGACCAACCCAAAGTCGCTGCGGGTGAACTGCCCTCGTCCGATGAAGATCGGCCTCGCAGCGCCCCCATCGTGGATGAACCGCTCGGCCTGAATCCGCAGTGGTACGCGGCGGGTAACGCCCATGAAGGTCAGTTCTCCGTCCAGCAGAAAGCCTTGCGGATTGCCGCCCGTATCAGGGGTGACTCCCGTCGAATGGTATTCCGCGGTCGGATGGTTCGCTATGTTTAGCAGCGAAGCTGCGCGAATCGCCTTGTCACGGCCCTTGCTCTTCGTATTGACCGAGCCAAGGTCGATCGTTGCGATCACGGCCGAAGCCGTCGGGTCATCGGCGACAACGATCTGTCCCTCGACCCGCAGGGTGCCGCGCACTGTCTGCACACCCAGGTGCTTGACCGTGAACCTCAGCGTCGACCGGACCGGATCGATCGCCCATGTACCTGCCACATAACCCGGAATCTCCGTCGCAGAAGGCAATTCGTAACCCTGCCTCACAGATAGATGGCGAGGTTTTGCACGCCGAGCGTGGCCTGCTCGAAATAGATGGTGCGCGACGCGATTTTCCATTCATCGCCTCCGCGCAGGATGTCGACCCGCCTGGCCGGAAGTATCTCGAGCTTCGGGTCGTCGTAGCGAGATCGCAGCAAGACGATGGAGCTGTGCACTTCGTACTCGCCTGCCAAGCCCGTCTGGTAGGCCCGCACCTTGTGCACGATCCGTTGGGTGCGTGACAGCGGATTCTCAGCCCAGGCGCTGTCGGTCTGCGTCATCCGCATGATCTTGAGCATCAGCGTCATGATGTTCTCATTGAACAGATACATCTCTGATTCGAAGACGCCCATGTTCCGGTGATCACGTGTGGTGCGCACCGGCGCCCGATAGACGATGTCGGGCGCGAGCAGACCGGCCCAACCGGTCAGGTCATCGGAGTCCAGCAGTGCGGACTCGTCTTCGAGAAACGCTACGATCTCGAAATGGAGCGGATCGGTCATCGGGATTCGTGCCCCGCGCGGCGTCGGGTAGCTGACACCCGATTGGGACTGGGTGTCGATGTCCGGTGCGGTCTCTGCAGTCACCACGGTCTCCCTTCCATGAACTCGCTGTAGCGCAGCCAGAAGTTCCACTGCGTGTCGTCCTTCGGGAATCCGGCGTAGACCTGCCCGGGCCCCGGCCAATCGGCGGGCTTGTTCTCACCGGTGATCGCCTGATAGCGAAGTTTCGACTGGCGGCCCAGAGCGCCGCGTGCGGCATGGCTCTGCATCGGCCAGGTGTCGGTGTCGTCGGCCTCGACGAAGCCGCTTATCCCGAACGTCGCAGCGGTCATCAGATTCATGGATTCGGCGAGCTCTTTTGGTGCGTCACGTTCGACCAGAGTCCAATGGAACAACTCGAAGTGGTCCGGTCCCTTGGGAACCCACACCCGCCAACTGAAGAACGCCGAAACGGTTCCGTCCGGGAACTGGAACGGCATCGCGAAAACTGCGACGTTGGGAAACAGCTGACCCACCTGCGGGGTGAACTGCGTAAGCACTTGGAGTTGCCCCTCGTCAAAGCGCTGGGGCAAGTCCTCGACCATGTCGGGCGACATTCCCGGCGGTGGCGCCAGCCGTAGCCGCTCCATCGGTGACATCGCGGCGAGATTCTTGCCCTTCATTGCGGTGAGGTAATGCTCTTCGGTCAGGTCGAAGCATCGTACGAAGTGGCCGTTGAAGCCGGCGCTCACACCGGCCATCGCCGGCTCTTCCGCCGCCGCTCCCAGCAGCGCCAATTCCTGCATCGAACGGTGCAGCGACAGGGTGTGGAAAATGTCTCCGGCAAACTGCTCGGCAGCGCACTTCCAGTTGGCGGGGATGATGAAGCGCTGCGGATGACCCAAGACTGTCATGCCGCGCCGGGTTCGGTCGAACATGAGATCCCAGTACCAAGTCATCGGGCCGAGGTATTCGCGCAGCGACGGCGCGCTGTCGTCGAACGTCACGAAGATCATGCCCGTGTAGGTGTCCACCCGCCCGCGGCGCAAGCCCAACTCGCCTTTGCTGCGCAATTCGCCGTGCATGGTCTCCCGAGCGATGGGAGACGCCAGGAAGGCGCCGTCCGACTTGAATACCCAGCCGTGGTAAGGGCACTGAAACTGCTTGGCACTGCCGGCTTCGAACCGGCACACGCGTGCGGCACGATGGCTGCAGACATTGAGCACCGCCGTGATGCTCCCGTCGGCCGCCCGGCTGACGATGACCTGGTCCTCCCCGACGTAACGCACCACGTAGTCGTCGGCGTTGGGGATTTCATCCTCGTGGGCTACGACCGTCCAGGCCCTGGCGAACACGTGTTTCAATTCCAGCTGATAGAGCTCGGGATCGTTGAGCACGCGCAGCGACACCTCGCGATAGTCCTGGTCGATCAGCTCCGACAGCGGGGTCCCGTCCGCGAGGACCAGTCCGGTTCGAGCGTGTTTCACCTCGTCGATAGTCACGACGCTCTCCTTACTTGTTTTCGGACCCGGGGCTGCCGGGCAGTGAGTCGAAGACCGAGGGGTCTGGTGGCCGGGTGTTCAGCCGGGGTACGTGGAGGCCCCCGTCGACCGGGATGGTCGCGCCGGTGATGAAGCGCGCCTCGTCGCTGGCCAGGAACGCCGCCACCGGGGCGATGTCCTCCTCCGGATCACCCATCCGTCCGCAAGGGATCATCAGCGGAACCGCCTCGAGCAGTGCAGGATTGGCTGACACCATCTCTTCGAAGGCAGCCGATGCGGCGATCGGTGCGATCGCGTTGACCAGGATGTTATGCCTAGCCCACTGGAAACCGGCGGTCCGGGTCAGAGCCTGCACACCGCCCTTGGCGGTGTTGTAGTCGCCATGGACCCAGTTTCCGTTATCGGCGTCGATCGAATAGAAGTTGATGATGCGTCCACCACCGCGAGCTTTCATGACGGGGAACGCCGTCTGCATCCCCCACCACACGCTCCACAGGGCGACTCCGAGCATCTGCTCGAACATCTCGTCGGTCTTGTGCTCCAGCGGAACGTCCGGGGTCAGCGAAATCGCGTTGTTGACAAGGATGTCCAAACCGCCGAAGGAGTCTTGGGCGGCCGCGACAGCATCTTCGATGTCTCCCTTACGGGACACATCGGTCTGCACGAACAAGCCCTCGCCGCCGAGCGCACCTAGGTCCTCGGCGACCCGCTTACCCGCGTCGGCATCGAACTCGGCGAGGACCACCTTGGCGCCCTCGCGGGCGAACCTGCGGGCGATTCCCCGCCCGATGCCCTTACCGGCGCCCGTAACGACGGCAACCTTTCCCTGCAGACGGCTCACCGGCTAGGCCTTGCTCTTGGCGTCGATAACCTCACGGACGCGCGCCCGGAAGTTGGGGTCGTGGGTGTGGCTGAAGTTCACATTGCCGCTCTCACCGTCGAACTCGTGCAGGCCGGTGAGATCCCGCTCCGGGTCGGAGAAGTCCACTGCATAACCGCCTTCGCGGACCGCCACGATCTCCCACCAGTTGCCGTCGGGGTCGGTGAAGTAGAACGACGTGTCCCCGTGCATGTGTCGTGGCTCGGTGATGGTCTTGAGGCCCCACTCGTCCTTGAGCTCGAGCAGCCTCTTGTGGGCCGCGTACACCTCTTCCTCGCTGCCCACGTCGAGGCCATTGTGGGCCAGCATCGTCATGGAGCTCTCCTTGCCGGTCTCCACCACCGCGTAGGCGTGGTTGGTGTTGAGCCGGATCATCATCGAGCGGGCGCTCGGTTGGATCACCTCGAGCCCGAGGACCTCTTCGTAGAAGCGGCGTGACCTGGCGATGTCGACTACCTCTAAGGTGCCGTGACCGAGCCGTTGGACCTTCAGCACAGGCTCGCCGGTGAACTTGTCTGTGATTCCGGGCATTACAGGTTCCTTCCTACTCCTGGCCGAGTTGTTCGGGCCGGTCACACGCCGGCTTGCAGTGCCTGCATCGCCGCGGCCATCTGGGCCGAATCCATGTATTCGTCGATCCGCCGGATCCGACCGCCCGAGAGGGAAATGCGCTGAATCGCCGGAATGGCCGCCACTTCGCCGTTCGGCAGCGTCACCCGCACGACGTGTCGCTGAACGCAGGTGTCATCCGTGAAGTCTCGCCCGACGATGTGGAATTCGGCCCGCATGGCCGCCAGCCCCGCAAGTGCAGCAAGGGCTTCGCTTTTCGGTTGTTCTTGCTGGGTGTAGTTGTGCCAGACCACTGCGTCGTCGGTGAACAGTGCTTCGCAGGTCGTGTGGTCCCCGGTTGCCAGCGCGGTGAAGAACTTGTCCACCGTGGCCTGCACGTCGTTGTGTTTGTCGGCCATGATTCTCGCTTTCTGTGATCAGGGCTGTTACGGCCACACCTTCGGGGTGAAGATCGCCCGTGCGATTCGTTCCGAAATTCGCCAGCCCTCGGGCGTTTTGGTGTACTTGTCGTGGAACTCTATGACGCGCCCGTTGTCGGTGGCGTAGACGACCGGCTCACCATGTTCCGACGGCGGTCCGTGGTAGACCATCGAGCAGACGACGGCCTGGGCCGAGTCCGGACGTACGTTCGTGAAGTGGAAATTGGTGAGTAGGTGCCGCGTGGTCGCCTTTGGCCGTTCTCGCATGCCCTGGCGTAGCTCGTCGTGGCCGTGGTGGACGTTGCCGGCGCGGTCGAAGACTGCGTCGGGGGTGAACAACCCGATCATCGATTCGAAATCACCGTTGTCCATGTAGTAGGCGAAATCGTTGTTGAGGCGAACCAGCTCCCACTCGGTCGTCATCGTCTCGGTAGAAGTCATGTGCTCTTGAGAGCCTGACTCAGATCAGGGCCGACGGAGGGACGGGTTCCTCGACGAGCAGAGCGCCGACGATCTGGTAGATCTCCGGGCTCGCCGCGACGTGCTGTGCCGCGGTGCGGATATCGCGGAAGCGTCGCTGCAGTGAGGAGCTGCTGTACATGGCGTTGCTGCCGGCCAGGCCGAAGGCCTCGTTGACGATTTCCACGCACTCGGTGTGGGCCCGCGCCACCATCGCGCGCTGGCGCACCGCGGCCATCGTCGTGATCGGTTCACCCGCGACCGCGGCGTCCCACATCAACTGGGTTTCCTTCTCTGCGAGCGCACGCACAGCCGCCAGACGGACGTCGAGCAGACCCAGTCGGAACTGGAAGACGGTGTCCTCGGCCAGTCGCATGCCGGGGTTGAATGCCGGCCGTTTGGTCTTGGCGAGCTTGCGCACGTCATCCAGCGCACCCTGGGCGATGCCGAGCACCACCGCGACATGGGTCGGCCCGAGCGCCAAGCGGGTCGGTAGCCGGAACATCGGCGTGTCCACACCGGAAGCCCCGAAGAACTCACCGGTGTGGTGCTCGGGCACGAACACGTCCTTGAGAACGAAGTCGTTGCTGTTGGTCGCCCGTAGCCCCACTGAGTCCCAGGTATCCAGGAACTGGGCCTGCGCGGTCGGCACCATGGCGAGTTTCATCTCGGGGACGCCCATGTCGGTCATCCGAGGCTGGCCGTTGTCCAGGACGATGCAGTTTCCCATCACCCACTGGTGCTCGTAGCTGCCGCTGGCCAGCGGCCATTGGCCGTTGACGATATAACCGCCCTCGGTCGCGACGGCGACGCCCTTCGGGGCAAAAGCCCCGCGTGCCATAGTGTTTGGCCCGTCGGGATAGATCTCGTTGTCGAGCACCTCTTTGGAGAGGCGGGCGAATACCGGTGCGAAGTCGGCGCCGATCATCACGGTCCATCCCGTGGAGGCGTCCGCCCGCGACACCTCCTCGATCACGGCCATGGCCTCGGGCAGGCTCATCTCCTCCCCGCCGTATTGACGCGGGACGAACATGCGGAAGGCACCGGCATCGGCGAGCCGCTTGAGCAGGTCGGCGGGCACCACCTTGGCCTTCTCGATCTCGTCGGCCCGCTCGGCGATTTCCGGGGTCAGCGCCCGGACGGCTTCGAGCACGGTGGTCGTATCCGCCGCAACGGTTGTCATGCAGTACCTCCAGGTTGGCAAGGTCCACCCCGGCGACCACCAGCGCAGCCGCGGACATTGTTGAATAAATATGTTGGGTTGAACACTAACCGTAGTATGTGTCCCGGATCACCGCGCAGTCAAGTAGCAAGTGCTACGGACCGATGACTGTAGTGCCAGTATCCCGCAGCACGTGGCATACTGGAACAAGTTGGTCATAGAAGACATAATCTTGACATTTTGTCTCAACCAATGCTCTCGGCCTCAGCGGTCGGAGCCCATCATGGAGGGGCCGTAACCATGGCAGAAAACGAGCAAACCTTGATGATCACCGTCGACCGGTCCAAGTGCTGCGGCTATACGCTTTGTGCCGCTGAGGCGGCTGACGTGTACTCGATCGACGACGAGGGCTTCGCCGTCGCACCCGCGAGCGTGCCGGCCGAACTCGAGGATCAAGCCCGCCGTGGCGCGGCGGCATGCCCTGACAGCGCAATCATTCTCAGCCGAAAGAACGCCTCCGGCGAGGACACGGACGGCGCTTGAGAGCGGTGGGCGTGCAGAACTTGCAACGTGACCCAACGCCCGGCAGCACAGACTTGCCGGCGCTCGCCGCGACGGTGGTCGTCACTCGAACGTCCTGTCACGGGTCGCCTCCCCCGAGTCGTTCACTGTAGTCGCGAGGCGGATCAGACACCTTAGATTATTCGTACGCACTTCGTCTCATATGTCTTGTTTGCGTAGTGGCGAGGGTGTTAGCCTCAGCGACACGTCGCGCACCTCTGACCATCCGCAACTCGCTCAGCGCGGTTTGCTTCTGACAGGCCGACCGCGCTAACACCGGTCAAATGGTCGAGATGGGCGTTTGAAAGCGGTCAGGATCTCTAACCAAGGACATCGGACATGACCACGACACGCGAGCCGGACCAGACGCTAGCCGAGTTCGACGAACATCTCGACGAACTACACCTACGCGGTCAGTGGCAGTACGACGCCCAGTTGGTGCAACTGACCGACGGCCCGCTGCCTGCGGGCGTGCCCTTCCTGTGGCAACGCGGTCTGGCCGAGCGTGCACTGGAAGAGATGTGCGCGGTCAGGCCCAACGACACCGCTCGGCGCAACTTCACCTTCATCAACCCCGGCCCCGGGGTCGACGGGACCACCCCCACCCTTGCCATGGGTATGCAGATCACCTTGCCTGGCGAAATCGCCTGGGCGCATCGCCATTCGATCAACGCACTGCGGTTCGTCGTGGATGGCAGCGCCAACCTGTACACCGCTGTCGACGGCGAGCGGCTCGCCATGGAGGACGGCGATCTCATCATCACCCCGGCCTATACCTGGCACGACCACCACAACGACAGCGACAAACGCGGCATCTGGATCGACATTCTCGACGTGCCGGTGATGGGCTATCTGCGGCAAATCTTTTTCGAGCCCTACGGGAGTAGTACACAGCCGCTGCGCGAAACCCGCGCCGACTTCATCAGCAGCCGTTCATCGCCGGTTCGGCCGGCCTGGGAGCACCGCGAAAGCGCCCGTGTCCCATTCCGCTACGCGTGGAGCGACGTCCGGGCGGCGCTGCGGGACTTCGCGGGCTGCGAGGGCAGCCCGTTTGACGGGGTGATACTTCATTACGCGCATCCGATCACCGGCGGGCCGACCCTGCCGACCATCGACTGTTTCGCCCAGCTGCTGCGTCCAGGTCTGCAAACGCAGCGGCACCGGCACACCTCTAGTGCGGTGTACTACGTGGTTGAGGGCGACGGCACTACCTTGGTGGGAGACCACCGGCTCGACTGGTCTGCAGGCGATTCGTTCGTAATCCCGAATTGGATGTGGCATCAACACATCAACCACTCGCCAAGCACCGAAGCGGTGTTGTTCTCCGCGACCGACGCCCCATTGCTGGCCTCGCTGGGGATGTACCGGGAGGAGCCGCATGACTCGTTTGGAACACGCCCGTATCCGGCCGTGCCGGCAGACCTAGTGCGGGGACATATGACGAAATGATCCTCACCCGAGCCGATATCCGTGGTGTGGTGGGCATCGTTCCCACCCCGGCCACCAGCGACGCGGGCAGCTGGCGCGCCGAGAATACAGTGAACACATCCGAGACCGAGACCATGATTGAAGAGGTGATCGGTGCCGGCATTGAGTTCGTAATGTCGACAGGGACTTTCGGCGAATGCGCGTCGCTCACCCATGACGAGTGGCTCACGTTCACCACGTGCATCGCCAAGGTCATCCGCGGTCGTGTGCCGTTTTTCGCCGGCGTCACGACGTTGAACACCCGCGACACGATTTCCCGCGGGCGTCAGGCCATCCAAGCCGGTGCCGACGGGCTTTTTGTCGGGCGCCCGATGTGGCTGCCCCTCGACGAGGAAGCAATCGTCCGGTTCTATGGCGACCTGACCGAAGCGTTGCCTGGCGTACCGATCGTCGTTTACGACAACCCCGCCGCGTTCAAAGGCAAGATCAGCGTCCAGGCCTACCAGAAATTGGCCGATCTGCCGGAGATCGTAGCGACCAAACACGCAGGCGGGCCGACGCTGGAACGCGACATTGAAGCTGTCGGCGACAGGGTTGCCGTACTCCCCCTCGACAGCGACTGGTACGCCGCCGCCAAGCGCTTCCCTGAACTGGCCACCGCGTGCTGGTCGGGCAACGTTGCTTGCGCCCCTTCACCATTGGCGGCACTCTCTCGTGCGGTTCTGTCGCGGGACTGGGACGCGGCGGCTGCGCTCTCCGAGAAGGTCAACTGGGCGCTGGCGCCGCAGTTTGGTGGCGATATGTCGCGCTTCATGGATTACAGTATTCCGGTGGGGCGGGCGCGTTTTCGTGCCGCAGGGTTGATTGATCCGGGACCCGGCCGACCGCCCTATACCGATGCGCCGGCCGATATGATCGCCGGTGGCGAAGAAACGGGCCGACGCTGGGCGCAGCTGGAACGCGAGTACCGCGACAAACGGTAGGCGGTTAGGTGTCGGCGTGGTGGATCGCCATCACCACTGCCTTCGGCTCGGTGAAGAACTCCCGGCTGAAAGTGCCTCCCTCCCGGCCGATTCCGGAATCGCCAACACCGCCGAAGGGTGCCCGCAGATCACGGATGAAAAAGCAGTTGACCCACACTGTGCCGGCCCGAAGGGCGGCGGCCGCCCGGTGGGCCCGAGATAGGTTCTCGGTGAACAACATCGCGTTGAGCCCGTAGGGTGTGTCGTTCGCCGCGGTGATGGCTTCGGCCTCACTGTCGAAGGGCGCCACCACGACAACGGGACCGAAGATTTCCTCGCGGCACAGCCGGGCGCCCGGCGGTAGGTCGGTGACTACCGTCGGCCGGATGGTCCACCCGTCGCCCACACCACCTGTGCGCATCGTTCCACCCTCGGCGCCGATTTCGTCGACATAGGAGCGCACCTTCTTCCAATGCGCTTCGGAGGCCAGCGGCCCGATCTGGGTTCCCGCCAATTTTGGGTCGCCCAACCTCAGCGATTCCGCGGCGGCGACGAACTTAGCCAAGAAGTCGTGGTAGACCTCTCGCTGCACGAACAGTCGGCTGCCGGCCAGGCAGACCTGCCCTGCATTTGAGAACACCGCGCGGATAGACCAATTCACTGCCGTATCGAGGTCGGCGTCCGCGAAGACCAGGTTGGCGCCCTTGCCGCCAAGTTCGAGACTCACCGGGGTCAGGTGCGCCGCTCCGGCAGCGGCGATGACCTTGCCGGTTGAAGACTCGCCGGTGAAGGTGATGCGGTCGACGCGGTTGTCCGCTGTCAGCGCGGCGCCTACCGAGGCGGGACCGTACCCGTGGACGACGTTGAGCACTCCGGGTGGCATGCCGGCGCGCAATGCCAGCCGGGCCAGAATCGTCGCCGATGCCGGCGTGTCCTCGGCGGGCTTGAGCACAACGGTGTTACCCCATGCCAGCGCGGGAGCGATCTTCCACGTCTCGAGCATCAATGGAAAGTTCCACGGCGCGATCGCGGCCACGACGCCGGCGGGCTCGAACCGGGTGTAGGCATGGTGCCCGCTGTCCATCGGCAAGACATCGCCGGTGGACAACCGGGCATGGTCGGCGAAGAAGCGGAAGTTCTGCGCCGACCTTGGAACGTCATTGCCCCTGCTGTCGCTAAGCGGCTTGCCCATGTCGGTGGTATCAGCAAGCGCGAGTTCGTCCGCATTTTCGATGATCAGATCGGCCAGCCGGTGCAGAATGGCGCCCCGCTCGGCGTACCCCATGCGTGGCCAGGGGCCATCGTCGAACGCGCGCCGGGCCGCGCCCACCGCTCGATCAACCTCATCTTTGCCACCCAGCGCCACTTGTGCCCACGGTTGCCGGGTCCAGGGATCGATGGTGTCGAAGCGTGCGCCGCTGGACGACTCCGTTTCCTCCCCGTCGATCACATGGCGGATCACGTCCATCATCAACCCTTTCGGCGTTCAGCGATCGTGACATCGCCGGCCGCCCAATGCGTAGCGGGCACCTCCCGGAGCACGACTCGGATACTGTCCCGCGCAGCACCGACGGCCGTCTCCACCGCGTCGGTCAGCCCCGTGATCAACGCACGTAACTGCTCGGGCGTGCGACCTTCCACCAACGTCACCTCGACTAGCGGCACGATTCCTGCCCTCCGTCCACGACGACCGAACCGAGATGGGTGAAGTGCGCGGCGACCTGTGCTCCGGGCGGCACGCTCACCGCGTCGGTCATGCCCCCGGTCAGCACGATCCAGCCCGGCTCGATCGCCAACCCGCGTTCGGCAAGAACATTCGCCGCCAACGCCAGCGCTTCTGCCGGATGACCTTGCACCGCTGCGCCGGTGGCGCGATCCACCACCCGACCGTCGACTTCGAGACGGCAGGCTTCGGCCGCCAGGTCTAACGAGTCCGGCCGCATGCCCACCGAACCCAATTCGAACAGCCCCGAGGACGCGTTATCGGCTACCACATCCGGGAGGGTGAACCGGAAATCGCGGTAGCGCGAATCGATGATCTCGATGCCGGAGTAGACCTGCCCGACCGCGCCCAGCGCTAGGGACGCTGTCATAGCAGGCCCGGCAAGCCGTTCCGCCATGACGAACACGATCTCCGGTTCGGCACGAGGGTGAATCAGCGATTCGCGTGGCAACGGCGCACCCGCCGGGAGCACCATCGCATCGGTCAGCCATGCCACCAGTGGAGAGCTGATGCCCATGCGCAATTGTTTTGCACGAGAAGTTAATCCGAGTTTGACGCCGATGAGTCGCTCACCGCGTTCCAGACGCCGGCGCAGCGCCTCATCCTGGATGCGGTAGGCGGTGGCCAGGTCGAGACCAGCCCACTGGTCACTGAGCGGATCACGCTCGGTCTGGGTGCTTTCCGCCTCGAGGAGTTCGGTCGCCGCCCGCTGAATGTCCCATCCGCCGCCGGTGCGGTCGCGGCTCACCGACTCTGTCCCGACTGACTCGGCACGACGCTCACCGAACCGTTCTGGCCATCACGGCGCAGCTGGGGTTGTGACACGGTGCGCTGGGTCGGGCCCAGCCACATGTCGATCGAACCGTCCTCGGACAGGTTGAACGTGCGCGGCCGCCACGCAGCGTCATCTTCGATCCGCTGCACACCAAAGGAGTACTCGTAGGTCAGATTCTCGGGTCCCACGAAGTAGACGAAGATCGCCGTCGAGGTCGGATGCCTGCCGGGACCGTGCAGGATGTGAACATCGTTTCGCTGCAGGAACCGCCAATTGCGCATCACATCGTCGAGGGTGTTCACCTGGAAGTTGATGTGGCAGAGGCCGGGACCGGCATCGTTTCGGAACACCGCCAGCTTGTGGTGAACCGGATCGATGCGCATCAAGCAAGCCGCATCGCCGATCCAGTCGGATACCTTGGCATTGAAGAGTGTCGACCAGAATGCGTATGCGGCCCGCACATCGGGAGCATCCAGACAGAGGTGCCCGAACTCGCAGATCCCGGCGGCTGGACGCCCGAACTGGAGCGGCCGCGCCAGGGTGCTCTGGTCGGTCGCCAGTTCCACGTGGTTGCCGAACGGATCGTCGAAGGCGATAAACGCCCGCACGTGTCGTTGTCGCGCCTCGTCGGCCGATCCCCGCCACACCGTGCATCCGTAACTCGTCAGTTCGGCTTCAGCGGCTTCGAGCGCTGCGTCGTCTTTCACCGTAAACGCCGAGGCATGCACGCCGGCCTGTGAGCTCTCGACCAGCGCCAGGCAGTGATGGCGATGATCGGCTCGCAGATAGGTCACCCCAGGTGCCCGTGCGACAGGGTCTAGACCCACGATGTCGACGGCGAATCGCTCGGCGCGTTCCAAGTCGGTGACCCCGGACCGGACATAGGCGATGTCTTGGAGTTCGATCATCTCCGAGGCCCCACTTTCTCGATGCCGCCCGACGTGGTAGTCAGCACTAGCCAGTGTTTAGTTTACTCTATAAATATTTATATCTCTGAACTATAGTGGCAGCGGCCACAGCGTCAAGCGCCGCATAGAGACCATCGGCCGCCGACCGAGACCCTCGGTGGCACAACGATGCAGCGTCGTCGCTGGCGGCTTGCTTCACCCAACGAAAACTTCATAACCAAGTTCTGCCGCGCCGGCTCAGTAGAGTCGTGTCGCGATACAGCGGCAAGCACCCCAGGAGGTGACGGGAGACCCATGCGCTCTTCACTGGCTGAGAACACCAAGGCAGTTTCGGCACTGCTGGACCGCGACTGGCGCATGCTCATCGGCGGCAATGCGGCAGTGGCCAACGACGGTGCGACGATGGAAATCACGACACCGCATGACGGCACGACCATCGCCCACGTCCCGTCTGCAGGCGAAGCCGACGTCAAAGCCGCGGTGTCGTCTGCAGCCCAGGCATTCGCGCACTGGCGCGACACCACGCTTCTCGAGCGGGCGGAGATGATTCGGGCCTTCGCCGCGCGTCTGCGCTCGCGCGCCGAAGACTTCGGATTGCTCGACGCCATCGACACCGGCAACCCGGTGACCGCCATGGTGGGCGACGTGATGATGGCGGCACGTTGGCTCGACTATCACGCCGGGGTCGCGTTCAGCCTCACCGGTGCCACGCTGCCTTCGATGACCCGCAGCTGGCTGCTGACCCGCAAGGAACCCTACGGCGTCGTGGGACGGATCATTCCCTACAACCATCCGATACTTTTCGCGGCCGCGAAAGTGGGCGCACCGCTGGTCACCGGCAACACACTGGTTCTCAAAGTACCCGACCAGGCACCGCTGTCGTCGCTGTTGATGGCCGAGATCGTCCTCGAGTCGTTTCCGCCCGGGGTGGTCAACATCCTGTCGGGCCCGGGCGCAGTGACAGGCGATGCGCTGGTACGGCACCCCGCCGTCAAGCGGATCGCGCTCATCGGCAGCGTCGAGACCGGCCAGAAGGTTATGGTGTCGGCCGCGTCGGCGGGAATCAAGCATGTCACGCTGGAACTCGGCGGCAAGAACGCGATGATCGTATGCCCGGACGCCGACCCCGACGCCGTCGTCGAGGGCGCTGCATTCGGGATGAATTGCCATTGGAGCCAAGGGCAGTCGTGCGGATCGACCACACGGCTCTTCGTCCACGACTCGCTACATGATCAGGTCGTCGCCGGTCTGACCGATCGGCTGAAGTCCATCCGCATCGGCCATCCGCTCGACCCGAATACCGAGATGGGATGCCTGGTCTCACAAGCCCAGTACGACAAAGTGATGGGTTACATCGAATCAGCTCACACCGAGGGCGCGCGACTGGTGACGGGCGGCCGCAGGCCGGAGGGTGAGGGCTTCACGAAAGGTTTCTATATCGAACCGACGATATTCGCCGATGTCGACATGTCGATGCGGATCGCACGTGAGGAGATCTTTGGGCCGGTACTGTCGGTTATCCGTTGGACCGACCTGAACACCGTCGTCGAGCAGGCCAACGAACTCCCGTTCGGGCTGACCGGGGCGGTGTGGAGCAACGACATCACCACCGCGATATCGGTGGCCGATCGGCTGGATACCGGCTACGTCTGGATCAACGGGTCAGGCAGTCATTTCCTGGGAGCGCCGTTCGGCGGGCACAAGAACAGCGGAATCGGCACAGAGGAAGGTGTTGACGAGTTGGAGAGCTACCTGCAGTCGAAGACGGTCAACATCCCGCTGCATTGACGCCGCCTGACAATCGGAAGGCGTTGTGGCACAGTATTTATGGCGCCTATCGTCACTCAAACCTACTGCTTTGTGTTCTGTACTGTACACAGGGAGAAATACCCGATCCGCCCTGGAGGCCAGCTGATGCCGCGAGCTCCTCGCACGCCGCCTTCTATCACCGAGCAGATCGCGCAGGCGGCCGATCGCGAGGGCCCTGGTTTCGACACCACGGTATTGGCTTTGACGCTGACCATGTTTCGTGCCGCAACGGCCTTTGAACGCGCTCACGCCGCAGAGCTGCTGCCGCATGGGCTCAATACCAGCCAGTTGAACATACTGACCGTCTTGGACCGCTCGCCCGAGCCTCTGACAATGGGCGCGCTCGGAGAGGCGGTGTCCGTGCGGCCGGCCAACCTGACCGGGGTGGTCGATGCCCTGGCCAGGCGTCACTTTGTCGAACGGATCTCGAATCCAGATGACCGTCGATCGTTCCTGATTCGGATCAGCACCCAGGGTCGCGTCTTCCTGCGCAAGTTCCTGCCGGGACACTGGACATATCTACATCGGCTGATGGAAGACCTGACCCCGAGGCAACAGCGTCAACTGCAGTCGCTCCTCGAGCGTTTCCTCGAGTCGATCGAGAACAATGCCCCTTCGCCCGGTGCGAATCAGCTTCTTTCGCGCCGTCACAGTCAGCCCAACCGACGTAAGGAGCGGGTTCCGTCATGACGTTTGCCGGACCGCTCCGGGCACAGCGCTTAGTCGACGTGCACACCCACGGCCTGCCGCGCGACTTGCCGAGCTTCGGACGACGATTCGGCGGTTCATGGCCCGAGCTGGTCGAGACCGGCCCATGCACGGCGGACATCCTCCTGGGTGGCCGGCATTTCCGGTCGATCACGGATCACTGTTGGGACCCGGCCCGGCGCCTCGAGGACATGGACGCCGATGGTGTTTCTATGCAGGTGATCTCGCCCATTCCCATCACCGTCTCCTACGGGTTGGACGCCGACGGCGTGGCCGACCTCTCGCGAGTCCAGAACGAGTGGATCGCCGGTGTGGCGCGTGATCACCCGTCTCGATTCGCCGGACTTGGCACCGTGCCGTTGCAGGATCCTGCGCGGGCAGCCCAGATGGTGGTCGACATCGTCGGGGACCTCAAGCTGTCCGGTGTGGAGGTCGGGTCGAATGTCGGCGGGCGCAATCTCGATGACCCCGAACTCGACCCTTTTTTCGCCGCCTGCGCGGAAACGGGTGCGCTCATCTTCGTGCACCCATGGAACGTGCTTGGTGCCGATCGGCTCAAGAAACACGGACTGGCGCATTCGATCGGTATGGGAGCTGAAACCGCGGCCGCGGCGGCGTCGTTGGTGATGGGCGGCGTCCTCGACCGTTATCCACACCTCAAGATCCTGCTCGCGCACGGCGGTGGAGCGTTCCTGGCACTGCTGCCGCGGATCGACCGCATCTGGGAGTGTGTTCCGGATGCGGCCGGTACCAGCGGCCGGCCATCCTCGTATGCCGATCGTTTCTATTACGACTCGCTTGTGTTCGATCCCGCCGCCGTGACCGCACTGATTGCACGCATCGGTGCTGACCGTGTTGCC
This sequence comes from Mycobacterium sp. SMC-2, assembly GCF_025263485.1. Lineage (NCBI taxonomy): Bacteria > Bacillati > Actinomycetota > Actinomycetes > Mycobacteriales > Mycobacteriaceae > Mycobacterium > Mycobacterium sp. SMC-2. The sequence goes on from NZ_CP079863.1 coordinate 5,793,531, forward strand.
GTCGGCACCGACTACCCGTTTGTCATCGCCGAACGACCGGCGGGTGCGGCGCTCTTCGCAGCTGATCTGCCAGCGTCAGTTACCGAGTCGGTTACTTCAGAAACTGCCGTCACGATGTTGGGGTTGAACTTGGCCTGATTCCCTCATACCCGCGCTGAGGTCAGCGTCGACGGGGCGAAGACCTCCTCGTAGCCGAGCAGGTGGTCGGTGAATCCTTGCTGATGGGCGTAGTTCAACAGCGCTTGAAGGGTGAGCGCATTATCGGCCACTCCATATCGGAAGGGATCGCCGAGCACGGCGGCTTCCTCTTCTGCGTAGGCGGACTCCCATATCAGGCTGCTCGTGCACACCGCGGTATCCAGCAGATCGCGCTGGACGGGTCTGCGGGCCGCCTCGAACGCTTCAACCAGATTGTTGGCGAGCCAGGGGTGAGCGGCGACGAGTGCCGACCTGACCACGACAACGTGCATGATCGGGATGATCGCGGTTGCTTGGAAATACGCGCTTTCTGCGCTGCGAAAATCCGCCCACAGCCGTTTGATACGTGGGTCACCCTGCAAGAAAGCCCGAGGAGCTCGGGCCGTGATCAATCCGTCGAGGTCACCCCGCAACAGTTGGGCGCTCAACGTGTCGTCGTCGTCGATACGGCTCACCCGGAAGTCCTCCGGAGGGATGACGGGCGCCTTGTCCTGTCGCCCGGCCTCCTCCAAACCTCCTGTCCGCCAGTCAATCGACGTCAAGTCAACGCCGTAGTGTTCGCCGAGGATGCCGCGCATCCACAGTGAAGCGGTCATGCTCCACTCCGGGGTACCGACCCTCCTGTTCACCAGATCCGCAGGTTCTGACACGACCGCGTCTGCGTTGACGTAGACCGAAGCATGCCGGAAGGCCCGGGACGGAAAGATCGGAAGGGCGACAAAAGCCCTGTCGGGGTTCTTTAGGGTCGCCAGATACGCACCCATCGAATACTCAGCGACGTCGAATTCGGAATACTTCCCCTGACGCCAGAACAAGTCTTCGATAGATGTGTGCAAGTACCGCAGGCGCACACCTTCGGGCTGTACCTCTCCGCTGTAGAGGCGCAGGGTCCGGTCGTACAACTCCCCACCGTAGGTCAATTCGAGCCGTTGCGGCATGTTCACTCCGTTCGGGGGTCGATCACGGGAGTAGTGCGTCGATCTCAGCTTTGGCGGCGAGCAAGTTCTCCAGAACGACGCCGCGGAAGTCAGTGTCCATCCTGCTCACCGGTACGGACGCGGCAAGCGCGAACGAGCCGCCCCGCAAAGGCACCGCCACCGAGACGACGCCTTCCTCACCTTCCTCGTTGCTAGTGGCGAATCCACAACGACGCACGGTGGCAAGCTCGGATCTCAACGCTTTCTTGGACTTCATGGAGCGCCGTGTCAGTTGGGCAAGTTCAGGGTCGGGATACAGCGCGTCAAGTTGCTCGTCAGTGAGCGCAGCCAGCAGCGCCTTACCCGTCGACGTGCAATGGGCCGGCATCGCGACACCGAGACGAGCCGAAACCCGTAGCGCCTGAGGACTTTCGATGGAGTCAACGAAATCTACCTGCGCGCCGACGAGTCGGCCCAGGTGCACTGTTTCCCGCAGATCCGCACTCAATTTCTCCAGGACAGGCCGCGCGCGGACCCGGATGTCGAGGCGACCAACCACGCTGAAAGCCAGCAAATCGAGGCTGGGACCGGACCGATACGCCTTTGTCTGCGGGTCCTGGCGAACCAGTCCGCGATAGGCCAACATCGCAAGGAGGCGGTGAGCCGTCGAACTGGCTACCGAAAGATGGGTACTGACCTCCGTGAGCCGGATCTCGGAGCGCTCAACCAACAACATCAAGGCACGCAACGCGTTGTCGACCGATTCGATCGGGTACTGCGGTACGGGCCCGTATTCGCGCGCAGCGACGACTTCGGTTGGCTCGGTCATCCCTAGGGCCTCCTGACAGCGATTCACGCGACCCTGCATGTTTACTGCCGGGCAGTCGCCGCGGCACCGGCCTGCGGCAATTGTTCGAGTTCGTCCAGAGCCGCCACGGCGCTGGTCTCAGCGCCGATCAGTCTGCGGCACATTAAGATGGCCTTCGGCCAGTTGACGGTCACGGCGCCTCGGAGCACCCCGCTGTCGTCGCTGTAAACTGCTGCGGCACGCGGTTTCTCACCGTGCAAGTCGCCGATCAGCTGCAAGAGTTCGGCTCGACCCGGTCGCCCGGCGATCTGGATCTTCCAGTCGTACTGGTCGCTCCAGACGTACTCCGTCGGTGCATAAGGGCGCAGTTCATCGGGGTGCAGGATGTTGTGGGCGACGCAGACCGCCTGCTCGGAGGCGTTGGTCCAGTGTTCAACCCGGACGTCTTCACGATGATGCGGATGATGCCAACGGGCGACATCACCCACCGCGAAGATGTCGCTGTGATCGACTGCACGGCAATACTCGTCGCACACCACGCCGTCGTCGATGAGCAGTCCCGACGCCGACAGCCAGCTGTCGTTGGGGCGGGCGCCGATACCCACGACGACCGTGCTTGCCGGTAGCACCTCGCCGTTGGTCAACGCCACGCGCAGCTTCCCGGCGGTTCCCTCAACCCCCTCGACACCTTCGCCGAATCGGGTCTGTACGCCGTGGCGGTGGTGCAGGTCGGTGAACATGGCTCCGAGTTCCTCGCCCACGACCCGGCCGATCGGCGCGTGCAGAGGGTCGACGATTGTCACGTCTCGGCCCGCCGCGTGCGCGGTTGCCGCCACTTCTGCGCCGATGAATCCGCCACCGACCACCACCACGGGACCCGATGACGAGGTGAGGTCGCGGGCCAGTCCCCGGCTGTCGTCGAGCGTCCGGACCACATATAAGCCGGATTCGACCGGCCACGGCGACGGCCTCGCGTCAGCGCCGGTGGCGACGACCAGGATGTCGTAGGCCACTCGGGTGCCGTCGGCGAGGACGACCTTCCGATCAGCGACATCGAGGTGTTCCGCGGCACTGCCGAGCCGCAGCTCGATGCCGGCGGCCTCCGCTTCGTCCGCTGTCAACAGTCTTACCCTGTCCTCATCCCACGCGCCGGCGAGGAACTGCTTGGATAGCGGCGGCTTATCGTATGGGAGTTCAGCCTCCTTGCCGATCAGCACGATGCGCCCGTCAAATTCTTGAGTTCTCAACGCCCGTGCGGTACGCACCCCGGCGACGGAGGACCCGACAATGACGACAGTCCTGCCGGCCATCAGCAGGGCCCCTCCGAGGCACTCCCCCGCAGCAGGTATCCGCTGCGGGCTCCGGCAGGTGGCTTCAGATTCGGCATGGCATCCCCTGTATCTTCGCTGTGGTTGGGCGTCATCGCCGCTTCTTCGGCGCCGCGGCGACACTCATCCCGCCATCGGAGTGAACGACGCCGCCAGTGATGCCGCGCGATCGATCCGATGCGAGAAAGACGTAACTCCAGGCGTGATCCTCGCCGGTCAGTGCGACCTGCAGCGGCACCCGTGCGGCCAGTTCACCGGCCTGTTCGGGAGTGTCGGCCATGCTGCGCTCGGCTGATCCAAGGCTCGCCACGCCCCGCAGTTCGGTGCCCAACGTGCCGCCGGGTGCAATTCCGTTCACCCGGACGCCAGGGGCTAAATCATGTGCCAGCGCGGTCACCAGGCCGCGGACAGCGAATTTGGAGGCGACGTAGAGCACTCCGCCGCGACCCGGGTAGTAGGCCGACGTGGATTCGGTCAGCAGAATGACGGCGCGCTCGGACTGATGCAGCGCCGGTAGAGCGGCCTTGACCGAATGCAGGTGACTCTTGACGTTGACGCGGAAGATCTCGTCGAAAGCGCCGTCGATAAGTTCGGCGTCCAGATCCTCAATGCTGCGGTAAAAGTCGAACACGCCAACACAATTGACCAAAATGTCAAGTCCGCCGAACGCTTTCACCGCGGCCGCGACGGCCAGATCGTTCGGGATTCGGGTGGTTGCGTCGCCGACGGTTGTGACCACGTCGGGATGGGCCGTCGACAACGCCGCGCATTTATCCGGATCGAGTTCTAGGACCGCTACCCGGGCACCTTCGGCCAGGAAGGTGTCGACAACGGCCCTGCCGATTCCGGAGCCGGCCCCGACGACAAGGGCCCGGCGACCCTCGAGCCAGCCGGTCATGCCCGGCCTGGCGGTGTGTCCCCGGATTCGTCGGTGACCAGCGACCCGAACGGTTGGCCGATCATGGCCGAGAATGTGGCCGTGCCCTGCCACGTCAGCGCCTCAAGTTCCAACGGGCACAGCGACACCCGCTGCCCGGATTTCAGCGATTCGATCAATAGGCGCGACCCGTTGCGCGTCTGCACTCGGGCGACCCGAACCTCCGCAAACTCGTTGCCGATCGTGATCTGTTCGCCGACAATATGTTCCACGCGGCTCGTGTCAGTCCCCGACCGCCCCGGCTGCTGCGGATGCACCGTCATAGGAAGATCGCGAGGTTCTGCATTCGGATCACCGACTCGTCCACCAGAATGGTCCGGCGAGCCAGCTTCCACTGCTCACCCTCGCGGCGCATTACGTCCTCGCGGCCCGCGGAGAGAAAGGCTCCTTCTCGGACGTCGCCCCTGCTACGGAAGACAAGTGTCGCCGACTCCACCACCAGGTGATCGGAATCCTCGGTGGCAAAGGTGCGCACATTCGACAGGTGGTGCCGTAGCCGCGATGGCGGATCCTCGGTCCAGGCATGCTCGGTGAGGAATCGCGCGACCCTGCGAGACAGCGAGTATTTGTCTTCATCGAAATGAGCCATGCCCGGGGACGTGTCGTATCCCGCACCGAGGGCGGTGGTGACCCGCACCGGCATCAGATAGTGAATGTCCTCGGCGAGCATGTCCAGCCAGTCGGTGTAGGCCTGCGCGTCGAGGAGGTAGGCCTCGTCGACCAGCCACCGGTGCGCCAACAGATGGCGTTCGTCATCGAAGCGCAATGTGTTGCCGCAGCGGGTGATTCGGGATGCATGGGCACCGAGACACGACGCCGCCGAATGGGTCTCCCCTGGGCTGCCAGCCGACGCGGCCCGACCGGATGTTGTGGTGTCAGTACTCACGCCCGGCTCACCACCTTGTCGTCGGCGGCTGGAACGCCGCAGATTTGGGAGCCCTCTGCTGGGACCGTAACCGGGTTTTCGAGGTCATCCGCCCAGCGCCGCAATAGTTCTCGCTGGTTGAACTCACTGTAGCCCTTCCGCGCGACGCCTGGCCCGGAGAACTGTTCACGCGTCAGTGGCGGCGCGACCTCGGTGCCGTCTTCCAGCAGACCCATTCTGCTGTTGAGCAGTAACCTGCGGGCCATGGAGCCGGCCGCCGTGCTGGTCAGCGACACCCAGTTCTCCACGTCATCCTGCTCGAACATACCGGTGCTGCCGAAACACATCAGGTATGCCTTGTAGGAGAGCGCCTTGAACTGCTCTGGGGCCTGTTTGTCGACGGCGAACCACGACAGTATTTCGGTCTCATCCTCGCTGATCGGCTGCCACTGCCGCAGGGTGATGAACGGCAGCACGTCATCGGAATCCGCGACCTTCGGCCAGTTGTGCACGAAGGACAGATTGGGATACAGCGATGCGGCGCTGAACATGAACCCGTCTTCGCCGATTACGTTGAGCTGCTCGGCTGTCCAGGACTGCTTCATCCGGGCGATCATGTCGTCGGGGTAGCCGACGTAGCGCAGGCGCCCCTCGAGTGAGCCCTCCGGCAGCTTGTATGTGGTCCCACCGCCGTTTCCTGCCCAATAAAGCACGCCTTCCTTGCGTTTTTGGGCACTGGGCTCGCGGAACAGGCCGATTTCCACGACCGACGTATGCGTGTGCGGGGTGTGGTACATGTCGCCCGCGAAGTTTTCGGCACCGATCTTCCAGTTCGCCTTGATCCGCCAGCGCTGGGGCCCGTGCAGTTCGATGCCGCTGTGGCTCTGCCTGGTGTAGAAGTCCAGATAGAAGCGGAAGTCACCGAGATATTCTTCTAGCGGCGGGGCCGTCGCGGCTAAGCTGATGAAGATCATTCCGTTGTAGATGCCGATGTTTGGCGCCGGCAGCAGTCGTTTGCCCTTGCGGCTGAATCCGGCCTCCCCGCCATAGGCATCGTGGTGGAAGGGCAATCCGGCGATCCTGCCGTCGTTGCGGTAGGACCAGCCGTGATACGGGCAACGGAAATGCGAGGCGTTGCCCATCTCGGCCCGGCATACCTGCATCCCACGGTGCAGACACATATTGAAGTGCGCGCGCACCTGACCTGCTTCGTCGCGAATGATGATGAAGGAATCGTCGAGGATTCGGCGCACCACGTAATCGCCCGGTTGGGCGATCTCTGATTCGTGCCCGACGAAGATCCACGCCCGGCTGAAGATCCGCTCCTTCTCGAGTTCGAAGATCTCGCGGTCGTTGTAGATATGCGCCGGGATCATTCCCCGCCGTACATCATTGAGAACACTCAACTGCTGTGTCATAGCGACCTATTCCTCAGACCGGCGTTTTCCAATCCTCTGTTATGCAGAGGGTATTTCTGTAGAGTAGAGAAGTCGGATGCGGGCGTCAACGGGTCAGAGCCCAAGCGAGCGGGCGATGATCACCTTCATGACCTCGCTGGAGCCGGCGTAGATTCGCGACACGCGGGCATCGGCATAAGCTCGCGCGATCGGGTATTCCATCATGTAGCCGTAGCCACCGTGCAACTGCAGACAGCGGTCGATCACTCGGCCCTGCAGTTCGGTGCAGTACAGCTTGACCATGGCCGCATCGGCCGCTGACAGCTTTCCGTCCTCATGAGCCAGCAGGGCCCGGTCGAGCAGTGACTGACCGGCCTCGATTTCGGTGGCGCAGGCTGCGAGTTCGAATTTGGTGTTCTGGAATGACGATACTGTCGTACCAAACGCCTTGCGCCCCTTGGTGTATTCGATAGTGTCTCGTAACGCCTTGGCCGCGGCGGCCTGACTGTTCACCGCAATCGAGAGGCGCTCCTGGGCAAGGTTCTCGGTCAGGTAGGCGAATCCTTTGCCCTCCTCCCCCAACAGGTTCTCGGCGGGCACCACAACGTCGTCGAAGATCAGCTCCGCCAGGTCCTGTGACTTCAAGCCCAGCTTCTCGAGCTTGCGGCCGCGGATGAGCCGAGGGCTGTCGCCTTCGATCACCAGTAGGCTCAGGCCTTCCCGGCCGGCTTCCGGATCGGTCTTGACGGCGGTGACGATGAGATCAGCGTTGGCGCCGTTGGAGATGAACGTCTTGGAGCCGTAGACGATGTAATGATTGCCGTTGCGCACCGCGCGGGTGGCGATCGCCTTCATGTCGGAACCTGCGCCCGGCTCCGACATCGCCAGGGCGCTCACCGCGTCGCCGGACACCAGTCGCGGCAGCCACCGGCTCTGCTGCTCGGCATTGGCGACGTTGAGGAAGTACGGCATCGCAATGTCGGTATGCATTCGCAGGCCGCCGAGCGCGACGCCGGCGTGCTGGGATTCCTCGGTCAGAATGACATTGAACAGATAACTGTCCTGACCGCCCCCCCCGAATACCTCGGGAACCTGGATACCCAGGAGGCCGAGCTTGCCCGCGGCGGTCCAGAAATGTCGCGGCGGCGCCCCGGCCTTCTCCCATTCGGTGTACTCCGGAACCACCTGCTCGGCGTAGAACGCGCGGACGGTCGCCCGAAACGCCTCATGGTCATCGTTGAACAGGGTGCGCTGCACTTGTTCGCCTCTCTGCCGCTTTGGCAATGCCGATACACGGGAAGATTTCAGATCTGGATCCAACGTCGCAGCTAGTAGCCACAACGCGACAGGGCGACGTCGGTGCGCTCGGCCAACTCGACGACCAGGAGTCGATCTCTCAGGACGGACCGCCTCCTTTCGCCTCCGGCCGCACCATCCGAGCCGCCATTTGATACGGATCGAACTGATTATACATAATTGCTATTTTCCGTACACTAGTGCGGGCATGCCGAGAACCGCCGGGCGGCAGCCGATTATGGGGCCGTCACAGTGTCCGACTATGCAGGAGACGACCTCAAGGGCCGGCTCAACGCACTCACCGGAGGCGCCTCGGCGTTGTCGTCGACCCCGGTCGGCGGCCGGTATCCCGAACCCTGCCTGCATGCGATGCGGCTGGGACGGACGCTACGTCGTGCTCGGCTTCGCCGCGGGCGATATCCCGTGTATATCGCTGAACCTTATTCTGCTCAAGGGAATTCGGGTGATAGGTTTCGAGAACCGGACCATCATGGATCACCTGCCCGATGTCGTGGCACGGGACCTCAGCGAGGTGCTGCAGATGCTCCTCGGCAAAGAGGCTTCATACGGCGCGCAGTTCGGCAGCTAACCGCGTCACGGCCTGATCTTGCGCGGAACCAGTATCGCCCTTCCGATCCGCGATGCGATACGCCATCCCTCTGGTGTGCGTGTGTATTTGTCCTGAAACTCCATGAGTCGACACTCATCGACGGCGTAATCCGCCGGCTTGCCGTCCTCCTGAGGCGGCCCGTGGTACACCATCGCGCAGATGACGCCCTCTGCGTATTCGTCGGAAACGTTGAGGAAGTGAAAATTCGTCAGCTGATGTCGCGCGGTCACCTTGGGGCGCTGACGCATAGCCTCCCGGATTTCATCACGGCCGCGATGGATGTTGCCCGCCCTGTCGAAGTGCGCATCAGTGGTGAACAACTGGATCATCGATTCGAAGTCCCCGTGGTCCATGAAGTAGGCGAATGCGGTGTTGAGCTTCACGAGCTCCCACTCGACAAGCGCCTGGTGCACTCGTTCCGCTGCCACGGCAGATGTTTCCATGTCACAACCTCACAGATGTTGATTTACGTTGACCTACAGGGATGCTCGGCGAGCGTTCGCCGCAAAAATCCACCTAACGACCACGACACAACCGCCGCAGTGATCGTATGAATATACTCTATTGAACACTAATCATAGTATGTGTTCATACAGGACTAATGGTCAAGGGCGAGCGCCGGGAGGACGGGGCGGACCCAAGTCATTGCACCTGCCGCACATACCATCCCCGACAAGTCTTAAGCCGGCGCCGTTCCTCATCGGCGCCCGCCCACCGTGGCTCAGGACGCGTGAGAGATGCCCGTGCACAGCCCGGCGTGCGACAGCGTACTCGCCGAGAGGGGGCCGCCGATCACCCCGAAATGTGGGCCAGTTGGCAGCCTTGATGGGCGATCACGATGGACTCGCCCGCGGCAACCCGATCAAAGTACCGTCCTGCATGGGATCGAAAGTGACTGAGATCCACTACGATCGGACGCGGTGGCGATACGACCGGCTGTGCGGCGCCCCTGGCCGGTGCTCCTTTTGGCATCGCGTCGATTCTGGCCACGATCCGACCGCGGCGCTTCACATGCAAGCTGTCGCCGGCTGCCACCTGCCGAAGGTAGGCGCACGTAGCACCGCGCAGCTGGCCGATCCCGATCGTGTGTTCCATGACCATCTCCCCAGCCGACCCGGCGGTGCGGGGGGCGACCAGTAACTAAATATATTCCCATATAGCACATCGGCGACGCGGGCGCGAACAGCGGCGGGCCATGGGCGCAGCTCGTGGGGTGACGGCACGTTCAGCGTTGGCGATCGGTCTGAAGTCCCTCTCGCACTTCGTCTGTGTTGAAGCTGGCAAACATGGCTACGCCACCGGATCGCACACCCGCATGTGCGCACAGACCCACCGACGCTAACCCAATGACAAGGCACGCAGGTTGTCCGGCAGGGAGGCTTATGTCAACGTACGGGGCGGAACGCCGCTGACGCGGTGGCGATGATGCGGCCGTCGGCAGCTTCGTCAATCATGGTGGCCTCGACACCGAACCGCGGCCCGTGCGGGTTGACCACGACGGCGCTGGCCACAAACGGGCCGGTGTAACCGGCCCGGACAAACATCACCGTGTAGTGCTCTACCTGCAGGTCCGTAGCGCCCAGGATCCGTTGGAGTTGGTCGGTCATCGCAGCTTCTAAGGCGATGTTGATGGGTCCCTGGTGCAGCGCCGAGTGCGGCGAGGCGATCTCGGGTGTCACCTTCGGGATTTCCAGCGTGCCGTCCGCCCGCTTGCTGATGCCGAACACCTCGCGCAGCGGCGGCAGATCGGGGGTGTCGGCCAGGTCATCGATCGGGTTGTCCACCGGGTAGAACCCGGGCGGGACATCACCCAGGCTCACCCCACTGCCCGTCGAGATCGCGATGACCCGGCTGTGGTCTGCGGCGTCGACGACGCGGGCGCGGCTGAAGCCCATGGTGCGACCCACGCTGATCACGTCGCGAATCACCTCTAGGCGCGTGACGTCGTAGGCGGGATCGAGGATGTCGTAGGTCATCGTCACCGGTGCGGGCACGCATTCGTCGTCGCGCCACCAGGGTTCGGGCGCCAGGATCGTCAACGGGCTCGCCGTGATGCCGCCCGATGAGTTGCGCATATCGTGGCGCAGCGGCATTGCTTCCTTGTCGACGCCGGCATCCAGGTGCGGCGTCGTCTTGCCAAGGTAGGTATAGCTTTTCAGTGCCCGCCAGGACTTCTCGAAGTGCTTCCAGTGCTCTTCGGGCGTTACGGTCCTGATGTCGCCGTATGAATCGTTACCCACCTGACCTCCTTGTCGTGGGGCGCTAGCTGCCGATCGAGTTCACAGGCCGAGGTCGCGGCCGATCAGGTCTTTCATGATCTCGGTGGTGCCGCCGAAGATGGTCATGATGCGGGTGTCGACGTAGTCGCGCGCCACCCGGTACTCGTTCATGTAGCCGTAGCCGCCGTGCAGCTGCACGCAGGCGTCGACGACTTTCTTGGCCAGCTCGGTGCACCACCACTTGGCTTTGGCGGCTTCCACCGCCGTCAACTCGTTGTCCAGCACCGCGGTCAGGCACCGGTCGATGTACTGCTCGGCGATCTCCAGCTCGGTGTCGAGCTCAGCCATCACGAAGCGGTTGTGTTGGAAGCTGCCGATCGGCTGTCCAAATGCCTTGCGGTCCTTGGTGTACTGCAGGGTCTGTCGCCAGGTCTCGCGCGCGCCCGCGACCGCGGAGATCGCGATCGACAATCGCTCGGAGGGCAGGTTGTGCATCAAGTGGTAGAACCCTCGACCTTCAGCGCCGAGCACATTGGCCGACGGGACCCGGACGTTCTCGAAGTGCAATTCGGAGGTGTCTTGTGAGGGCAGGCCCATCTTGTCCAGCTTGCGCCCCCGGGTGAAGCCCTCCATGTCGCGCTCCACTACGAGCAGTGTGAAGCCCTTGCGCCCTGCCGCGGGATCGGTGCGCGTGACGACCACGACGAGATCGCAGTTGATGCCGGAGGAGATGAAGGTCTTGGAGCCGTTGAGGATCCAGTCCTCGCCGTCGCGGATCGCGGAGGTGCGGATGCCGGCCAGGTCGCTACCCGCGCCGGGCTCGGTCATGGCGATCGCCACGATGGTTTCGCCGTTGATGATTCCCGGTAGCCACCGCTTCTTCTGCTCGTCATTGGCCAGCGTTCTGAAGTACGGGCCCACGACGTCGTTCTGCAGGGTTAGCGCGGGAACAACGTTGCCCCACTTCGCGAACTCCTCATTGATTACGGCGTTGAACCGGAAGTCATCTGAACCACCGCCCCCATACTCCTCGGGCATGTTGAATCCGATCAGGCCGTACTTGGCCGCCGCGACGTAGGCCGAGCGGTCGACGATTCGCTCGCGTTCCCACTTCTCGGCGTGCGGTGCAACCTCACGCTCGATGAACTGCCGCGCGGTCTCCCGCAGCTGTTCGTGCTCGGCCTCGAACACCAAACGCCTCATCCTCACACCCACTTTCTCGCAGGTCCGCCGCCGCGACGGCCCGGCCCGGCAACACCTTGCCGATGACCATGCAATCCGATATATGGTTATCTGATTATCGTAAGGCACATCTGGTTCGGGGACTTGCCGGGCGCCGGATCGTCGAACCCCCGGCGCGACCGAGGGGACCGGCTGGACTCGTTGTCGTCGCTGAGGTAGCACTTGGAAACCAAGCGCCTCGATCCATCCATGCCGCTGGAATCTATTATCCCGTGTTTGGCCAATCGCGGATCTGCCGCGGAAGAATTCACTAAACTTTTAACTTGATGCGAATGCTCCCGCAATCGACCGATCCCCGGACGTCCCGACGGTGCCGTCCGACGGCGATGGCTGGACGGTACTGATGGCCCGGCTCGAGCGCGTGGGCGCCAGCCATGGCCTCAGCGACCAGCCGGTTGACGTGGTGGTCATCATTCGCGCGCTCTCCCCCACCGCCGCAGCGACGAGCCGACCACACGCAGGAACGGCACGGACAGAAAGGGAGCGAGGATGAACACGATTGATCATCGTGCAGCACGAGGTACCGGCGCACTGCCGGAGCTGGAGTGGGAATCGCTCCCGATGGCCGATGACCGGGGGGCTGGTTGGCAAGCCTTGCGTGATGCCGGTCCGGTCGTGATGATGAACGGCGCGTACTACCTGACCCGCCGAGACGACGTTCTACAGGCGCTGCGTGACCCGGCCCTGTTCTCCTCGAAGAAAGCGTTCGACATCCTCGGCAGTCCACTGCCACTAGTTCCCATCGCCTACGACCCTCCCGAGCACACCCGGTTCCGGCACATTCTGCAGCCCTTCTTCGCCCCGAACGTCCTCGCCACGCTGCTGCCCTCGTTGCAGCAGCAGGCCATCGACATCGTCGAAGCTGCTGCCGCCCAGGGGCGATGCGAAGTAATGCAAGATATCGCGATCCCCTACCCGTCGCAGGTCTTTCTGACGCTGTTCGGCCTTCCGTTGGAGGATCGCGATCGCCTCATACATTGGAAGAACGTCATCATCGCCCTGGCGGATCTGCCCAGCCTCGAGGGTGCCGATCTCGCCCCTGCCCTCGAGCTGTTCGGCTACCTCACCGAGGCGATCGCCGCCAAGCGTGCCGACCCCGGCGATGACATCCTCTCGGCCTTACTCACCGGAGAGGATGCGCTCGACGACGGCGAAGCGATCGGGTTGTGTTATCTGTTCGTGCTGGCCGGGCTGGATACCGTCACCTCGGCAATGGCGTCGGCCCTGCTCGCGCTGGCTCGCGATCCCCAGCTGCGCCGAAGACTCATCGTCGACCCTGAGCACGTGAAAGTGTTCGTCGAGGAGATCGTACGGCTGGAGCCGCCGGCGCCCGTCGTTCCGCGGGTCACCACGGCCGAGGTCACGATCGGCGGTGTCACGCTGCCCGAAAATAGCCAGGTACGACTGTGCCTCGGCGCGATCAACCGGGACGGCACCGACGGGATCTCGACCGATACCGTGGTGATGGACGGCAAGGTGCATCGGCACTGGGGATTCGGTGGCGGTCCGCACCGTTGTCTGGGCTCCCACCTGGCGCGACTCGAACTGAGCCTGATCACGAAGGAATGGCTCAGGCGTGTTCCGGAGTTCCACGTCGCAGAAGGATTCCGCCCGCACATCGCGTTCCCTGCGCAAACGTTTGCGCTGGCCGAGCTGCCCTTGGTGTTGGGTCGGTCGTGATGCGCTCATCGCGCCGTGCCCGCGAGTTGCATTGAGCGCCAGCGTGATTCTATTCCGCCGGTTCGCTAGGAGAGCAGGTCGATGACGCGGTCCCGGTGCTGAACCTTCGTGAGATAGCGACGGGCGCTGGTCATGTGGTCGCGCCAGGCTTGTTCGGCCGCTTCGCCGTCGCCGGCGTGGATAAGAGCGGCGATCTTTTCATAGCTGCGCAGCGCGCGCCGGTTCGCCCGCGCGAGTTCTTGGCTGTCAGCCCCGATTTCAGCGACCGTCGTAGCCAGTTCGCGCTCGATGATCTCCGAGAGCATGCCGATAACCGCGGCCAGGGTGTGATTGCCGGACAGCTCTACGAGTTTGAGGTGGAAACTCACCCCGGCACTGTGGAATCCGCGGGGGTCTTCGGCGGCGGCGCGAACCCGGCCGAGCTCGTCGTCGAGCGCGATCAGTTGAGCCCGTGAGGCGGTTTGCGCCAACCGGCGCACCGCGGGCGGCTCGATGACCAGTCGGGCGTCCCAGACGTCACCAATGGTCGTGCCGGACAGCATCAGCACCATGGCGAACAATCTGGCGGCGGCGTCGGGCCCGGGCACCGTCACGCGCGCACCGCCGGGTGGGCCGCGGCGAATGGTGACCAACGCGTCGCCTTCCAACAATCTCAGCGCTTCTCGCAGTGTCGGCCGCGATACCCCGAATCGTCGCATCATCTCAGCTTCGGGCGGCAGCCAGTCACCGTCGACGAGTTCCCCGCGGACAATCATCCGCCGGACTTGAGCCGCAACCTGATCCGACATCTTGAGGGGACGGACCCACTGCTCGGCGCCGGCATGTGTAAACGGATTGCTCTCGATCACGCACTCCTTCTCGCCCGGTCGTGCGGGTCAATGATAGTCACGCGAGGAAGTGGCACTAGTTCATCTAAAGCAACAAGCTCATCCTCACGGTTAAAGGTAGGGTGGCGCCACGCACGCATATCGTTGCGCAACAATAGATCCCACTGCCGGGCTGTTGGGTCATTCAACAAGTGAGCCCCCGCGAAGGTGGCGTGCAACGCTAGGCCGTAGCGTTGCGCGCACGCGGAGCACCTGCGGCCCCGCTTTTTCAGGGCGTGGTGTCAGTGATGCCGTGTGCGTCGTCGCGGCCAAGTTCGGCGACGATGCCGACTGTGGACCGGGGCATTTCCGCAGCCTCGATTCGCCGGCGCCTCACATGAGAAGGGCGCGCCGCAGCACCTTGCCCGCCGGTGATCGGGGGAGCTCGCGGATTCGCACCCACTCGTCAGGGACTTTGAAGCCCATGGTTCTCGCCCGGGTCCAGACCCGGACCTCCTCGAAGTCGACCTCGTCGCCGACGACGTAGGCTCTGATCCGTTGACCGAGCCGCTCGTCAGGAATGCCGACGATGGCGACCTCGTGGATGCTCGGGTGGCAAGTGATGAGGGCCTCGACCTCCGCGGGGTCGACGTTCTCGCCGCCGCGGACGATGCGGTCTCCAGCGCGTCCGACCAGTCGCAGCCGCCCCTCTTCGTCGAGGGTGCCGAGGTCTCCGGTGTGCAGCCACGCACCGTCCACCGCTCCGAACAGGTGCGCGGCGCGGGCGACCACCTCTTCCCCGTCCAGCCGCAGCTCGACGCCCGGAAGGGCGACGCCGACCGTGTCCAAGCCAGTACCCGCGCGGTGGGCGTCGTCGTCGAGCCAAGTCAGCGGACTGCCCTCGGTCTGGCCGTAGAGCTGGATCAACCGAACCTCGGGCAGCGCGTCGATGACGCGACGGACGAGCGCGGGACCCATTGGGGCGGCGCCGTACTGGATGACCTCCAGCGGTGCATCTGCGAGCGCACCCCGTTCCAGGAGGTCGTGGAGCATCGTGGGCACGAGGATGGTGTGCGTCGCGCCCAGTGCGGCGAGCTCAGCCCAGTGCGCGGCTGCCCCGCCGGGTAGCGGGGCGACCGCGGAGCCGGCGCCCAGCCCCACCAGGAGCTGGCCCAGGCCGGCAATGTGGTGCAGGGGTGATCCCGCGGTGACGATCGAGGTCGGGGTCAGGCCCAGGATCTCCGCGAGCAGTCTGATGCGGGCGACCAGCTCGCGGTGACGTCCGGGCACCCGCTTGGGGACGCCGGTTGTTCCGGACGTGTGCAACACCAGGGCGACGTCGGTGTCCGCTGGGACGGGCAACGGTGTGGTTGACCGGGGGAACGACGGAAGCAGCACTGGCCGGCATCCAGCACTGCGCACCAGGTCGGCCAACGATCCCTCGCCCACCACGACCAGCGGTGTCCGTCCCGGATCCAGCAGGGGTAGCAGGTCGGCGGGCCCGGAGCGCGGGTTCAACGGCGCCACGGGAAGTCCCAGTGCGGCGCCTGCCACGGTGAGGGCAAGGACGTCCGGGCCCGAGGGGACGAGCAGCGGGATGTGCAGCGCGCCTTCGGTGGGCTGTCCGGCAAGCCAGTCCGCAGCTCCCGCCGCACGCTCGAGCAGTTCGCCTGTACTCCAGCGCACGTGCGGGGTGACCACCGCCAGCGACGTCCGGGGCCTCGCCCGAAGCAGGGTGAGCAGGGTCTCCACCATGGTGTGACTCCCTTCAGGTGGTGACAGCGTAGGTGGAGGTCGAGGACCCTAACAGCGCAGCGCTCTCGTCGAGCAGGCGGCACGTCGTCGAGACGATCTGACGTCCGACACGGTCGATCGACGCTTCGCAGCGCACCACGCACCCGGCCTGTGCCGGCACCGGGCGGAGGTAGCGGTGAGCGTGCTCCAGGGGTGCCACGGTGCGGCCCCGGGACGCGACCTGGCGTGAGGCGAGCTCCGAAAGCGCCGAGACGAAGCCGCCGTGGACATGGCCGTGGCGGTTGGCCACCCGCGGGTCCCCAGCCCAGCTGGTGACGACCCGATCCGCAGACTCTTCCTCGACGACCAGCGACAGGACCTCTTCGATCGCGGTGCCGTGGACACTGGTGTCGACCAGCGCGGCGAAATCGGAGGGCTCACGAACCAGTATGTGATACCTCGCGATCCCGTGGGCGAGCACCGCGCCCCGGTCGTCGACAACGTCACCGTAGGCCACCAGCAGCCCCCCTTGGTGGCTCAACACGTGGCCGTAGGAGAGCAGCTCGGTCCCGCTGCTGAGGACCCCGGCAGCGAAGCAGGTCTGCATGGCGCCGCTGATGCTCACCTCCTGCGCAGCCAAGGCAGTCATGGCCAGCATCCCCAGGCCGGAGTCCAGGACCACCTGCAGCAGCGCAGGATGGACGCGGCCGTCGGTGACCCACGCCGGTGCCAGCGCTGCTCGCGCACAGGCACCACGTTCGGGGGCATCGGTGAACGTCATCCCGGTCAACGTGAAGCAGGGCGAGGAGATCTGCCGTATCGGCCCGCGGGGCCGCAACCCGTCACTCACCTGTCAGCGCTCCTCATCGGGCCCGCCCACCTGGCGGCTGCCAGCTACCCGGGGCAGCGCATAGCTGCCCATCGAGACGATGTCGGTCATATAGCCTCGCTTTGGGGTAGGACCCGGGGGACGGATCGCGGATACATAATAAGGTATATAGTTAGATAATTGCCACGCAAGTCTGGCCGCCCCGCCATCAGGTCACCGGTGTCGTTGCTTCTTTGTGTGTGATGCGGGTTCAGCGGACGGTGAATCGTCGACCGGCAGCGCGATGCCCGTAACGTATTTGGCTTTGTCGCTGACCAGCCACTCGACAGCGGCGGCGATATCCTCGGGCGCCAGGATCGGCACTTACAACGCGTTCTGGATCGCGCGTCCGACTCGGAACCGCCGGCTTCAACGAGCTTGCCCCATGGCGTCGTTCATCGTCATGCCGCTCAAGACGCCATGCCCGGCACGAAGCGCACGCACAGGTCGACGACGGCGGCGACATCCAGACCCGATTCCTTTCAATTTCTGACTTTGAGATTTCGCCGGATATGCGCCGCGGGAATCGGGCATCCGGATCGGCCTGACGGCCTGTCGGACACGGCCCGCCGTGTTCAGTTGAACCTCGTCCGGTACGGCATACACCCGCATTTGCGCGTGAAACCTGGTGCGATTGCGTTGATGCGAACGGCTTCGGCAGCGAACGACGCCGCGGCCGACTTACCGATGCGCTCCCACTGCCATGTTGACCCTTGAACGTTGACCTGGTTAGCTACGTCAGCTACACAACACCGGGCAACTGGATGACCACCGGGCTTGACCCCGACCTTCGCCGGGCCTACGAGCGCGAGCTGCTGGAACGGTATCGGGATGGCCTCCGCGCCGGTGGAGTCACCGACGTCCCCAGTTACGACAAGGCTTTTGAGCGTTACCGGCTCTTCTCCGCCGAAGCCTGGGACGCCACCGCCATGACCATCAACTGGCCCGGACTTCAAGCACCGGAGAACGCCGAAGCCGCGTGGCGACGCGCCTGCATAGCCGTCGAGGATCTCGAGACCGCGGCGCTCCTCAACCGCTTCAACCGCTAACGAACGTGCATGGCCGCCGGCCGACACACCGTTGATCGAGCTAGTTTATCTATATAAACTCACGCAGCGCAGAAGCCGAGGAAAAGCGATGGATCTGTTATTCACCAACGATGACTGTGCGTTTCGCGATGACGTGCGCCAGTGGCTGCGCGCCAACATTCCCTATACCGAACGCCCTCAGGACTTCCAGGGCGCGCGGGCGTGGGACATGGCGTGGCAGCGCGCGCAGTTCGACGGCGGTTTCGGCGGTATAGCCTGGCCGCGCGACTACGGCGGGCAGGGTCTGCCGTTGGTGCGTCAACTGATCTGGTACGAGGAGTATGCCCGCGCGGGTGGGCCCGACATCGGTTGCGGGTTCGTGGGTATCAACCAACCCACACCCTGTGCACGGTCGAAGGCTTGCACCGCGCGGCCGCACAGTTGGGATCACTGCCCCGCACCGACCCACTGGAGGACTTATGAGCAGCACCGAACTGGCAGCCGAGATCGTCGACGGTGTCGGCGTGGTGTCGCTGAACCGTCCGCACCGCCACAATGCCGTCACCGACGCGCTGTTCGACGCGCTGAGTACCACCGTGCGCCGCTATCTCGACGACCCCGCGGTGGGCTGCCTGCTGCTGCGCGGCGAGGGCCCGTCGTTCTGCTCGGGCCGTGACACCGCCGAACTGGGCCACCGCGCGGGCGGCGAGGACGATTTCACCTTCGTGCGGGCTCATCAACGGCTGCGCCTGGACATGCTCGACGCCACCAAACCCATTGTGGCCGCGGTCCAGGGCGCTGCGCTTGGCGGCGGTTTCGAAATGGCGCTGGCCGCCGACATCCGCATCATCGCCGACAACGCGGTCTTCGGGCTGCCCGAAGTGGAGCTCGGACTGGTACCCGATACCGGCGGCACACAGATCCTGCCCGCGCTGGTCGGTCCCGCCCGCGCCAAGTACCTCGTCCTCAGCGGTACACGAATCGACGCAGCAACCGCCTATGCCTGGGGCCTGGCCGAGGAACTCGTGCCCGCCGACGTGCTGAGGGCCCGCGCCATGCAGCTGTGCCGGCTGCTGGCCACCCGACCGGCGTTGGCGATGTCGATGGGCAAGATGTTGGTGAATCAGTCCACGGCAGGTGCCATCCGCACCGGCATCGGCCAGGAGTTGCTGGCGCAGACGGCGCTGTTCGGCTCGTCGGACTATCAACGGATCAAGCAACGCGCGACGGGTGCGCGACAGGAGGGCCACTGACATGGCACTGCCGGCTCCTCCCCCGCTGGGCACCGCGATGCTGCCGCCGAACACCTACGCCGGTCAGGTCGTTGTCGTCACCGGCGGCGGCACCGGACTGGGCCGCACGATGGCCGTCGAATTCGCCCGCCTGGGTGCGGCTGTCGTGGTGGCCAGCCGCAAACCCGACCATCGCGAGATGGGTTGCCGGGCCGTCGAGCAGGTCGGCGGCACAGCGCTCGGTGTTGCGCTGGACGTGCGCGACGCCGACGCGGTCGCGGCGATGTTCGACACGGTCGAGCGCGATCTGGCACCCGTCGATGTGGTGATCAACAACGCCGCGGGTAACTTTCCCGTGCCCGCGGCCAGGATGAGTCCGGGCGCGTGGCGCAGCGTCGTCGATATCGTGTTGACCGGAAGTTTCTTGTGCAGCAGGGAATTCGCCACTCGGGCGATCGCTCGGGGTGCTGCGGGCGCGGTGCTCAACATCGGTGCCACCTACGCGTGGACCGGCGGGCCGGGTACCGCCCATTCGGCTGCGGCCAAGGCCGGAGTCACCAACCTGACTTAGTCGCTGGCCGTCGAATGGGCGCCACACGGTATCCGGGTGAACTGCCTGGCGCCGGGCAAATTCCCCCACGATGACCTGCCGAAGGTGCTGCGGGCGCGCTCGACCCCTGAGCAGGATGCGGCCCGGATCCCCGGCGGGCGCGTCGGCCAACCGCATGAACTCGGTTGGGCGGCAACGTATTTGTGCTCGCCCTACGCCGCATACCTCACGGGGCACACGCTCGTCTTGGATGGCGCGAACTGGTTGCGGCGCAGCCTGACCATGCCCGACTTCATTCCGATCGAACAGCAGCTGCCCGAGGGCTAGGCGGCCCGACGACTCATCGGCCGAAGTGGGTCGCGCGCAGGTCGGCCTTGCGGACCTTACCCAGTGAGGTGCGGGGCAGTGATTCCACGATCGCGAGCCGTTCGGGGGTCTTCTGCTTGGCCAGACCCGAGGCGGCGAAGTGGCGCCGCACTTCGTCGAGATCCAGGCGCGCTCCGGGTTCGAGCACCACGACGGCGGCGACCACGTCGCCGTAGCGAGGGTCGGGGGCCGCCACCACCGCGCCTTCCCGCACCGCCGGGTGGGCGTTGAGGATGTCTTCGACCTGGCCGGACGAAATCGTCTCCCCCGCCCGGATGATCACGTCTTTGATCCGATCGGTGATTGTCAGGCGGCCTTTGGCGTCGAGATGACCGAGATCGCCGGTCCGAAACCAGCCGTCGGGGGTGAATGCAGCCGCGTTGAGCACCGGATCGTGGTAGCCGATGAATTGGTCGGGGCCCTGCACCACGACTTCGCCGTCCTGGCCACACGGCACCGGTGTTCCGTCGGGACCCAGGATTCGCACCGAGGAGCCGCGCATCGGTGTGCCGTCGGTGCCCAGCCGTGCCGTGTCGGGATCCTCGGGATGCCCACCGGTGACCGTGGGATGCTCTGTGAGCCCATAACAGCGGTAGGTGGTGATGCCGGCGGCGGCGGCGCGTCGTCCCTGCTCGTCGGTGACCGTCGCGGCGCCGACCAGGAACTCGCGCAGGCTGGCCAGTTTCTCCGCGGTGTCGCCGAGATCCAGCAGGCCCTCCAGGTGAAAGGGCGTTCCCGCGGTCGAGGTCACCCGGTAGCGGGCCACGATGTCGGCGGCCCGAGCCGGCTCCCAGCTGTCGACGAAGACCACGTGGGAGCCCGACATCAGCGGCCGTAGCAGTGAGCCGACACCGGCGATGTGGCCCGGCGGGAATGACACCAACTGAACATCGCCGGGCTTGCCGGCGATGAGGTCGGCCACGGTGGCCTGCTCGGCCAGCAGCGAGTTATGGGTGTGCCGAACCCCTTTGGGTGCTGACGTTGTTCCCGAGGTGTAGAGCAGCAGACAGACGTCGTCGGCCGACGGTGACGGCTCGGCATAGTCGGCCGACCGCGCAGGCAGTGTCGACCAGCCCAGATAGCCCTGGCCGGATTCGGCGCCGACGAGCACGGTGTGCTGCAGGGTGGCGATGCGTGCGTAGTCCTCGAGTCGGTCCAGATTCGACGTCGACCGGAGCGTCGCCGCCATGATCAGGACCTTGGCGGCGCTTTCGTCCAGGATGAAGCCGACTTCGTGTGGACCGTAGATGTGGATTATCGGGACCAGCACGGCCCCGCAGAGCAATACCGCCTCGTAGGCGATTGCGCACTCCAGGCGATTGGTCAGCTGGACTGCCACCGCGTCGCCGCACGCTACGCCGAGCCGCTGCAGCCCCGCCGCCACAGCCAGTGCCTTGCCGTGGATATCGGCGACACTGGACCTGGTCTCGGTTTGCTCGGTGATAAAAACCACCGGGCTATCGCCATGCCGGGCTGCGCCATCGCGCAAGGCGTCGATGCAGGTGCGCGTCGAGTACCAGCCCTGGCGGTACCAATTGTCGCGTAATGGTGCGTAGTCGAACCCAGTCGACGGCGTGGCGTCGGTGACCATTAGGAGTACTTCTTGACCAGCTCGTGCTTGTAAAGCTTTCCGGTATCCGAACGAGGCAGCTGCGCCTCAAACGAGATCGACCGCGGACACTTGAAGTGCGCCAGGCGTTCTCGAAGCCATGCCAGGAGTTCTTGTGCGAACTCGTCGGTGGCGTCGGTGGCATCGACGGTTTGCACGGCGGCTTTCACCAACTGACCCATCGACTCATCGGGGATGCCGAACACCGCGGCGTCGAGCACCCGCGGGTGGGTGATCAGCATGTCCTCGGCTTCCTGCGGATAGATGTTCACACCGCCCGAGATGATCATGTGGTGGCGCCGGTCGGTCAGGTAGAGGTAGCCGTCATCATCGAGGTAGCCGACATCGCCGACGGTCACCCATCCGTGGGCGTCGCGCGCTGCGACGGTCTTCGCCTCGTCATTGAGATAGGTGAACGGATGCCCGCCCTCGTAGTAGATCTCACCGGTATGGCCGGGCGGAAGTTCATTGCCGTTCTCGTCGAGGATGTGTGGGGCGCCGACCAGCGGTTTGCCCACCGACCCGGGGTGGGCCAACCAGTCTTGCGCCCGGATGAACGAGGCGCCGACAGCCTCCGAGGAGGCGTAGTACTCATCGACGATGGGCCCCCACCATTGGATCATCTGGTGCTTGATAGCGACCGGGCACGGCGCGGCGGCGTGGACCACGCGCTGCAGGCTGGAGACGTCATACGAATTGCGCACGGAATCAGGGAGTCTGAGCATCCGGACGAACATCGTGGGAACGAACTGGCCGTGCGTGATCTGATGACGCTGGATGGCGTCCAACGCCTGTTCGGCGTCGAATTTCTCCATCACCACAGTGGTGCCGCCCAGCGCCTGCACCGACATAGACCAGAATGACGGGGCGGTGTGATACAGCGGTGCCGGGCTCAAATACACCGACTGGTCATCGATGCCGACCGCGTTCAGCAATGGGGTCAAGATGTTGGGGGCCTCGGCCGGAGGCAGGTGCGGCAGCTCGCGCCGGATTCCTTTGGGGCGTCCGGTGGTTCCCGAGGAGTACTGCAGCAGGTCGCCTTCCCGCTCATCGGCGATCGGAGTGTCGGGCTGGTCGGCGACACAGTCGGGATAGCGCAGCCAGCCCTCGAGTTGGTCGTCGGCCAGGATCCTCAGCTCCGGCAGACCGTTGCGGAGGTGTTGGGCCAGTTCGCCACACACCTGCCGGAGCGCTCGCGAGCCGATGACCGCGGTTGCGCCGCTGTCGGTGACGATGTAGGCGGCTTCGGCCGCGGTCAGATGGGTGTTGATCAGTGCGTAGTACAGACCGGCGCGCCGCGCCGCCCACATCACCGCGTGCACGTGCTCGTTGTTCTCCATGAGCACCGCAATGGTGTCGCCCTCGCGCAGGCCCGCCTGGCGGAAGTAATGAGCCAGCCGGTTGGCTCGCGCCTCGAGTTCCGCGAAGCTGAGCCGGATACCGGACGGGTGCAGAACCAATGCCGTCTTGTTGGATTCGATCCAGTCACGAATCTGCATGCGCTCAACTCAGTGGTCGTTGCCGCGGTGACCGACCTCGGCTGGACGCACCGGTCGGAACAACGGAATCCACACCCGGCTCTCGTCATCGCCGGTTCCCGTCGGCCAGTCTTCGAAGAACACCCCGACCTCAAGGCCGACGTGGACGTCCTGGACCGCGATGTCCACGACGTTCGTGATCAAGCGGACATCGGGCTCGTCGGCCAGCTCGACTATCGCGACGACGTAGGGCGGTTCGAAGCCGGGAATCCAGGGCTGACGGTTGATGGTGTAGGCGGCCACCGTGGCGCGGCCGGAGACCTTCTCCGGGGCGACGTCGAAGCTTCGGCAGCGCCAACAGACCGGTCCGGGCGGGTGGTAGAAGTGTCCGCAGCCGTGGCAGCGGAAGATCCGCAACTCGCCGTCGCGCCCGCCGGTCCAAAACGGGGTTGATTCGGCCGTTGGAGTTGGGGCCAAACGCAATCGGGGCCGCCGATACGGCGAGCCGACGGTCGCGGGGTCAGTCACGGTGACTCCGCGTGGTGATTCTGTGGTCGGACATGATCTGTGGCCCTCCGGTTGATCGGGGTGGTGAAGGTGCGGTGTCACACCGTGGTGAAGTAGACGACGATTCCCAGCAGGACGATGCCGAGCAGGCAGCCGCCGACGAGACAGATCGTCTCTGTGCGCAATTCACGTCGCGACGACGGGGGCAGGAAGGTCATGGTTCCTCGTTTCGCAGCATCGGACGGTGGTCAGGGAACATAGATGCTGTCGTTGCCGGTGATGATCCGCATCAGCACCAGCGGTGCGACGAGCATGACGAAGAAGCTGACCTGGAACACGACGAACCAGGACGCGAAACGGGCAAGTTCGAACTTCCAGCGCGGGATGGTGACCTCGTAGTCCAGTAGGTCGTCGTATTCCTGCTGCTTACTGCGGCGCTGAGCAGCCGGCGCCAACGTCGCCGTAGCGGCGTGGGCGGAGCTCAGCGCCATGTGACCCGTGCCGGTCTGCGCCGGTGTGGGTTTGGGCCGGGTGAATCGCTCGAGGCGAAAGAAGCGCTCGAAGTGATTGAGCCCGCGCACTGGTGGCTTGCCGGCCCAGTAGGCGATCAGATTGGGCCAGAAGCACATCAGGCCGATGGTCCACAGCAGCGTGATCTGCCCTCCGTTGGCGAATCGGAGCACCGGCCCCATCCCGGGGTCGTAAGTCCACCATCCCATCTTCGCGGCGATGCCTTCCACGAAGAAGTCCCACGCGTAGTTGACAGGGATCGCAAGCACGAGAATCGCTTTGAGCATGCTCCAGCCGAACGTTTTGGCCAGCAACTGGCCCAGCCACAGCACCACCAACGCGTGCACGGTCCAATACACCGCGTAAGCGAACGGCATGAACAGCGGATCGTGGGGGGTTTTCAGCGGAAGCCAGCCCAGCAGGTGGTGCGTTCGGAAGGTGGGGCTGTACACCAGTTCCTGACCCCAGTCGCCGATCGTCTCCATCCAGTACACCAGCATGCTGTTGATCAGGAACAGAAATCCCCAGGTGAGCCGGCGCCGGCGGACGGAGTCAACCACTGCCAGGACAATGATCAGACCGCCGACGATGGGCATCACCCAGTTGAAGAACCACGTGCCCGCTGGGGCGACGAGCGCTGGCGGCGTTGGAGTTTCGGCTAAGGCCACACGACCTCCCGCCTTCGGTCCATCACGGTCGAGATAGATAACTTAGTTGACGTTATCAGCGGCATCCCCGGTGGGGAAAGCGCCGCGGCGTGCATCGACGTTCCCGGCTACCGCCGGCCCGACATCGGCCGAGCACCGGCTAGGCCGACAGGACCGCCTCCCGGACCGGCACCCGGGGGAAGTTGAGCATCCGGCGGGCATTCTCCTCGACGATCAGTGCACATTCGTCGTCGGGAACCTCGGCGAGTACCTCGGCGGCACGCTTGCGCGAGTTCGGCCAGGTGGAGTCCGAATGCGGGAAGTCGATCTCCAGGGTGATGCGGTCGACGCCGATCGCGTGCCGGTTCTTCAACCCGTGCTCATCATCGATGAAGCAGCCCCAGAAGTGCTTGCGGAACAGGTCCGAAGGGCGGGTGTCGAAGTCGATCGGCTGGTAGTAGCGGTGGCGCTCCCACACGTAGTCCGTGCGCTCGAGGATGTAGGGCACCCAGCCGATGCCACCTTCGGCGAGCGAGAACTGTAGGTCCGGGAACTGCTGCAGCTTGCCGGAGAACAGCAGGTCGACGGTCGTCCACATCAGGTTGGTGGCGAACAGCGTGATGGCGACGGCGAACGGCGCGTCGGGCATCTGCATCTGGCCCGCTATCGGTTTCATCGAGGAGAACGAGAAGCCGGGGACGTAGGACCCGGAGCCGAAGTGCAGCGACACCGGCATCTTCGCATCGGAGCACACGCGCCACAGGTCGTCCCAGTGGTCGGAGTGGAACGACGGCAGGCCCAGCGGCACCGGACTGTCGGGGAAGGACACCGTGCGTGCGCCCTTGGCGGCCACCCGCTGCGCCTCGGCGACCGAGGCGGCGGCATCCCATACCGGCAGGATCGCGAGCGGGATGTAGCGCTCGGGTGCCGTCGCACACCATTCGTCGATATAGAAGTCGTTCCAGGCCTGAACGCAGAGCAACGCCAACTCCTTGTCCTCGGCGCGGATGAATGTGCCCCCGCCGAAGCCGGGGAACGACGGGAAGCACAGCGCGGCCTGCACGCCGTCGAGATCCATGTCGGCGATCCGCGCGACGGGGTCGTAACAGCCCGGGATCATGTCCTCATAGCGGACCGGATCGATGCCCCACTCCTCCCGCGGCTTGCCGGCCACGGCATTGAGCCCGATGGTCGGGAAGACCTGACCGTCGTAGGACCACAGGTGCTGGCCGTTTTGCTCGATGATCCGCGGGCCGGCCTCGCGAAACTTCTGCGGCAGCCGGTCCTGCCACACCCGGGGATGTTCGACGAGGTGGTCGTCGACCGAAACGATCTGGTGATTGTCCTGTAGCGGCATCGGTGCCTCCGAATTCTGACGCACCGTCTTGATTTCTGACGGTTCATCTCACACCGTATATGATGCAAACCACACCCGTAAAGAGCTGAGAGGCAGAACATGTCCGGGATGCAGGAGAGGTCGTCGCCCGACGGTGGCGCCCGCGAAAAGATCGACGAAGACGACCACGACCTGCTCACGTTCGGGGAGGCCGGCGAACGACTGCGGGCGGAGATCGCAGCGACCGCCGCTCGCGTGGCTGAACTGCAGCGCCTCGGTGACCGCGACGCGTTGGCCACGGCGACGGCGAGGCTGACCGCATTGCGCGCGGCGGCCAAGCGCAATGCGGCTGACCCGATCAACGATGCCAACTTCGAGTCGTTCTTCGGTTATCCCGGCAAAGCCAAGCGCACCGTGCCGCGGCCGCCGGCCAGTGGCTGAATGGCCCATCGTCGCCTCCCTTAGGCGATGATGGGACTGCGATGAAAAGTCCGCAGCGGGTGCGCCGCCCGGGGTACGCGCCGACCAACCCCGCGGTCGGCCGCCGGGGTATGCACACCCGCGAGCAGATCGTAGCCCGCGCGGGACAGCTGTTCGTCGAACACGGCTACCACGGCACCTCGATCGATGCGATCGCCAAAGCCGTCGGCGGGTCGCGCGCCACGATCTATCAGTACTTCGAAAGCAAGGACGACATCTTCCGGGAACTGGTGCGCCAGTGCGAACCGGCGGTGCTCGAGCACGCCGCCCGGCTGGGGCGACTGAGCCCCGATGCCGCCGGTATGCGCAGCCTGCACCGGTGGCTGACCGAGTGGGCGCAGCTGTACGACAAGTACGCGATGGTGTTCCTGGAGTTCCCCGGCATCGGCGCGATCGAAGGCCTGCCCCAGACCGAGGCGGGCGCGGTGTCGGGGCAATACGCCGACCTGATCACCGGCAAGCTGCGCGACGCGGGGATCAGCGGCATCGAGCCTGCCGATGCTGCTGCCGCGCTGCTGCGCATCGCGCACATGGTCAACCTGTACCGGTTTCGCCGGATGTTCGGCCTATCCTCGGCCGCCCGCACCACGGACTCGCTGACCGTCGCGATGCAGTTGCTGCTCTTCCCCGAGACACCCGCCTGCGACATTGCCGAGGTGAGCTCGGCGCCGACAGGCGTCGCTGTCGGGTGCGGTGAGCGGTCGACACCGGCGGCTGCGGTGCCCGACGAGCCTGATCCGTTCAGTGTTTCGCCGATCCGTCAGGATGTGCTCTCGGCGAGTTCGGTGTTGTTCAACGAGCGCGGCTACTACTCGGTGGCGATGGAGGACATCGCCGCGGCGGCCTCGGTCAGCCGCGCGACGTTGTATCGGCATTTCAGCACCAAGGTCAAGATCCTCGAGGAGCTCACCGGCTGGGCGGTTCTGGAAGGCGGGCACCTGTCGGCGGAACTCTACGAACTGGACCGGACCGGCATCGACGTCGACGGGCTGCATTCCTGGCTGGGCCACTATGTACGTTTCCATCGCAGCTACAGCGGCGTCATCCGCGCCTGGTACGACGGGACCTTGGCCCAGCAGCTCGCCGGTGACGCGGTGGTCCGAGGCATGGGCAGCTTCCATGTTGCGGTCACCGCGCTGCTGGACGGCGTACGGTTACCGCCCGGCGTTGACCGGCTGGTCGCTGCCGCCGTGTTCTTGTCGGTGCTGGGCCGGATGACGGAGCTGTCGATCTCGCAGCGGCGCAACGTCAGCGACTACGACACGGCCGGCCTGATGTTGCTTGTGCTGCAACGCGCGCTGTTGGGTGACCTTGAGCCCGCGGGCCGCACCCCTCACCCCGGTCCACGTCGTAGCCATTGACTGAGGTTCTCCAGTGCCTCGGTTGCCGCTGATACCGTTTGTTCGACCTCGCGGGCATGGGAGAGGAATTCACCGCCTACCCCGCCCCTGGCCTCCAGCGCTGGAATGATGAACTGCCGGAAGCGTTTACGCACAGGGGCTTCGGAGCGGTCGGCCTCCTCGGCGGCCAGGTAGGTCTGCTCGACGAGGAAATCGATCAGGTCATCAAGCCCGACATCGGTGCGGATCTCGCCGCGCCGCTGGCCCTCCTCGAGCACGGGGCCCATCACCCGCACTGCCGACTCGTGCACGCGCGGGTGGTGGACCGATGCCGAGTGGCGGGCGATCAGGGCGACGATGGCCGGATCGGTGGGCAGCTCGCGGGCGGTGTAGATCAACGCCGCCTCGACCTTGGCGAACGCCCCGTTCTTGGTGCGCACCAGGTGATCCACGGCCTGGATGTGACGCTCGGCGCGCAGCAGTGCCACTTGGATCAGCAGCTCGGAGACGCTGCCCAGCTGCCGGAAGGCGGTGGCCCTGGACACGCCGGCCCGCTGTGCGACGGCTTCCATGCGCAGCCCGTCGACGCCGTGCTCGTCGACTTCGACGTCGGCGGCCCGGACGAGCCGCACCCGAACCGAGCCGTCGTCGCTGCGCTCGGCCTGTGCTGCGGTCATGTGATCGCGCCGGCGACCTTCAACTCGATGAGCGTGTCATCGTCGAGGCCAAGTTCGCGGAGCACATCGTCAGTGTGCTCGGCAAACTGCGGCGCCCGGGTCAGCGACAGCGCCGCGTCGTCGAACCTCACCGGATTGGCGACCAGTTTCTGCGGCTGCCCGTCGGCGTCGACGATGTCGACGATGCGTCCGTTGGCGATCAGCGCCTCGTCGTTGCCGACATCCCAGCCATCCTGCACCGCGGCCCAGGCGCCGGTCCCCTGCTTGAGCCGCCGCACACACTCGTCGAAGGTTCGCGACCCGATCGCGTGGGCGACGATATCGCAGGCCGCCTCGGCGTTTTCGGCCAATGATTCCAGCGAGCTGAACCGTTGGTCGTTGGCGTATTCGCCGCAGCCCATTAGCTCGCAGAATTCGGGCCAGTACCGCGTCGGCTGCAGCATCGACAGCTGAATGAACCGCCCGTCACCGGTGCGGTAGTTGCCCGTTAACGGGTTTCCGGGAGCCTGGGTTCTGGTGTCGATCTTGGGGAGATGCCCACCGCTGAGCAAGGCCAGGTTCACGCTGAACTGAGTCGCCCAGGCACCCACCGCCAGCAGCGACACATCGAGCACCGATGGCTGCCCGGTGACCCGCCTGCCGTATAGCGCGGCCGCGACCCCGCCGGCGATGGCCAGTCCGCCGATGTTGTCGCCGTAGGCACCCGACGGCATGAAGGCGATCCTGTCGGCATCGGCGGGCGTCACGCCGTTGGCACTGCCGCCGCGCGCCCAGTACGCCGTCGCGTCGTAGGCACCGGTATCGCGATCGGGCCCGTCCAAGCCGTATCCACTGCCCACGACATAGATAATGTCGGGATTGATCTTGCGGACGTCCTCGACGTCGATGCGCAGCTTGGCCCGGACACTGGGCAGATAGTTGGTCAGGAACACATCGCTTCGGCGGATCAGCTCCTCGAGGATGGGCCGCGCCTCGGCGGTGGTCAGTCCCAGGCCGACGCTGCGCTTACCGCGGTTGGGTGCCTCCATGATGGGTGCGAACGACGATCCGGGGGCGGTCACCGCGCGACCGAGGACCTTGACCAGTCCGCGCTGAGCGTCGCCGGTGACGGGGTTTTCGACTTTGATGACGTCAGCACCCCAGTCGGCCAGGACGGCGCCCGCGGAGGGGACGAAAGTGAACTGAGCGACTTCCAGGACGCGGACGCCGTCGAGCGGGCGCTGCATCAGCGCCCCCAGACCAGCGGCAGCGTTTCGATCCCCAACTGGCCGCCCGTTTCGGTCAAGTCGGCCCCAGCGGCGAGCCGGTAGTCGGGGATCCGTTTGTGCCACTCCTCCAGGGCGATCTTGAGTTCGCGGCGGGCCAGATGCGAGCCCAGGCAGCGGTGCGGTCCGGCGCCGAATCCGATGTGGTTGTTCGGCTTTCGGGTGATGTCGACAGTCGAGGCGTTCGGGAACGCAGCGTCGTCGCGGGTGGCGGCATTCAGCGGGATGCACACCATGTCACCGGCTTTCATCGGACATCCCTGTATCTCAACGTCTTTCATGACCTTGCGGGCCGGGATCACGATGGCGTAGGCACGCAGGAACTCTTCGACCGCGGTCGGGATCATGGCGGGATCCGCGACGATCCTGGCGCGGTCGTTGTCGTGGCCGGCCAGGTGCCAGAACGTCCAGCCTAGCGTCACCGATACGGTGTCGAGCCCGGCCATGAACATCAGCAGGCAGAACGACAGCAGGTCGGCGTCGGTGACCGGCTGGCCGTCGATCTGGTAGTCCAGGGCCTTGCTGACGATGTCGTCGCGCGGCTGCTCGCGGCGCTCGGCGATGAGAGTAAAAAATCGACCCATCACCGCCATCATCGCTTCGAGTTGCTTCTGCTGACGTTCTTCGTCGCTGCCACCGGCGTGCAGGATGTCGTGTTCCCACGCCATGAACTGGTCGAGCTCGTCGACGGGCAACCCCATCATTTCCAGGAAGATCGTGGTCGGGAACCGTTGGGCGAATTCGGCCATGAAGTCGCAGCTGCCGCGCTCGGCGATCCCGTCGATCAATTCGACGGTGCGCTGGCGGATCTTGCCGTCGAGGCGTTCGACTGCTCCCGGCGCGAACAACGGCGCGAGTTGGTGGCGCCATTGCTTGTGTTCATCGCCGTCGAGCATTTCCGGGATCCACTTGTACGGCGGATTCGGTTCGTAGGCAACGACGACGCTGTTGGAGAAGGTCTCCGGGTCCTGCATGACCTGCAGGATTCCCTGGTAGTTGACCATGGTCCAGAATCCGGGCCCGAACTCGTTGCGGAACCACGGAAATCGTGACCGCAACTCGTCATAGGTGTTCAGCCATGTCCCGGCCGGCTTGGTCTCGGTGTAATCGAAGTTCAGCGTCGGACACTGCTCGGCGGGTCGCTGGACCGTTGTCACGACAATCCCCTCTCTGCGATAGTCATTGACATTAGTCGCATTGATGCGACTATAAGCCGTTACAGTATCAGCAATGGTGCGCTGGTGTCGAGATCCAGATCACATCGACCCCTAGGCTGTGGCGACCCCGACACCGCCACCGTGCCCACAACGACCCACCGATACCAGGATGGCCTGCGAGCACCAGTCGTCAACCGCCCCAGTGGGGTTCATCCGATCGGTCGGCCGCGCGGCTGCGGGAACTGGCGACCAGATCTCGTCCATACCCTCGGGGGCGCCGGCTGTGGCCTCGTGGTAGGTGGAGTCAGTCGCCGAGGAGGCAGGACAGCGTCTGGATGTCGGCGCGGAAGTCGGTCAGGCTCCTGCTGGCCGGCTCGAGGGTGATCCATGTGACCCCGGCGGCGGCGTAGGCCGACAGTTTGGCCTGCACTGCCGAGCAGAACGCGTCGCATCCCTGCGCAAGCAGAGCGGCCTCAAACGGCATGAACGCCACATCGGCGGCCCCGCGGCCGCGTTCGGCGCGCCGTGCGTTCACCTCGGCGATCCAGTCGGCCAGCACATCGATCTGTTCGAGCGCGCGGGCGCGGGTGATCTCAGCGAACTCCCCTGAGGCAGCCATCGGAATCCAGCCGTCGGCGACCTCGACCACCCGCCGGCGCGCAGCCCCGCCGTTACCTCCGATCCAGACCGGGGGTCCGCCCGGTGTGCGGGGTAACGGGAGAGCGACATGATTGGCCACGCCGAACTCCCCTCCCAGGTGCTCTTGGCCGTCCCAGGTGCGTTTCCAGGCCTCGATCGCCTCGTCCATCAGCTGGCCACGACGGGAGAATTCCGCTCCGAGCGCGTCGAATTCGCTCTTGAGGTATCCCGCAGCCGTGCCGAGGGTGAATCGACCGCCGGAGAGCACGTCCAGGCTGGCCGCGGCCTTGGCGGCCAGGTACGGATTGCGGTAGCCAGCGACCATCACAAAGGTGATGACGCGCAGTGTTCGGGTGGCCGCCGCGGCGAAGCTCAGTGAGACGAACGGGTCGAAGGCGTGGTGGCCCCCGTGGGCGAGCCAGTCCTTGTCCGGGTATGGATGCTCGCTCATGGAAAACCCGTGGAATCCCGCGTCCTCGACCAGTTTGGCGATCTCACCGATACTTGCGCCTTCCGACCAGCGGTCCCAGCGCTTGACCGCCCGCATGGGGAACAGCAGGTTGAACTTCAACGTCATCGTTTCCTCACCGCCGCCATGGCCGCGCCGGGGTTGGGTATCGACATCGGCCGGCGCCCCGACGTTCCCGGCAGCGACCGGGACGCATTGGATATAGTCAACCATATAGCTATTTTGGACAACATCGGATTGGGAGTTCCCGTGATCGCGGACAACACCGCCCAGCCCAACCCCGGGACTGACTTGTCGCCCTCGGCTGCATCGCCGGTTATCACCGACTTCCTAAGCCGCCACCATCGCGCGTTTCTGTTCTGCCGGGACTCCGCAGGCGAACCCACGGGGTATGCGATGCGCACCGTCGCCTACCAGGGCGGTGATCTGCTCTTCGCCACGTACACGAAAAGCACCAAAGTCAGAAACATCCGCGCCCGGCCCGGGGTCGCCTGCCTCGTGCAGTCGGGGCCCGAGCAGAACGCGTCGTGGGTGTCGGTTCGTGGGCATGCCGAGATCTTTCTACCGGCGCGCGACGAAGTCGACGCCCTGATGTCCTCCGCTTCTTCCGATGCGCGAGTGCCCGACGCGGTGGTGGCGACGGTGAGGGACCGGCTGATCAGCGGGAAGCGCTGCATCATTCGGGTCGCTGTCGACGAGATTGTCGCGAGCAATCTGGCGGCGGCGCCTGGATCGAGCAGCGACCATGCAACGCAATGAGATTCGACGTGGACCGATGGCCATGTCGCCCCGCGAGCTCGACGCGTTCCTCGAGGGCCGGCCGACCGGGGCGATCTGCTTCGACGAAGACAGTGGGGCGTTGGTGGCGCTGCCAGCTGCGGTGGTCGGCGGGTCCGTCCGGCAGGGCGAACTGCACATGTGCGTGGCCGGGACCGTTTGCATCAGCAGGGATTTGCCCGCTTGCCTGGTCGCAGACAGTTTTACGAGCTACACCGCGATCCGGGGCATCATCGCTCAGGGCGCTGTGTCGAGCGCGACAGCCGGCGTGCACTCCGACATACTGGTCTGGCTGCGGCTCAATCGAGTTCGCACCTTCTCCTTCGCCGATGCCGTCTGAACATGCGATCACAGTTGCGGTCAGCCAGGCCCGGCTCGCACCGAAACGAACACCATCACCTCATCGCCGTCGCGGCGCCTTCTTGTTGACCCGGGAGTCGGTCTGGCCCTCGCCGGCGTTGCCGATGTGGGTGTAGTACAGACCGTGGCGCTGCGCGAGGCTGGGCGGCAGGTCCCGCGCCTCCCACATCGCCCGCACCGTGCCCTGGATGGTCTGGGGTCGCCGCGTGGCGATCTCGGCCGCCAATTCGGCAGCGCGGCTTCGTAATTGGTCGTCGGACACGACCTCGGTCACCAGACCGATCCGCAGCGCGGTCTGGGCGGCGATCCGCTCCTCACTGCCGAGCAGCGCCCACCGCATCACGTCGCCGTAGGGTAGGCCGAGCGCGAGCATGCCCATGGGCTCCAGCGCGGAGACGACACCGGCGTTGGCATGGGGATCGAAGAACTCGGTCGACTGCGCGCAGATGGCGAAGTCACACTCGTTGACGAAATACATTGCGCCACCAGCGACCATACCGTGCAGGGCGCCGATCACGGGCTTCCACACCTTGTATGCCTTGGGCCCGAGCATGGTGCCCGGGTCCTCTTGGTTGAAGATCGGCTTGTGATACCACCACGGGCCCTTGGACACGTCGATGCCGGTGCAGAACGCGCGATCGCCGTTGGCGCGCAGCACAGCAACGCGGATGTCGTCGTCATCGCGCACGGTGGCCCACACCGCCGCCATCTCGGTGGCCATCTGCTCGTTGAAGCTATTGAGTTGACCTGGTCGGTTGAGCGTGACGGTCGCGACGTAGTCGGCCACGTCGAACTCGATGGTCTCCAGCGCGCCCAGATCTGTCATTGGTCGTCCTTGGTCATCGGGCCGACGCCGCCTGACGGCAGCTACGCCGGCGTATCAGGGTTTACTTGCCCGGTCTCGGGCCGCGACGAAACGCCCGCACACGGTGACGGAAATCCTCGGTCTGCGTCAATGCCTGCTGCCCTTGCGCTTCCAGTACCTGGGCGCCTGTCAGGTCGGGCAGTGTCGCGCTCGTCAGTGCGCGTTTGGTCCATCCGTATGACGCTGTCGGTCCGGCCGCCAGGGCCTGCAGCACCGACTCCACTTCGTCGTCGAATGCCACGTCGTCGACAACGTGACTGATCATGCCCCAGTCGAACGCGTCGGTGGCCGGAATCTTTTCGGCCAGCAGGGCCATCCGGGCGGCGCGCGCCCGCCCGATCGCGGCGGGCAGTAACGCAGACGCCCCACCGTCGGGCATCAGCCCGACCTTGGTGAAAGACAGTTGGAAGAAGGCCGAGCGCGCCGCTATCACCAAGTCGCAGGACAAGGCCAGCGAACACCCGAAACCTGCCGCTGCGCCGCGCACCCCGGCCACCACCGGCTTCGGTAGCTGCGTGATCGCCTGGACCACCTCGTTTGCCGCGATCACCGCGCCCTCGGTGTCGACCCCGCTCAGGTCGCCGCCGGCGCAGAACGCCTGGCCGGCACCGCTGAGCGCGACGACGCGCACCGCATCAGTGCTCGCCGTCGCGATCGCCCCGGCCAGCTCCCGCAGCATCGACGTGTTCACCGCGTTGCGCTTGACCGGCCGGTCCAGCACGATGCGCAGGACCGAGGCGTCGGTGTGCGTAGTAACGCCGTTCATCGCTGCTGTTCGGCCGAAGGTGGTCTCATGCCGGCGGTTACTCCCCGTGCAGTCGGCGCATCTCCTCACCGACCTTGCCCGACATCCGCGACACCACCTGCGCGCCGCGGCGCCGCAGATCCTCGTCGGGCACCGGCAATACCACCGCACCAGTCTGTTTGGACGGCAACAGAACCTTCGCCGTCCCTTTGGTGGTGGCTTCGTCGCGCTGACTGATTCCCTTCACCTCCAGTGACACCGCGGTACCCGGCTCGTCACCCTTGGCGGTGACCGTGCCCGTCATCCGGTGGGTGTCACCCATGTAGTTGAAGCCGCGCAGCTGCAGATCCATTTCGGCCAGCCAGCCGTCATCACCGATCCAGTTGGTCAGCAAGTGGCTCACCCAGGCTGCCCGCATCTGCCCGTAGTCGTAGGGCGCGGGGATTCCGAGGGCCTCTGCTCGGGAGGAATCCCAGTGCAGCCGCTGCACGACGTCTGGCACACCGTACTCATCGGGCTGATAAAACGCCGGCATCCGCTGGCGCAGCTGATGGGCGTACTTCAGGGGGCCGACGCCGTAACCGCCCCAGCCCCAACCCATGTGCATGCTGATGATGTCCACCACCGTCAGCGGTCCCTTCATCACCGGCGGCAGCTCGTCACCGACGGCCACGTCCTCCCACCACTGCGGCTCGGCCCCGCGGCGCACCTCGGCGTCATAGGCCTGTTCAACCTCGGCGAACTCCTCCTCGGTCCAGTGCTGCCGGGTGATGTGCAAGTACTTGCCGGACTTCTTCGAGCCCTGACGTTCGGCGTTGATGTAGGACTCGTCGCGGGTCGCCAGTGGGTTGCCGTCGATATCGACATAGAGGTACCGGAAGGTCTCTTTGACCGAACGCCCACCGGAGAACTCGCTCTCCTTGACCTGCACATCGAGTGTGTAATTCTCCGCCAGCACCGGCCTGCCGGCGTAAATCGGCTGATACCAAGTCCATTTCACGCCGGCGTAGTACTTGCCGGTGCCGCGGAACAAGCCGCGGAACAGTTTCTTGCGCTCGGGATCGGTGAACCTGGGTGTCTGGTCCAAGCCCGTGCTGATCGGGAACGTCGGTGGGGCTATCTGTCCGTGCCAGCGTGTCGTTGTCCCATAGCCGGGGTCGTGGAACAACGGGTTGTCATCGCCGCAGCCGAACGCGAAATGGCTGATGGCATCGGCACTCGGCAGCCGATTCCAGGCTTCGTCGCGCTGGTTGACCGGGATGCCGATCTGGGCCTTGGCCCGTGCAATGTCTTCGTCGGTGATGCGGCCCTCGACAGCGGCTGCTTCTGCGGTTGTCATCGTTTTCCTTACCTTTCTTGGAGGGTGGTTGTTGCCCTCGGCCGTAGGCTTTCAACTGCCCAGGGACGTCGGGTATGGCTTTCATGGTTTTGCTGTCTTCGATGGCCGAAGGAGATTGGCCGCCCGGGGTCCCGCGACGACTCGACCGCTAATTGAGAGATGCGATGTGATCGCTGTGTAAGGACACGCCGGCGTGGTCGTCTGCTGGGTTGATAGAAACCGAGACGGGAACGGAGGTGGTTGTGGCACAACCTGTGTGGGCTGGTGTGGACGCCGGGAAAGCGGACCATTACGGCGTGGTCATCGACGCTGAGGGCAAGTCGTTGCTGTCGCGGCGCGTCGCTAATGACGAGGCCGCGCTGCTGGAGTTGATCGACATGGTCGCGGCGCTGGCTGATGGCGGAGAAGTCACTTGGGCGATTGACCTCAACGCCGGCGGCGCTGCATTGCTGATCACGCTGCTGATCGCTGCCCAGCAGCGGCTGCTCTACATTCCCGGCCGCACTGTTCACCACGCCTCGGGTGGCTACCGCGGCGACGGCAAGACCGACGCCAAAGACGCTGCGGTGATTGCCGATCAGGCCCGGATGCGCCGCGACCTGCAACCGTTGCGCCCCGGCGACGACATCGCCGTCGAACTGCGCATCCTGACCAGTCGGCGCGCCGATCTGGTGGCCGATCGCACCCGCGCGATCAATCGGCTGCGCGCCCAGCTGCTGGAATACTTCCCGGCCCTGGAACGTGGCTTTGACTACAGCAAAAGCAAGGCCGCGCTGATCCTGCTCACCGGCTATCAAACCCCCGACGGGCTGCGCCGGGCCGGTGCCGCCCGGGTGGCAGCCTTTTTGCATAAACGCAAGGCCCGCAACGCCGATGCGGTCGCAACCGCCGCCATCGAGGCAGCCAACGCCCAACACACCATCGTGCCCGGACAACAGCTTGCCGCGGGCGTGGTCGCCCGCTTGGCTAAGGAGGTGATGGCCCTCGACACCGAAATCGGCGACACCGACGCGATGATCGAGGACCGATTTCGCCGCCACCGCCACGCCGAAATCATCCTGAGCATGCCCGGCTTCGGCGTCATCCTCGGCGCCGAGTTCCTCGCCGCCACCGGCGGCGACATGAGCGCCTTCCCCTCCGTCGACCGCCTCGCCGGCGTCTCGGGTCTGGCCCCAGTACCGCGAGATTCGGGCCGCATCAGCGGCAACCTCAAACGCCCCCGCCGCTACGACCGGCGCCTGCTGCGCGCCTGCTACCTGTCCGCTCTGGTCAGCATCCGCACCGATCCCGCCTCGCGCACCTACTACGACCGCAAACGCGCCGAAGGGAAACGCCACACCCAAGCCGTCTTGGCCCTGGCCCGTCGCCGACTCAACGTCCTGTGGGCCATGCTGCGCGACCACGCCGTCTACCAACCCGCAACCACTACTGCGGCGGCTTGACAACGTCATTGAGAATCTCCTTTTCAGAACTTCAGCATTGCTCCGGCGTCTACCTTGAACTGACTGCCGGTGACGTAGCGCGATTCATCGGAGGCCAGGAAGCACACGACCTGCGAGATGTCCTCGGGCTCGACGTAGGGCACCGGCATGGCTTGCATGGCCGGAAATGCCAGCAGTGCGTCGTTGCGGGTGGGTTGCTCGAGGTCGGGCCGGAACTGCTTGTACATCGGGTCGTTGTTGAGCATTCCGGTATTGCAGTTGGTGGGGTGAATGACGTTGGCCCGAATCGACATTGGCGCCAGCTGGGCGGCCAGCTGGCGGGTGTAGGAATCCACGAGCTGTTTGGCGAAGCTGTAACCGGCGCCGCCCGGTCCGAGCGGACCTGCGGCGGCGGGCTGGCTGGCAGCGACGAGGCCGGCGATCGAGCCTGTGGTGATGATCGACGCACCGGACTTCAGGTAGGGCAGCGCCGCATGCACGGTGTTGACAACACCGACGAAGTCGACGTCGAACGCGTCGGCGAAGGCACCGATGGGCAGGTCGCTGCCGAGCGGGCAGATGCCGGCGTTGGCCACGACGACGTCGAGCGTGCCGCCGAGTTCGGCGACGGCGTTGGCCAGTTCCCGGGTCAGTGCCGCGCGGTCGCGGACGTCGACCTCGGCGGTGACGGCCCGCCGGCCGGTCTTCTCGACTTCCAGGCCCGCCTCGGTGAGGTCGTGTGGTGTGGCCAACGAATATTTGTTGGTGTCGATGTCGTGGCAGATGTCGAAAAGAATGATGTCGGCACCCTCTTCGGCGAGTTTGACTGCGTGGCTGCGTCCCTGGCCGCGCGCGGCGCCGGTGATCAGAACGACTTTGTCGCGTACTCTTCCCATTTGTCAGGGTGCCTTCCAGATCGATTGCCGCTTCTCGGCGAACACCGTCAGCCCGTCCCTTGCGGTGCTCATCACGACATCTCCATGATCGTCGCACCGACTCGGTCGTGGGCACCCATACCCGACGGAGCCGCGAATACCGTTGTCGCGCCAGATGATGACTGTGTGTGGCATAGGTTTTCTCCGTGGGGCTGGATTCAACAGGACCGTTAACGACCGGGTTCAGGTGGCCGCGGTCGGCCTCGACGATCGCAGGTCGTCGAGCATCTCGGTGAGCCTGCGCCGATCGACCTTCAATGCGGCGCCGCGCGGCAACTCGCCGACGACGAAGATCTGGGCAGGCACTTCATACGGCGTCAGGATCGACCGGCAGTGCGCCCGCAACTCCTCGGGGGTCACCGAGGCGCCGGCGCGCAGTTCCACGGCGGCGAGCGGGATTTGACCCAGCCGAGGGTCGGGCAGCCCGGCCACCGCGGCGTCCTGCACAGCCTCGTGACGTCGCAGCGCCTGCACCACCGTCGCCGGCGCGATCTTGAACCCCCCCCGCAAGACCACGTCGTCGGCACGGCCGTCGATGTACAAGAACCCTTCGTCATCGAGGTGCGCCAGATCGCTGGTGGTGACCCAGCGCTCACCGGATCCGCTGACCTGTGGCGAGGCGACCTGCAATCGGCCGGTTCGCCCGGGCACCAGCACTGCGCCGTCGTCGTCGATCACCTGCAGACGTACCCCGGGGAACGCCCGCCCGACACTGCCCTTCTTGTCGATCCAGCGGGCGTGGAAATCCTTCAGGGTCCATCCCGCGACGGCGCCGGAGAACTCGGTGGCGCCGTAGACGATCAGGATCGGGATGCCGTATCGCTGCCAGAAAGCGTCCACCAGTGCCGGATCGACGGGGCTGGTGCCGGCGTTGATCGCGCGGACGCTGGCCAGATCCTCGCGGGGGATGTCCGCGTCCAGGACCGCTCGGATCGCCGGTGGCGGCAATCCGACCAGCGCGGGCCGGTGTTCTTTGACCGCGGCGTGCCAGCCCGCGACGGTGAAGCGTTCCAGCAACGCGAATCGGCGCGCCGAGACCAGCGATTGCAGCAGCCCCCACAGGCCGCCGATGTGGACGATGGGCAGGGTCACCAGGGCGACAGCGCCCGTCAGTGGTGCCTTGTCGCGGACTTCGGGACGCTCGTTGTGCTGTAGCGCCGCAGCCAGGGACGCCTCGAGTTGGACGCGAGTGAGCGGGACGCGCTTGGGTGGCCCGGTGGTGCCGCTGGTCAGCATCTCGATCGCGACGTCGGGATCGCCGGGCACCGGCTGGCGGCTGGCCTGCGCGCGCGGTGTTACCGCGTCGCCCTCCACAGACCACCCTGCCACACCCAGATCGGTGACCACT
Source organism: Mycobacterium sp. SMC-2 (assembly GCF_025263485.1). Taxonomy (NCBI): domain Bacteria; kingdom Bacillati; phylum Actinomycetota; class Actinomycetes; order Mycobacteriales; family Mycobacteriaceae; genus Mycobacterium; species Mycobacterium sp. SMC-2. The sequence continues at coordinate 5,833,516 of NZ_CP079863.1, forward strand.
TTGCTGAATTCAGCGTTGGACCAGAGGTTTTCGGGGGCCAGAACATAACCGACGCCGGTCGCGGCCAAATCGGCGCTGAGCCGTCCGGGGGGCTGCAGCGGGCTGAGGGTGACCAGTGTGCGGGAGGCGCGCAGAATCGCCAGCAGCGCCGCGACCGACTCGACGCGGTTGCCGAACACGACCGCGACCCGGCCGCCGGGACCGCAGCCGGCGGCGGAGAGCTCGCGGTCGATGCGTTCGGTCAGTGACCTGACGTGTCCCCAGGACGCCCAGCGCCCGTCGCACTGCACCATCGCGGCGGCATCGTCGGCAGTCCACAGCCGTGCCAGCGCTTCGGGGAGGCTCGTCATCGTCTGCGTCCTTGCTCGGTTCGGTGCGACGTCCGGTTCCCCGAACATAAACGACATGGTTTACTAGGTCAACCTACTGGGAAGGACCGGCATGGACTTCGGGCTCTCCAGTGAGCAACAGCAGCTCGCCGAAGCCGAACGGACTTGGCTCACACGCAATGATCCGATCCCACGGGCGCGCGCGATACTCGATAGCTCCCCGGTCACCGTCGACCCGAAAGCGATATCCCACGCCGCCGGGGCCGGGTTGTTGGCGCTGTTGACGCCCGAGGTGAACGGCTGTCACGTGGATCTGGCGGTCCTGGCCGAGGCCCACGGCTACGCGGTGAGCTCGCTGCCGATCGCCGATCTGGCGATCGCGGCCTGGCTACTCGGGGTGTCCGGTGCGCCGCAGGCGCAGGCGGCAGCCGAGGGCGAGGCGCTGTTCGGCCTAACCCGCGCGCCGGCGACAGTGACCGGCCCGAGCAGTCCAGTCCCCATGGCGGCCGATATGACGGGAGTCGTGGTCGTCGGCGAGACGGACGAGGGTGACTACCTGTCCGTCATGACCCACCCGCGGCTGGATCCGATGTCGACGCTGGATCTGAGCCGGTCGTGGGCGCGTGTGGCCATCGACCCGGGCGAAACCGGGCGGCTAGCGCTACCGTCTGGCACGGCCGGATTCGTCCGGGACGCGCTGGCGGTTCACCGCGGTATGGATGCGCTCGGGGCAGCCTCACGACTGTTGGAGATGACCGTTGTCTACGCCGTTCAGCGCCAGCAGTTCGGCGTGCCGATCGGTTCATTCCAGGCTGTCAAACACCATTGCGCGAATATGGCGCTCGCTGTGGAGGCTGGCCGGTCGACGTTGTGGGCGGGCGCGCTGGCGCTCGACACCACCGCACCCGCGGCGCAGCGATCGCGCGCCGCGTCCTCGGCTGCGGCCTACGCCAAAGCCGCGGCGGCCGAGGTTGCCGGGACCGCGCTGCAGGTGCACGGCGGTATCGGCTTCACCTGGGAGCACGATCTGCACCTGTTGCTGCGGCGGATCAAGGTCGACGAGGCGATGGACGGCACCGTGGCCGAGCACCGCGCTGCGCTGGTCGCCGTCTAGGCCCCGTGGCGGAGGGGCCCTCGCCCGGCGAGCAACCGGTCAGCGTGGCAGGCCGAGCCCGCGCTCGGCGATGAGATTCCGCATGATTTCGCTGCTGCCACCGGCGATGGTGAAGGCACGAGCATAGAGCCACTCGTCTTGCCAGCGTCCGCCATCGAGCGCCTGGGGGTCACCGCCCACCAGAACACCGTTCTCCCCCGCCAGGTCGACGGCGAAGGTCGCAATGGCCAAGTTCAGTTCACTGAACATCAGTTTGGCCATCGCGGCGTCGTGCCGGCGCTCGGTGCCGCGCGTCCATCGGGTGATGTTGGCGTAGGTCAATGCCGAGAGGGCGTTCACTTGCGCGGTGAACATCCCGATCTGGTCACGGACCCGGTCGCTGTCGAGGGCGGGGCGACCGTCGATCGTGACCCGGCGGGCCAGATCGGTCAGCGCTTCCACCGCCAGTCGCAACTTGACGACGATGGCGCCGACATTGCTGCGTTCATGGGCCAGTGTGGAATTGGCGATCGCCCATCCCTGGCCGGGCTTGCCGATCATGTTGGCCGCGGGGATCTCGACGTCGTCGAGGAACACTTCGTTGAAGTCCGACGTCCCGGTGATCTCGCGTAGCGGACGCACTGTGAGACCGGGTGTGGACATGTCGCAGATGAATGCGCTGATGCCTTGGTGCTTGGGCGCCTCAACGTCGGTGCGGGCCAGCAGGTAACCGTACTGCGCCCAGTGCCCGTCGGTCGTCCACACCTTCTGGCCGTTGACCCGGTAGACGTCGCCGTCTGGTACCGCCTTGGTGCGCAACGCGGCCAGGTCGCTGCCGGCGCCGGGCTCTGAGAACAGCTGGCACCATTTCTGCTGGCCCGCGCGGATCGCCGGCAGGTGCCTGCTGCGCTGCTCTTCTGTGCCGTAGGCGATGAGCGCCTGGGCGGCCAGCACGTTGCCGCTGGGCAGGCCGGGCGCCTGTGCCCGCGCCAGCTCCTCGCCGACGACCACCGCGTGTTCAGCCGTCCAGCCGTCGCGGCCACCGTATTCGGCCGGCCAGTCCGCGCCGGCGTAGCCGGCCTGGTAGAGCCGTGCGGCCCATTGATTGAGGAGTTCATTTTCGTGGGCGTCCTCGGCGCTGCGGACACCCGCGCGCGGCGGGATCGCCGGTGCATGCGTGGCGATGAACTGCCGTACCTCGGCGCGGAAGGCCTGCAGTTCCGGACCCGTCCCGTACTCCATCGGTCTAGTGCCCTCCGTCAGCGAATCGTCATCGCGCCGATGCCCGTTCGAGGCGCTGTTCCTGCCATGGGGCCAGCAACTCACTGGCGGCACGGTCGCGCAGCGCGTCGGCCCGGCCTACCGCCACGGCGTTGGCCTGGGCGCGACGCAGCAGCAGATGGGCGGGGTGCTCCCAGGTGAAGCCGATCCCGCCGTGGATCTGAATGGTCGCCTCGGCGGCACTGACCGCGCCGTCCAGGGCTGCTGCAGCGGCCAGATCGACCAGGCAGTCCGACTCGTCGCCGTCCAGATCGCTGGCGGCCGCCTGCACCTGGCTTCGCGCGCCTTCCAGCGCGACGAGCATGTCGGCGCAGCGGTGCGAGACCGCCTGGAAGCTGCCGATCGGGCGGCCGAATTGCTGACGTTCGCCGGCCCAGGCAACCGCCATGCTCAGCGCGCGGGCCGCGACGCCGACCGAGTCGGCGGCCACGGCCAGCAGAGCCCGCCGCCGCGCGGCACGCAGACCGTGCCGAAGAGTGCCGCCGGTGCACAGCGGCTGCCCGGTCGCGCCAGTGAGGGTCACCGAACCGATGGTTGCGGTCAGGTCCAGCGGCTGCTGCGCTGCGACGTGCACGCCCGCGATGCCGGGATCCACGGCGACGAGCAGTTCACCCTCGCCGCCCTCCGATCGGGCCACCACCAGCAGAATCTTCGCCACCGGGGCTCCGGCCACGACGGGCATGACCCCGGTGAGCCGCGAGCCGTCCCACACCGGCAGTTCGATACCGCTGGTGACCCAACCGTCGTCATGGAGGGGCACCGCGAACGCGGCCGGAGCCCCGGCAGTGATCCGCCGGGCTATCGCAGTGGCGCCAGTCTGCACGGCGACGTCGAGGGCGATGACGGTGGGAACGAGCGGTGCGGGCACCAGCGCCGCGGCGGCCTCCTCGATGGCCGCGTACAGCAGCCGGGGCGCGGCGCCGGCGCCGCCCGCCGATTCCTCGACCGCCAACCCGGGCAGCCCGAAGTCGACCAGCGCCGACCACACCGCGGGGTCAGCGATGTCGAAGCGGCGCCCGGAGTCCAGCAGCGCGGTCACGTCGACACGCGCGCGCAGGGCCTCGGCCAGCACAGCGCGTAACTCGACTTCGCTGGGATCGGCCACGGCCAGCGGGGCACCCGGAATGACGGCTGGGGCGCGTGTGCCCTCGCCGCGGTGGGACGGCAGGCCCAGCACCGCCTCGGCGATGGTGTTGCGCTGAATCTCGGCGGTGCCCGCCCCGATGGTGGTGGCGCGGCTCATCAGGTAACCGTAGGTCCAGCGGCCGCCGTCTACGGCGTCGGCGGCACGGCTGTCCAGCGCGGCGTGCGGACCGCCGGCGCGCAGGGCCAGGGCATGCATGCGTTGCTCGAACTCCGACTTGACCAGCCGGTTGACCGAAGCGACCCCACCGGGATCCTCACCGCGCAGCACCGCCGACAGCGCGCGGGCGCTGTTGGCCGCGATGGCGCGCACGTCGGTTTCCTGTCGGGCGATCTGCTGGCGCACCAGCGGGTCGGAGTCGAGCCCGCGGGTCACCATCAGACTGACCACCCGGTCGACCGTGCGGCGGTACCTGAACTCATCGGCGAGGAATGCCGTGGCGCGTTCATGGCCCAGCGAGGTCCGCATGATCGACCAGCCCTGTCCTTCGACGCCGACACGATTGTTGACGGGAACCTCGACGTCGTCGAAGAACACCTCGGCGAAGTGCGCACCGCCGCTGATGTCGCGCAGCGGGCGCACGGTAATTCCCGGGCTGTCCATCGCGATCAGCAGGTAAGTGATGCCGTCGGTGCTGCGGCCGGCCGGCCCGGTGCGCACCAGCGCGAACATCCAGTCGGCGCGGTCGGCCATCGACGTCCACACCTTCTGGCCGGTGACCCGATAGATGGCGCCGTCGCGGACCGCACGGGTGGTCAGTGAAGCCAAATCGCTGCCGGCGCCCGGTTCGGAGAATCCCTGACACCAGAATTCGTCGGCCCGCAGCAACGGCCGCAGGAACCGCTCCTTCTGCTCCTGCGTGCCGTGGGAGATCAGTGTCGGCGCGAGGATGAACGACAGCTGACACGGGTGTGGCGGCGCGCCGGCCGCCGTGGTCATCCGGTAGTAGTCGAGCTGTTCTTCGACGGAAAGCTCCAGCCCGCCAGCCGATTTGGGCCATCCCGGCGCGGCCAGCCCATGGTCCACGAGCTCGGCATGCCAGGCTCGCGCGGCTTCGACCCGGTCGATCTTGACCCCGCCGGCCTTGGCCTCGGATCTGAGCTCGGCCTGCCGGCGGACGTAGTCGGCAAGCAACACCTGGAGCCGGGGTCGCCACTCGGTGGACTGGTTCACGAAGAGACCTTACATAGTTAACTTGGTGAGTTATCTACTAGCAGTGTCATCATAATGGGCCTTTTTGGCAAGAAGCGGCGATCGTCCCCGGAGGATCGGCGCGAGTTACCGGCCGGCGGCAGCCCCGTCGCGGGCTGCCCGCTCGCCCTAGCGGTGGGTTGTCAGGTCCAGTGGCCCCTCGGTGACCACTGCCTGCAGGAGTCCGAGATCGGCTCCGGCCTGTTCGGCGGCGGTGACGGCGGCGGCCACGTCTTTGGCCAGGAACGGTGCGGCCGCCTCTGCGAATCTGCCCAGTCCGCCGATGCCTTTTGCGTAGGTTGCCGCGCTGCTGGATCCGCTGCACGCCAGCAGCGCGTCGAGGAATGCGTGCGGCGTGATACCGAGTTGTTCACCGATCTGTGCGGCCGCGGCCAGCAGCTGCGCGTTGGCCGCGAACAACATGTTGTTGATCAGCTTGATTCGAAGCGCGCTCCCGAGTTCGCCGGTGGCGATAATCGGGTTGGCGTAGGCGGCCAGGATCGGTCGCACCCGCTCGACGTCGTCGCCGCACCCGCCGACGAGCACGGTCAGTGTGCCTGCGGCGATGTGGTCGGCGGTTCCGCTGACCGGCGCATCGAGGATCGCCGGTGCGCTCGCGGCGCTATTCGCCAGCTCGGTCAGGGTGGCGGCGCTTCCGGTGGTGTGCGATACGAACACCGCGCCGGGTTTGGCGTTGGCGATGAACCCCTCTGGGCCCAAACCGGTCTCGCGCAGCTGGGCGTCGGAGAACAGGCAGGAGATCAGAATGTCGCTGTCGGCGGCTAGGCCGGCCACCGACGCGGCTACTACCGCGCCCCGGTCGGCCAACCGCGAACGCACGTCAGAGCGACGGGCGTAGACGTTCACCGGGTGCCCGGCGGCGAGCAGGCGTTTGACCATTGGTTCGCCCAGTTGTCCGGCACCGATTAATCCGATGGTCGGCATTGGCGGTTCCTTTCGCACAACGGCCCGCGATCGTGAGATCAGCGTCTGCTCAACAACATTGACCCGGCCACCGGTCCGCCGCCGACCCCAACGGCCACCACCTCTGGGGTTTTAGACGCCTGGCGCTGCCCGCCCTCACCCCACAACTGGACGCAGGCCTCATGCAGAAAGCCCATACCATGCAGACGTCCACCCGAGAGCTGGCCACCACTGGTGTTGAGCGGCAGATCGCCGTCCAGGGCGATCCGTTCACCGCCGTCCACGAATTCGCCGACGCGGCCGTGCTCGCAGAATCCCATGGCCTCCAGCCACATCACCGTCAAGAAGCTAAATCCGTCGTAGAGCTGCGCCATGTCGACGTCGCCGGGGGTCATCGAGGTGTTTTTCCACAGTGTCGCGGCTGAATCGTGGGCGGCCATCGTGGTCACATCGCGGCGTTGATCCCACGTGGCGCGCTCGAACATGCCCGGTCCCACGGATTCCACTGTCAGGGGATGGCGCGGAAGACCGCGGGCGGCGTCGCGGCGCGAGACGATGACCGCAGTCGCCCCATCGCAGGGAACATCGCAGTCATACAGGCACAGCGGTTCGGAGATCATCCGGGCGCCCAGGTAGTCCTCCATCGTCATCGGGTCCCGGTAGACCGCATCGGGATTGCGTGCGGCGTTGCGGCGCGCGTTGATCGCAATCCAGCCCAGTTGCTCACGGGTCAACCCGAAGTCATGCATGTACCGCTGGGCGGGCATCGCCAGCCAATTGGCCGCCGAGAGCGCGCCGAAGGGGGCGACCCACTCCAGGTGCGGCGGCAGCTTGCCGCCGCTGAAGAGGACCGAGGCGCGGCCGCCCCCGGCCTGGTGGGCGGCGGTGGATTCCCATACCGAGCGGTACACCACCACGTGATTGGCCAGACCCAGCGTGACCGCCATGCACGCCTCGATCGCCGGGCCGATCTGGCCGGCGGTCTCCATCGCCGAGACGTACCAGCGGCAGCTGACCCCCAGCGCATTGCGGACCTCGGTGACGGTGGCGCCGGAGAACCCGGGATCAGGCACCCCCGGGCCGGGATAGCTGGCGATGCCGTCAATGTCGTCGGGCTCCAGGCCCGCGTCAGCGATCGCCCTCAGCACCGCTTCCAGCGTGAGATCCAGGCCAGTGCGTCCCAGCCGCCGCCCCACTTGAGACTTGCCCGCCCCGGTGATGACGGCTTTGCCGTCGAAGGGTCCGTCATTCATGCCGCCACCGGGCCGGGTGGCCCCGACTGGTTGCCGGCCGGCGCCCGCCGGACAATACGGTCGCCGACGCCGTTGGCCGTCTCCTGGCTCATAAGTCCTCTCCGGCACATCCCACGACACCGCGGCGCTGCACCCGGGCAAATCGATATCGTCAACTGTATAGCGGATTATCTTAAAGGAGCACGTTCCGGTCCGGCTGGCCGCGCGGGGTAATCCACCCGAGCGCCCCGATTCGCAACCGGATCAGAAGATGTACCGAGCGACCAGCTCGACCACGGCGGCGGGTCGGTCGGACCCCTCGATCTCGAGGGTGTGACGCACGGTGAGGTTGACGGTGTTGTCGTTGACCATGTCGGCAGCGGCAAGCTCGGAACGCACGCGGATCCGGCTGCCCGCAGTCACCGGGGCCAGGAAGCGCACCTTGTTGAGTCCGTAGTTGACCCCCATCTTGGCGTTGTCAACCCGGTAGGTGTCCTTGCTCAGTTTCGGAATGAGCGACAGCGTCAAGAAGCCATGGGCGACCGTGGCGCCGTAAGGGCTTTCAGCCTTGGCGCGGTCGGTGTCGACGTGGATCCATTGCTGATCCTCGGTGACGTCGGCGAACGCGTCGATGCGCTGCTGATCGATCTCTTTCCAGTTGCCGACCCCGAGCTCCTGGCCAACGGTGTCGACAGCGTCTTCGACCGACGTGATCACTTTCATGGTCTCTCCTCGCGCTGGGCTCGATATCGCTATTTATATAACGCTATAGTAGGCGGGCGGCGAGTCTTCACCGGCGCAGCGATGGTGGCCCCCGCCAGGGTCGCTACGCATCTAATTCCCGCGCCCCGTGGGCAGCCACACGATGACTCACTGCGTGCGTCACGACATGGGAGGTGAACTGGCCTCCATCGGGTGGCGGCCCGCGATGCGCTCGCGAACTGCGAGACCGCGCAAGCGGTCGCCGAATACGGTTGTGCGGCAAGCGTTCAGTCGCTGGCCGGCAGTGGCTTGGCTTCTTTGAGGCTCAGCGGGGTATCGCCGATGCTCAGAGTGCCGGCGCCGGCTTTGGTAACCAAGACTTCGGCGGCGTGGTCATCGACGTAGCGCTTGCCCATCAGGTTGCCGTCGGCGAACGCCGGGTTGAGTTCACCGGCACGGTCGGCGCCCAGCGCCACCATCGGCGCGCCCCCGCAGCGCAAATCGTCCAGACTTTCGGCGGACTTGATGACGATGACCTGGGTGTCGCAGACCTGGCTTTGCAGGCGGGTGCCGTTCTTCATCACGGTGCGTCCTCACTTCTGGGCATCGACATTTCGCAGGCTTTCCACGATGTCGCGACGCAGGATCTTGCCGGTCGGATTGGTCGGCAGCTCCTCGCGGAAAACCACGTGGTCTGGTGTTCGCGAACCCCGCAAGTACTTGCGGACGTGCGCGCGCAGTTCTTCGGGGTCTGGGTCGATGTCGGCGGCGGGCACCACCACGGCCACGATCGCCTGGCCCCACTGCGGGTCTTCCACACCGACGACGGCGACTTCGCGCACATCGGGATGTTCGATGAGCACGTCTTCGAGTTCGGCCGGTGCGATGTTCTCGCCGCCGCGGATGATGGTGTCATCGGAGCGCCCGCTGATAAATAAGTAGCCATCCTCGTCGAGGGTGGCCACGTCCCTGGTAGGAAACCAGCCGTGGTCGTCGAGCACCGAGCCGATGCCGGTGTACTTTCCCGACACCTGGTCGCCCCGCACGTAAAGCTCGCCGGTCTCTCCCGGCCCGACGAGGGTGCCATCGGCGGCACGGACCTGCACCTCGATGCCGGGTACGGGTCGGCCTACCGACGCCAGCCGTTTGGCGATGGCCGCGTCGGGGTGGTTGTGGGCCGTGCGGTGATCATCGGGAGTCAGCACAGCGATGGTCGAGCTAGTTTCGGTCAAACCGTAGGCGTTGACGAACCCGACTCCGGGGAGCAGGTCCAGCGCCCTGCGCAACAGGGGCAGGCCCACTTTCGACCCACCATAGGCAAGGTTGCGCAGACTCGGCAGATCTGTCGGCTCCTGCTCAAGCACTGTCACGATGCGCTCGAGCATGGTGGGCACCACCGTGGCGGTGGTTACCTGCTCGTCGACGATCAGCCGGACCCATTGCCGGGCGTCGAAGCTGGGCAGGTAGACCATCCGCCGACCGGCGTACAGGTTCGAGATCGCCGCGTTTACCCCGGCGATGTGATACGGAGGCACGCAGATCAGGGCCGCGTCCTCGGGGCTTGCCGAGTCGAACTCGACCGTGCCGGTGATGTAGCTCGTCAGATTTGCATGCGACAGCTCAACCGCTTTCGGCTTAGACGTGGTGCCCGATGTGAAGAGCACGATCGCGATCGCGTCGGGATCGGCGAACCCGTTGGCGGGCGCCGCCGTAGCAGCAGAGGCAAGAAACTCCTCAGAGGTGATCACCCGTTGGGCTGCGGTGGCGATCATGTCGCGGTAGCCGGTGTCGACGACGACCAGGGGGTCAGGCAGCCGTGCGATCAACTCCTGCATCGCCTCGGCCGACAGCCGGTAGTTGACTGGGGTGAATCCGCGCTCCGCACGCGCCGACGCGAAGATCAACGCTGGCAGCATTGCCCCGCCGACACCGACGTAGATGACATGCTGCGCGCCCGACGTGGCGATGACGCCGGACCCGCCGTAGGCGAGATCACTGAGTTCCCGGGCGGTCCAGCGCCGTTCGCCTGACACCAGCGCGGTGCGCTCAGGGTGGGCCTCGGCCGCCATCTCCAGCAGCAGCGAAATACTCACAGCGTTCGTCCCTTGTCGTGTGCCCGCTTGCGCGGCAGATAGCCTGCGGGGATCCTGGACACACCTTAGCGAATCAGATATATAGTTAGCTACTTGATGGGGTTGGTTAGAGGGACGGGGCATCAGTCGGCGGCTTGTCTGACGAGCGCGTGAGCTCACGACGCATCCCACTGAGGGCAGCGGCGATCAGCGAAAACGTTGCTCACCGAACCCGCTTATGACCGGTGACTTCGGCTGCCCGTCGGCTAACCTGTAAATCAGTTGGTGGATTGATGGCGCAGCCCGACGGAAGGACATGATGGAGGTCACCAGCCTTCGCGAGCCGAAGATGGCCGATCGGGTAGCCACCGTGCTGCGCAAGATGTTCATCCGCGGCGAGATCACCGAGGGCACGATGCTGCCCCCGGAATCGGAGCTGATGGAGCGGTTCGGGGTGTCGCGCCCTACCCTGCGCGAGGCGTTTCGCGTGCTGGAGTCCGAGTCGCTGATCGAGGTGCAGCGCGGGGTGCGCGGCGGGGCCCGCGTGACGCGTCCACGTCGCGAGACACTGGCCCGGTACGCGGGGCTGATCTTGGAGTACGAGGGCGTCACAGTCAAGGACGTCTTCGACGCCCGCGTCGCGTTGGAAACCCCGATGGTCGTCCAGTTGGCGAAAGACCGCGACCCAGCGGTCATCGCCGAACTGGAGGAGATGGTCGAACGGGACGCTCAACTCATCAAAGGGGCCCACGCTGCCGATCAGTTGACTGATTTTCATGCCGCGATCGCCCGGCTCTCCGGCAACAAGACGTTGCAGATCGTCAGCGCCATGCTGCATCACATCATCGAAAAGGCCAACCGGTCACTACAGCCCACGGCCGGCACGCGGGCCGAGCAGGCGGTTCGGCGATCGGCGAAGACCCACCGGATGATTGTCGACCTGATCAAAGCGGGTGAGGCCGAGAAGGCCGGCGAGCTGTGGAGCCGACACCTGCGCAAGGCCGAGGAATTCGTGTTGACCGGTGCCGAATTGTCGACGGTGGTCGACCTTCTCGAATGACAGAGGTCTGCAGCGAGGAGTTTCTGCAGGCGATCGGAACGCCACTTCATCTCCTGCGCCTCTTCGACATCGACGTGATGGACGCCGACACAGCCGAGGCACCGCGGTGATGGCAATGTCGCGGACGGCCCTAGTCGATCCGATCCGTTCACGGGCTTACCGACGGTCGGACCGCTGGCCATCCTCGTCGATGCGGTCGGCGGGCTGGTCAACCACTTTCGCCGCGACAGCGATCAGTGGACAGTGGACGGCGAACGTGCCTTCGATCTGAGCCCCGACACCCAGCGGCGGGCCTCGATCGAGGCCGAAATTCCGGTCAGCGCCGCCGCTTCCACTTTGGGCCCAAAGGGAGCCAGCTCGCTGGCCTTGTGCACGTTGACATATGAGGGCGCCCTAATCGGAAGCGCCACCGTCCGGTCCTATTTCGTCGGCACCTACGATCTCGTCCTCGACGAACCCGACGAGACGGTCTCAGGCGATACGTCATGTGTCGAAACTGCCCCAGCGTGCTTGGGGTCTTAGGTCAGCACCGCAGGCAGGAACGGCGACCGGTTCGATGTGGACGCGACCCTCTCGCACCGCGGATGGACGGAGCTCATCGAGGTCATCAGGGCAGTCCTGCGGGCCGAGAGGCGCGTGGCGATCCGCCTCCACGCCCGGCTGCGCACCTGCGATTCGGTTATTGTGCGGCTGCACGATCGGCAGAATCGGGGCGCTGTGATTGATGCGCTGCCGCCGCGATGGTTCTTGCCGTCCGTACGCCGTGCTCTGGCCCGGACCCGGTTGTCGCATCGCACTGCAGAACCACGTCCATCGGGGCGGGTTCAACCGCACCGACCGGTGCAACATGGTTTACTGAGTTGTATAGGTTGGCCCAGAGGAGGTTCCGGTGACTCAACGGCAGTCACTTGCGCCGGAGCCGGGTCCGGCTCGGTCGCCGAAGACTTTCGAGCTCGTGGCGGGCACCCTGCGCAAGATGATCGTAGACGGACGACTCAAGGACGGAGACTTCCTCCCACACGAGTCCGAGCTCATGGCGCAATTCCAGGTGAGTCGACCGACCCTGCGCGAAGCGGTGCGGGTGCTGGAGTCCGAACGGCTGGTTGAGGTTCGACGCGGCTCACGCACCGGGGCGCGGGTATGCGTCCCGGGTCCCGAGATCGTCGCCCGTCCGGCCGGACTGATACTGGAGCTTTCCGGGGCGACGCTCGCCGACGTGATGACCGCTCGTATCGCGATCGAGCCGGCTGCCGCCAAACTGCTCGCCGAAGTTGGCACCGTCAAGGCACACAAGGAAGTGAAGCGCCTAGTCGATGCGATTCCGGATGCTTGGGACGCCGGAGAACTGGCCAGTGCATCGGCGAACTTCCACCGCAGGATCGTCGAGCTGTCGGGCAACGCAACCCTGGCGATGATCGCGGGGATGCTGCACGAGATCTCTGAGCGGCACACCACCGCGGCAGTCCTAGCCGCCGAGAACGCGGTGCCCCAAGACCAGTACGACAAACTGCTCCGGTCCTATCACCGCCTCGCCGAGCTCGTCGAGACACGCAACGGCGACCGAGCGGAAACCCATTGGCGCAGACATATGCAGAACGCCGCCGGAGCGCTGCTCAAGGGCTACGAGAAAACCAAAGTTCGCGACATCATGGATTGACAACGCCGGTCGCGCGGCGACGGGTTAACGTCGACCCGACGTGCTCCCACTATGCGATGGCGTTCGCCCGCGCGCCGGAGGAAATCACCGAGGATGCGCGGTCTCGTGCCGCTGGCTAGCAGCGGACGCCGAACTGCAACGGCGGCAAGGCCATCCGGTGATCCGGCGGGCGCAGTGAATTTGTGACGCCAAGTCCCGCCGGTGCGGCAACCGCGGTTCAGCGGCTTCGACGGCGGCACGGGAGCGGCTCATCGCCGGGCCACAGACGTGCTCGATCCACCTCGATTTCGACAACGGTGGCCAACCGGATGGATCCGATCTGCCGTGGGTGCGCCTCCCAATCAACCCGGTCCGCCAAGGCCGATCGTGATCCGCAGATACGTGTTGTTGCGCGGGCTCATGGCTTCGATCCAGGCACCCGCGGGCCGCCGGGGTCCTGTGAGGGTTTACGCGGTGACGGCTGCGCAAAGCTTTGGACGGCGCGGTGCAAGCACGACTAAACCCGTTGTAAGTTTTTGACATATGTGTCAAAGACATGGCACGATCGCGACATGATTCAGGCGCCCAGCATGCAGCCCACTGGTTGGTTTCAAGTCGCCTGGAGCGCCGATGTGCCGGCAGGCGCGGTCAAGCCGCTGCGGTACTTCGGCAACGACATGGTGATCTTCCGCGGCATGGACGGTCACGTCAGCGTGCTCGACGCCCACTGTCAGCATCTCGGCGCCAATCTGGCCCGAGGCGGATGCGTTGTCGAGGACGGCATCCAGTGCCCCTTCCACGGCTGGGTGTGGAGCGGTGAGGGGCGGAATGTGCGGATTCCGTACGAGCCTCGCCCCAACCGGGCACGCAGGGTTCGCCCGTGGCGGGTCACCGAGCTCAACGGCTGCATCTTCATCTGGCACGACACCCAGGGACGCGAACCGCTGTGGCAGCTACCGGACTGGAAACATCTGCTCAATGCAGACGTCGTCACGCAGGACTATCGCCCCCTCGGGGATGACGAGCGGGAATTGTTCTCACAGGTGAAGGTCCACCCTCAGATCATCGCCGAGAACGCTGTTGATCCGTACCACTTCCGCTTCGTCCACGCGACGCCGATCAGTCCGGTGGTGCTCAGCGAGACGATCGACGAGCACGTCTGGCACGCGAAGGTGGGTTTCGGGCGGCGCTGGGCAAACGGGGTGGACCGCGCGGGCGATAACCGCAACACCATCGAAATCTATTGGTCCGGAATCGGATACGCCATCAATGGCGAATGCACCGCCGACGGAGTCCGCGTGATTGCCATCAATGCGACGCCAGTTGGCGATGGCACCTGTGACATCTTTGCCAGTTACTGGATCTCGGGGTCGGACAACTACGCCGAGCGGCTCAAACAGGCGAAAGCCGCTTTGCCCGACGATATCAACATCTGGGAATATCAGAAGTACATGGACAAACCGGCGCTCACGCCATCGGAGGCCGACGGCTTCTATAAGTTGCGGCGCTGGGCTCGCGGCTTTTATCCGCCGGAACCGGTGGCAGTCTCCGGATAGCAGCGGTGAGTCTCACCGATCCCACCCTGACCTAGGGGTGGCCCTTGATAAGGACGGACCGCCGGCCGCCGCGTTCGTGCGCCTCGACGGGCAGACCCGCACCGTATCGCGGCCGCGCACCGCCACGCCGCTCCACGTCCTGCTCGACGAGGGCATCGACGCTCCGTTCCCTGTCGCGAGGGTCATTGGGGCGCCTGTGCGATGCTCAAGCACCGGTGCGAGATCGAAATGGATACCAACGACGTCCTCGACCCCAACGACCTCGCCGACGGACTGATCCTGGCCTGCCAGGCCCGGCCCACGTCCGATGCTGTCGAAGTGACTTACGACGAATAGGCGCGACGCGCCGTTGGGGTGATTCGCTCGAAAAGGAGCTCACCCGACCGCGAGCAACTGGTGGAGGACTTCACAGAGTGCGGCAGTGATCTCCTCGCGCGACGTCGAGGCCATCTCCTCGTGTTGTGCCAGCAGCCAGGACCGCTCGATCATCGCCATCACCACCAGCCCCAGCGAGTGCGGGTCTGACCGCAGCGGCGTCGGTGTGAGTTTGATGATTCGCTGCCCCAGCGCTTCGGTCGTCCTGCGATACGACCGTGTGGTTGCAGCGCGGAACCGCCGGTCTAGGGGTGCATCCTCCGTGCTGCGCAGAACGAACGCGCCGTTGCGGTCGAGGTAGTCGAAGTACCGCAACACCCACTGCCTGATCTCGGGCATCGTTGGGGGGCTGCCGAGGTCGCTGAAGGCCTCGACAACGGCCAGCACTTCTAGGTATGTCGTGTTGCCGAGCTCGTAGAACAGCTCGGACTTGTCGCGGAAGTAGTAATAGAAGTTGGCGCGCGTCACCTCGGCCCGCTCGGTGATGTCCCGGATCGTCACGCCAGAAAAACCCTTGCTGGAAAAGGCATAGCGAGCCGCATCGACGATGCGCTCTCTGGTCCGGTCCGACTTGCGAAGCCCCGTCGAGCCAGCGGCGACGTCCTCAGCCGTCATGGATGATCGGCAATCCTCTGTTCTGGCAGTGGTCAGGGAGACGCGGTGCGAATCTCCGTTGGATCGTCGCACCGTTGCGGCGCCAATTCCCGTTCGCATCTCCGGACATTATCAACACATCTGTCAAAACTAGGCTAGTGCACAGCGGTGGGCGGCACAAGCGCCGGTGGCGACTGGAACGCAGCGAGAGCCGCGCATCCGGCGGCGCGCCCACGTCAACGCCGGCGCGCACCGTTGAGGGGCCGCCACCCCCGCCAGTTCAGCGATCGCCGCAAGCGTCTCACCGCGGCCCTGCATACACGCCAACGCAGCGGCGCCGCCCAGGCGGTGTTCATGACGGCGACGCTCCCCCTCGGCGCGAACCTCAAGGATCCGGTTTGCTCCCACTCGTCGACCGCCGCCAGGCGCCCGAGCTCGACGAGAAACGGCGCTGCACCGGCGGCATTTTGGCGTTCACGCTCAAGACGCGCCTCATTGGCTTTGTTCTGCGCCTCACGAACACGCTTGAGCGCTTTAGCTTTCGAGTTGATGCTCATGATCGCCGAACCATACGACGCGTCCGGCGCCTTCCTCTACCACCATCCGCAACATCACCGTGTCCCCATCTGTCGCCACCGCCTGTGCCCAGTTCCCTCGCCCGCCAACACAACCCAGCGCGCCCTGCGCCCACCGCTCACCACCGCCCACCAGTACCAGCACTTCTCAAGCACCCCACGCACCACACACCTCTTGCATTACGGGTAAGGGTTTCTTAAGAACCGCCCTATCTGTGTAGGACAGATCGCCGAGCAGGTCTCTAACGTGCGCCTCGAAAGGGACAGCACTGCAGTGACCATGACGACACACAAGCTCACTGCCGGCGACGGGTATCAGTACCTGATCCGGCAAGTCGCTGTTGTCGATTCCACTGCTCGCGGGCGCGCACCACTGATCGATTACTACTCGTCGAAAGGTGAATCGCCGGGCCGCTGGGTGGGATCAGGGCTGGCGTCGCTGAAATCGTCCGTGCCCCGGGGAGTGCCGGCTAGCGATGTCGCCCAGGTGTGGGCGGTCCCGGAGGGTTCCCAGGTCACCGAAGCCCAAATGAAAGCGTTGTTCGGCGAAGGTTTGCACCCCAACGCAGATGCGATCACAGCCTATGCGACCGCACGTGGAGTGCGCGGTGTCGCGGCGATCAACGCCTCCAAACTCGGCCGCAAGTTCTATATCCGCGACGGCGAAACCACCTTTGCGCGCGCCCTGGCAGTGGCCTACCGCGACCACAACGAAGAAGCCGGAATGCACTGGAACGCGCCCATCGACGCGCCCACACGCGCCGCGATCCGCACCGTCGTCGCGCGCAGAATGTTCGCCGAGCAGTACGGCCGCGCGCCGGCCGACGACCGCGAGCTCAGCGGGTTCATCGCGCGCGAAAGCCGCGCGCGCACCACCGCGGTGGCGGGCTACGACTTTACGTTCTCGCCGGTGAAGTCGGTGTCGGCGCTGTGGGCGATCGCGCCGCTTCCCGTCGCGAAAGTGATTGAACAATGCCACGAAGCGGCGCTCGCCGATGCGCTGGCGTGGCTGGAATCCAATGTCGCGTTCACCCGATCGGGCACCAACGGTGTGGCCCAAGTCAACACCACCGGATTGATCGGGGCGGCGTTCACCCACCGCGATTCGCGCGCCGGCGACCCCGACCTGCACACCCATGTGGCGATCTCCAACAAGGTCGCCACGATCGGCCCCGACGGTGTGCTGCGCTGGCTGGCCCTTGACGGACAGCCCGTACACCGCTTCACCGTCGCGGCCTCCGAGTGCTACAACACGCGGCTAGAAGCCCACCTTGGGCAGCGTCTGGGACTGCGGTTCGCCGAGGTCGCATCGCAGGGCCGCGGCAAGCGGCCCGTACGCGAAATCATCGGCATGTCAGCCGAACTCATGCGCGAGTGGTCGTCGCGGCGGATGGCGATCGAGGCCCGCACCGCCGATCTGGCCAAGCAGTTTCAGGCCGCCCATGGTCGCGAACCCACCCACGTCGAAACGATCGCGCTGGCCCAACAGGCGACCCTGGAAACCCGCGAAGCCAAACACGAACCTCGATCATTTGCCGAGCAGCGCCACACCTGGCGTGCCCAAGCCATCGAGGTCCTCGGCGATGTGCGGGAACTGACCGCGATGCTGGGAAAGGTCTTGTCCACCACGGCTCTCCAGCTCGAGCCCGTCGACACTGACTGGATCACCGCCCGCGCCGCCCAGGTCATCGCCGCCGTGGCGCAGTCACGGGCAACCTGGCAGCGCCACCATGTGGTCGCCGAAGCCCAACGAGTCGTCCGCGGCAGCGGGCACGCCGCCAACGCCGCGCTGGCCGACAAGATCACCGACGCCGCCTTGGCAGAGCCCTTGTCCGTGCAATACATCGACGTCGATGACGCCGAAATGGGCGAACCGCATGAGCTGCGCCGCCGCGACGGCGCCAGCGTCTACACCCGCCACGGCAGCGCGATCTACACCTCCCAGGAACTTCTCGCCGCCGAGCGGCGCATCATTAATGCCGCCCACCAGCAGGGTGGGCGCAGCGTCGGTGACACCGACCTCGAGTTGGCGTTTGCCGACTCGTCGGCGCGGGGTAAGCCCCTCAACGCCGGCCAAGTCGCGCTGATACGCGAAATGGCCTGCAGTGGGCGGCGACTGGCCTTAGCGCTGGCCCCGGCAGGCACCGGCAAGACCACGGCGATGGCCGCCCTGTCGCACGCGTGGCGCTCGTCGGGCGGCAACATCGTCGGTTTGGCGCCCACAGCGGCCGCCGCCATTGAACTCGGCGAAGACTTATCGGCCCCGACGGACACTATCGCCAAATACGTGTGGTCGGCTAACCCCGCAGGCGCGCCACGCCGATCGGCCCCGCCGGCTTGGTTCAGCAAGGTCGGGCCCGACACCCTGGTCATCATCGATGAGGCCGGCAAAGCCGGAACCCTGGAACTGGACGCGGTGATCACCCACGCCCTGGCCCGCGGCGCCAGCATCCGCATGGTCGGTGACGACCGCCAACTCGCCTCAATCTCTGCTGGCGGTGTACTGCGCGACATCACTCTGACCACCGACACCTTGACCCTGTCTGAGCTTGTCCGCTTCGCGCACACCGCAGAAGGCGCGGCCACCCTCGCCATCCGAGCCGGCGATCCCTCCGGGCTGGGCTTCTACATCGACCACCACCGAGTCCATGTCGGCGCCGACGAAACCGCAGCCGACATGGCCTACACCTCCTGGACAGCCGACCTCGACGCGGGCCGCGACAGCATCCTGTTGGCCCCCACCAACGACATCGTCGACGCACTCAACACCCGCGCCCGCCTGGACCGCCTCGCAGCAGCCGACCCAGAAACCCTCCGCGGCCATGAGATCGTCCTGTCCGATCGGTTGGCTGCCTCCCCTGGCGACCTTATCCGCACCCGCCGAAACGCCCGCTGGCTGCGTTTGGGACGCAACGACTACGTGCGCAACGGCTACCGATTCCAAATCATCGAAACCGCCCAGCACGGCAACATCACAGCCCGCCACCTGGGCACCGGAAAACTGGTGCGCCTGCCCGCCAGCTACGTCAAAAAGCACGTCACCCTCGGCTACGCCGCCACCATCGACTCGACCCAAGGACTCACCGCCCAACACGGCTGCCACATCGTCGGTGCCGGGTATCTCACCCGCCAACTGCTCTACGTCGCGCTCACCCGCGGCCGCGTCGAAAACCACATCTATTTATCGACCGCCGAATCCGACCCGCACCGGGTGCTATCGCCCAAAGCCACCCACCCCGAAACAGCAGTCGATGTCCTCACCAAGACCTTGGCCCGCGACGGCGCCCAAATCTCGGCCACTACCGCCCGACGCGAAGCCCGCGACCCCTTCCTGCGATTGGCCGCCGCCTCGGCGATGTACTACGACGCCCTCGGCGCCGCGGCCGAACACCTCGCCTCCCCCGCCCTGCTGGCCAAACTCCACAACACCGCCGAACAGATCTATCCCGGACTCACCCGCGCCCAAGCATGGCCCATGCTGCGCAAACACCTGGCCATCATCGCCGCCGACGGCCGCGACCCCATCACCACGCTCACCGAGGCCGCCACCGAACGCGAGCTCTTCAGCGCCGACGATGCCGCCGCCGTCACCGACTGGCGCATCGACCCGACCGGCGGCCACTCCGTGGGCATCGGCCCACTGCGCTGGCTACCCACCACCCCGGCCGCGCTGGCCGCCGACCCGAACTGGGGCCACTACCTGCACGCCCGCGCGCGCCGCGTCACCGAGCTGGCATACCAGATCCGCGACACCGTCACCCACCAATGGACACCGGCCACCGCCCCCGCCTGGGCCAAACCCGTCCTCGCCGCCAACCCCAAACTCGCCGCCGAAATCGCCGTCTTCCGCGCCGCCCACAACGTCGCACCCGTCGACACCACCCTGCTCGGCCCGCCCCAGTACGCGGTGCGCGCCCGCGCCATCCAAAACCTCCTCCAAAACCGCGCCCAAGCGGTCGTGCGCAACCACAACCCGCAGACCCGCCGCTTCGAGCAGCTCATCGACTCCATCAACCCGCGCATCCGCGCCGACGGCTACTGGCCCCTACTGGCCGCCCACCTCGCCCAAGCCTCCCCCAGCCGCCCCGACCTACCCACCCTGGTGCGCACAGTCGCCGCCCAGCAGCCGCTCCCCGACGAACTGCCCGCCGCCGCGCTGTGGTGGCGCCTGGCCGCCGAACTCACCCCAACCGCCACCCTCGACACCCCACACACCAGCCTGCGTCCAGCCTGGATTACCGACCTGCACACCGTCTTTGGATCAGCCGCCGCCGAAACCATCATCGCCGACCCAGCCTGGCCCGGCCTCGTCTCCGCCGTCAACGCCGCCGACCCCACCCGCTGGAGGCCCGCCGAGCTGCTGCACGTCGCCGCCGAACACCTCGCCGACGTCGACCCCGACCACACCATCCCCACCTACCACTACGCGCGCGCCATCACCTACACCGTCGACCTGGTCGGCGGCCACCACGACCACACCCACCACCAACTGCCCGAACAACCCCCGCTCCATCCCGAGGAAGAAGAACAACTCCCGCCCGACCCCCACGCACCCCGGATCGACATGCCCGCAACCGACCTATCCACCGACACCTGGCGCCCCGAACTCGTCGAGCCAGACCCCCTCCATCAGCCCGTCGACACCGCCGCCGAACTCGCCGGCCTGGACTTCGAGGACCTCCCCCGCCAACGCGTGGCACCCACGCCGCTGCCCGCCGCGCTACTCGACGTCACCACCCTGCGCACCCAATACCAGCAAGCCCGCGCCGACTACACCGCCCTGCGAGCGCAGACACTCATCGGTGCCGGCCCTGCCATCCGAGGAGCGATGCCCCGCATCCGAGAACTGCGCCAACGCGCCGACACAGACCGTCCCTACCTCATCGCCATCCAGGACGTCATCGCTGAATGGGCTGACGCCGAAACCCGCTACCAGACCGCGACCAACCACGTCGAATGGGCACGCCAACAATTGCGCGAAATCCAAGCCCAACCCGACGCCGATCCCCTCGACGTCGACGGAGCGAAACGCGACCTCGAACTGTGCCTCTTAGAATTGCCCGCACTTTCCCCGGCGGAACGCTACTACACCGCGCTTCAACAAGCGCAAGCCGCGCGAGCCCAAGCCGCTGGCGGCGCCGAAAACATCATCAGCGGCGCCGACGTCGACAACTTCCTCGCCGACCTGCGCCACCAAGACCACCAGGCAGCGCTCGCCGCACAACGCCACTGCACCCAACTGCGCCGCGAACTCGATCGCGCCGAACTGGCTGCCGCCGCCGCGTTCGCCGCCGCCGAAACCCGCTCGGCCGAACACATCACCGCCGAACTCGACCAACTCGCCGCCGAACTGCGCGTGCTCGAGGCCGCCAGCAGATACCAGCCACACCGCCCCCTCCACCTCGCCCCCAGTGCAGTCGCCGACCTGCCCCCCGCCGCGGCATCAGCTCTCAGCTGCACCGCTGCGCAGCCGTTCACCGTCGGCCTGATCTACGCGCAATCCTCCCCCGAGCGCCGCCAAGCACTCCACACCCTCCACGGTGCTGCAGCGGCCGCCGATCGAAAGATCCTGTGGTGCAGCCCAACCCACGAACAGGCCGCCGCGGCACTTAACGACGAGCTCGCCGACACTGCCGCCACCATCACGCAAGCTCACACGCACATCACCACTCAGCAATGGCAACTACCGCCGGGAAGCCTGCTCATTGTCGACGAGGCCGCCAGCGCCGACCCCCATGTGCTGGCCGACCTCGCCGAACACGCCGCCACCCACCAATCCGGGCTGATCCTGCTCGACACCACCGGCGAAACCTGGCCCCCTCAGCCAGCACAACGACTGCTACGACTGCTCGGCTCCGAATTGCCCTGGACCACAACCATTGACCCGCCCCCGAAATCGGAGGTCATCGAACGCACCACCCCGCCCGACCTCGACCCAGCCCTCATCCAAGCACGCCGCCTCCACCCAACCGTCCTCAACGAGCAGCTCCGCGCCAGCCTGACACGCGGAGACCAGCTTCACACGACCATCCACGCCGCCTACCAACGCCACCTCAACACCACCTGGCTACGCCAACGCGACCCCGGTCCTGAGAAGCCGATCCCGGGAATCGGTATCGACGACGCCCTGTGATCTCCTGCGCGGAGAAGACCAGACTCGACGTGACTCAGGTTTCATCGTGGGAAAGAACCGGGCCGAATGCCGGCTCGCTCACACCCCACGTTGGGAAATCGGGATTCCCGACTCGGATGCCTTCTCGATCATCGCCCGCGCTGCCTCCTCGGAGACACCAGGTTCATCGTCGCCTTGAATGTAGCTGACCTGACGTTGATCGATCGCGACGTACATGCTGGGCAGCAGCGCGACCAGCACTGAGCGCTCCCGAGGTCCGTACGATCTTCAGCGCTTCTGTCAGTTTGGCGGCAGCGCCTGACTCCTTAAGACCTCTCAAACGGAAGCCACGGCGTTGCGACCCCGCAGTCCCGTCCCCAGATAGTCACCGAAACCATTAACTGGGCGGCGCTCAATTCATCTTCCGGCGTGGCTATGGGACGACCAGCAATCGCGAACACGCCTCTGCGGTCAATGGTCCGGTACTTGCCATCTTCAGGGCGATCGTCGAGTTCTGGTGGCCACATCCGCGGGTCGGACAGCCGGGTCTTTCGGTCTTCCAACTGGAACGGAAAGGCCTCAGCTAGCACCCATTCACGATCCGGCGCCTCACCGACGAATAGGCCCTCCAGCACAGAAGACATCGCCGCCACACTAACAGCGCCGCGAAGCCTGACCCGCGTAATCTCCTAGCAACCGTCAGCGGCGAGGTAATCACCATCGATGGGTTTTAACGATTCTTGTGCAGGACTGACCCGCCGAAGTGGGTCGCGAACTCGGCGATACCCGCGTGTCATGATGATCGCATGACAAACATCCGCTGCGACCGCCCAACGAGGACGGCTGGCGGTTCTCCCCTCGCTGCTCATGGCGACTGCTGACCAGGTGAAGGCCTTGGTCCGCAGCCATGCGGATGGCGACGACCAGCAGTTCTACTCCGTTGCAATGCAGGTCGCAGCCAAAGCTGCGCGAGGTGGACAGTCGCGCTTCGCTCAAGAGCTCCGCGATTTGGTGGACGAGGTACGTACGTCTTCGCCGTCCTCTACGAGCCGAGTAGTCGCGGTTGCAAAACCGAGGGGTGAACTAGCCGGGCTCCTAATGGCTTCCTACCCAGCGACGCGCATGGCAGATATGGTTCTCGAGCGTCCTGTCCGAGCAAAGCTTGACCGGGTGATCCTCGAGCAGCGTCAGCAGGACAATCTGCGAACGCGAGGATTTGAGCCGTTGCGCCGACTCCTGCTCGTCGGGCCACCGGGAACAGGAAAAACCATGACCGCGAGTGCGCTCGCCGGCGAGTTGCATCTGCCGCTCTTCCTAATCCGACTCGATGGACTAATTACCAAGTTCATGGGTGAAACGGCTGCAAAGCTGAGGCTAGTTTTCGAGGCCATGCAGGAAACACGTGGCGTCTATCTGTTTGATGAAGTGGACGCATTGGGAGGCGCTCGCGTACAAGGAAACGACGTCGGCGAGATACGCCGAGTGCTCAACTCCTTCCTTCAGTTCTTAGAACAGGATCAATCGGACAGCATGTTGGTCGCGGCCACGAACCACCCACAGCTGCTCGACCGTGCACTGTTTCGCCGCTTCGATTCAGTGATCGAATATCCGGTACCGTCACCGGAAATCGTGCGGTCAATTATCCGAAACCGCTTGGCAACAATGCGAATAGGCCGAATTGAATGGCGAACCGTAACACACGCAGCTGAGGGCCTCAGTCACGCGGAAGTTACGCTTGCTGCCGAGCGCGCAGCGAAAGACATGATTCTTTCAAACGCCAAGACCGTCACGACCTCTGCGCTCGTCGCCGCACTGCAGGAGCGCCAGACTGAATCTGAACGGTAACGCGACTAATGGCGAACCGCGATCGATCTCACATTCTCATCCCTGGACTCGCCCAATCAGAGGCGTACCGAGCGCCGGCACGCGCCATCGGATCCCCTCATCGGACACCACCATCTGATCGACGGCGCCATGGCGAACAGCTTGCATCCGAGCTGCAGGACGCGGCCGTCAAGGGCCATGACCGTCGCAGCGAAGAGCAGATCGAGATACCCAATGCCATTGATGGCGTATACGTTCGCTTCGACGCATTCGAAGGTCTCGAGGATGTGCTGGAGAGCCTAGATCCGCGACAGGGCCGTACTCGGCCCGAATTGCGTGCTTTCCGTACCACCTTGGTTGAGGGACAGTTGGTCGAGCAGGCGGTCGTGTTTATCCCTGACGGGAAGCTCGGATACTTCCTCAAGCGAATCGAGCAGTATCTCGCCACGGTAGACTACGACAATCCGCGAAACGCTCGGCTCGTGGACCGCATCCAGTCGATCGGTCTCGCATCCCTCGAGCAGCTATGGACTGACTCCGGCGAGTTTCCCTCAGGCGCCGATGCAGTGTGGTGGGAGGTTTGGCTACGGCGTCGCGATGGCGACGAGATGGCTCGCTTGCGCCAGTTCGGCGACGCAGCGGGGGTCGAAGTCGGTGCTGAAGCACTTGGCTTCTCCGATCGTGTAGTGGTTCTCGTTCGCGCCACAGCAAATCAACTCAGCAGAGCTCTAGACGTTCTCGACGACATCGCCGAGTTGCGCCGCCCCGGCGAACCCGCCGGGCTAATCGCTCTTGAAGACGCGACCGACCAGGCACAATGGACCGAGCAGCTTGCGGACCGCACCAGTACAGCGCCGTCAGGCTCTCCTGCGGCTTGTGTTGTCGACACCGGCGTGCATCGCACTCATCCGCTGCTCGCCCCTTCCCTCGATATAGCCGACTGCCACACCTGTGACCCAAACTGGGGTATTCACGACAGCTTCGGGCATGGCACCGAGATGGCCGGGCTCGCGCTATTTGGTGACGTGGGGGCTGCTGTTGTATCGGGAGAACCGATCAATCTGCGACATCGGCTTGAATCCGTGAAGCTGTTGCCACGGCCCAATGTGAATCCCCCGCACTTATGGGGTGCTCTGACGGCAACAGCGGCGAGCCTCGTTGAAATCCAAGCTCCCGCTCGTCGCCGCGTATTCGGGATGGCCGTATCTGCTCCGCCCGACTCGCCGGCTGGTTCTCAGGCACCACAGCTCGTAGTGGGTCAGCCCTCCTCGTGGTCCGCTGCCGTCGATGCCTTGGCTGCCGGCCTTGGGGTGGCTCTAACCGAAGACGGGATGGTTTTCCTAAACGAGGAAGAGGCGGACCGCGAGCGTCGACTCTTCCTAGTCGCAGCTGGCAACATAGATTCATTCGAAGACGACTACCTCAATCGAAGCGACACCGAACCGATCGAGGACCCCGGGCAGTCGTGGAATGCGTTGACTATCGGCGCATTTACCGAAGCAGAAACCATCGACGCGAACGAGATAGGTTACGACGGGTGGACAACGCTTGCTCCCCACGGCGAACTTTCTCCATATAGCCGAACCTCTGTTCCGTTCCACAGGCAATGGCCGGTCAAGCCAGAAGTCGTCCTCGAGGGCGGAAACGTCGCTCGTTCTCCAGATGGCACAACGTACGACTGGCCGTACTCCCTTCAGTCTCTGACAACCAAGGCACCCTTAAAGGATTCTCGGTTGCTGACGGTCACTCGCCAAACGAGCGCGGCGACAGCGCGCGCGACGCATCTAGCGGCATCAATCCTTGCTGAATACCCCGGCTTATGGGCTGAGACGGTGCGTGGCCTGATGGTCCACTCTGCGGAGTGGACCGAACCTATGCGGGCCAAACTAAACGCGGCAACTACCCGACAGGCTCGGCTAGCCCTCTTCCGCCGCTACGGCATGGGAGTTCCCGACCTGACCAGGGCGACACGTAGCGCCACTGACGCGCTGACCCTCATCGCTGAGGACGTAATTCGCCCGTTCGACGGCAATGGGCGGATGCGAGAGATGAACCTGCACGTTCTGCCATGGCCAACGGACGTGCTCAGTGATCTCGGCGAGGCAGAAGTAACGATGCGCGTGACACTTTCATACTTTGTCGATCCCAACCCATCCCGCCGCGGTTGGCAGCGCCGTTACCGCTATGCGTCGCACGGCCTCCGGTTCGAAGCGCGTCGGGCAACCGAGTCAATCGATGATTTCCGCAAGCGCATCAATGCACTCGCACTCGCTGAAGAGGAACGCCGGCGGACCGTCCACAGCGACTCCGACGAATGGTATTTCGGACCGAACCAGCGAGCTGCTGGATCGCTTCATACCGACATATGGACTGGAACCGCTGCCGACCTTGCGAGCCGAGGCGCACTGGCCATTTACCCAGTGACGGGCTGGTGGAAAGAGCGGCCCGACCGGGACCGAAGCAACGAGGGTGCACGTTACAGCCTCATCATCTCAATTGAGACGCCGGGGCAAGATGTCGACATCTGGACCCCAGTTGCTGCCGAGGTTGGCATCCCCGTCACAGTGGAAGTTTAGCCCTGGTCGCGCAAGACACCGACGCAGTGTCATGAGGGGCGGTCAAGTTCGCCACCTTCGCGGGCTTTCGCCGAGACCCGGAATCCACTGGTAGACAGACGTTTTCATGACTCAGCGAAAGTGGGCGGAAGTTGGCGAAACGACTCTGGTTTGGGTCACGATTTGGGCCAAACCAGCAAACCTCATCGGAGCTCCCGAGCGGAATTTGCCCGCTCTTCAGCTGTGCGCCGTTCAGGACGTGACTAGCTCAAGAGCCGCCAGTACGTCGGCGAGCGCGCCATCGATATCTGAAACTGTAATCGTGCTGATTGAGTTGAGGTCGGCGGTGAGCAAATCCACGGTTGGGTCTGCGGCGATGCGTGCCTTGGCTTTCCGTGTTCCTTGTTCTATGACGGTGCGGGCGAAGCGGCCGTTGCCGGCAATATCGATCAGCATGACGGGGTCCCCGGGGTGGGTACTCGGTGTGCTGCATAGCCATTCTGCGGTTGCGGTGAAACGCGATAGGGCTGCTCGGTCGATGCCCACGTGGAATCGCCTTGCGAACAGTTCGGCGATCTTGACCAGATCGTCAGCGCCGTATGAGCTGAATTCGAGTTGGAACGGGAACCGTCCGCGCATGCCCGGGTTAGCACCGAGGAGTCGGTTCATCGGGCCGGCGTAGCCGGCCATGGCGATCATGGTGTCGTGGCGGTGGTCCTCGGCGAATTTCATGATCACATCGACCGCGATGTGGCCAAAGTCGCGCTCGTTGTCCGGTTTGTACAGTTCGGGCGCCTCGTCGATGAGCAGTGCCCGGCCCCGGGCCGCTTGCAACACCGCTGAGGTTTTCTTCTCGGTGCCGCCGATGTGCTCGTCGACAAGATCCTTGCGCGAGACTTCAATGAATTCCGGCGATTCCAGGATCCCCAGTCCGAAGTACATTTCGCAGATCAGCCGCGCGATCGAGGTTTTCGCGGTTCCCGGTGGGCCCACCAAGGTCATGTGCAAGGTGTCGCGCTCGCCGATCTGAACCCCTCGCTCGGCCATCTTCTGGTCGTAGACCTTGACGAATTTCAGTTCCTTGACGTGTTCTTTAACGCGGCCAAGGCCGACGAACTCCTCGAGCTCGCGTTCGGCGCGCTCGAGCACGCGCCCGGCTTCTTGTCGCTGCCGGGCTTTGCGCATGTCAGCGACGCTGGGCCCGGAGTCAGGGTCCCAGCGGTCGGCGCGTGCTGCGATGGCCTCAGCGGTTGTCACCGTCGGGCCGTAGGTGGGATCGTCGAGTGCTGCGGCGGCATCTGGGCGCAGTTGGCCGTCCACGGTCGCGGCGCTGAATTCCTTGCGGGCGGCGTCCTCGTTGCCCAATGCGCGTTGGCACAGGCCGCGGTACAGCGCCGCCTCGGCCAGAAGGTTGGCGGTGTCGGTGGCTTCTCGGTCCAGCATCGCCTGCTGGGCCAGTGCTGAAACTGATTGCAGCGTGGCCAGTGCCGGCTCGAACTGGCCCAGCCCGGTTTGGCCGATCCCTTTGAGCAGTCGGGTGGCGGCCTCCACGATTCCGATATTGGCCGGCGCGGGCCGCGACGCCCACGCCAACAGGTCGGGCCAGCGTCGGGTCAGGAAATGCAGTGTGGCGCCGACGAATCGGTGGATCTGCTTCTGCGCGGGCTCGTCGGCGGGGTCGATGTCGTCGAGGATCTTTTCGGCCTCGTCGTAGTCGCCTTGCCCGATCAGTGTCGCCGCATAGGCCAGCGCGATCCCCACCGGGGTGTGCGGGTAGAGGTCGATAAGAAACACTGTGGGCACCGTGGGGGCCAGCGCCGAATCCGCTAGCCCGAAGCGCCGCGTTTCTCGGTGCAAGGTCGCGGTCGCGTGGTAGGCCCCGCGCAAGGTTGCGGCGCTGACGTCGCCGGCCACCGCCAAGCCCATCCAGGCATCACACATGCCGGGGTCGATCTCTGTGGCCTGAAGGAACTCTTTGCGCGCCCCCCACTGGTCGCCGGCGGCCCCGCCGCCGCCGAGCCGCTCGATTCCGATGTCAAAATACTCACGGGCGCTCACTGCTCATCCCCTGCTCGTGGTCGTGGCGGTGACGGAAATTCTACGGGCGACCCGGACGGCTCGCCCGCCCGCTGTTGCTCAGATGCGCTGTCCATCGGCAGGTCCGGATCCTCATCTGGTGTCGCCGGCGCTGCCCGTACGTGATGGCGGCCAGCGCCACCCTGCGCGGGCCGGCGCGCCACGCTCGGCAACGACGGCGCGTCGTCGGCCGGCGGTGGCACTAGCTGCTCTGGTGGGCCGCTGTGGCCGTTGGTGGCGCCCTCGTCCCCAGCGGTGGGCTCACCGTTGCTGGCAGCGCTGCCGTCGCTGTGGCCGGGCCGCTCTGTCGCGTTGCGGCGGTGGCGACGGATGTGCTCAACGGCCTTCTCGCCGACCACCGCCGGGATGACCACCTCCGGCGCCGCGGCCGCGGCAGCGCCTTCGGCTGCTGCGGCCGCAGCTTCTTGGCCGGCAGCCCCCACCGCATCACCTGCCCCGGCCCTCTCGGCGGCCACGCCCGTCTGGGCCGCCGGTGTGGCCTCGTGGCCCTGCACACGGGTGGGCCGCGGCTTGACCGCATCGAAACCCGGCGCCGAGGGTTCGACGTCGCCGTCAGCGCCGCCATCCTCGTCGCCGGTTGTCTCGCCGGCGCCGCGGCCACGCCGCAATCGGCCAAACAGGCCACGAGCACGCCGGCCGGCCTGCGCGTAGTCGTCATATTCGTCGCGCACCGCGCCGCGCGACGAATTCCACACGCCAGCGATCTCACGGGCGATGGTGCCCAGACCGTCTGTGTAGAAATGCTTGTCGATGTAATGGAACAAGAAGATGCCCACGACTGAGCCCAGGCTGACCAGGAGCAGTCGCGGCACCACCGTGGCCCCTGGGTGACCGAGCTGCGATGTTGTGAGCGTCCAGCCCATTCCGACCGCGCTGACGGCCAAAAACACGGTGAAAATCAGCATTTCGACACCGTGCAACAACACCTGCGACGCGCAGCGGATCGCGTAGCGCTTGCCGCGCGGCCAGCCGCTCATGCCTACCATGGCCGCGGGCACCACGACGATGCAGTAATAGGTGGCTTTGGCGCCGACCAGCAGCGTGCTAATGCCGACGTACCAGATGAACAGGCCAATCCACAACGCGGCGAACAAAAAGACCACGCCCAGCACGAAGTCGTTGGCCCCCAACTGCTGGGCGTGCGCCAACGCTTGCGGTGCGCCACAGTCCTTCATCGCGTGCGCGGGCCCGGGCCCTTGGGTGTGGGCGGCCAAGATGGCCTGCGACCAGGCCTGCCGGCAGCTGCCGACGCCGTCGACGACCATTCCGAAGTTCTGCAACTGCAAGGCCGGGCGCGCCGTCGAGGACACCAGTTGCGCCATCATCGCGTCGA
The DNA here is from genome assembly GCF_025263485.1 of Mycobacterium sp. SMC-2. Taxonomy (NCBI): domain Bacteria; kingdom Bacillati; phylum Actinomycetota; class Actinomycetes; order Mycobacteriales; family Mycobacteriaceae; genus Mycobacterium; species Mycobacterium sp. SMC-2. The sequence goes on from NZ_CP079863.1 coordinate 5,863,201, forward strand.
GCTGGGCTTCCAGCGACTGGCCGGGCGCGTAGGATCCCTGGCGGGCGTCCTGGGCGATCTGAAAGCCGGTGGCGCGGCCCATCCCTAACAGGCCGTGATCGCTGACCAAGTCATCGATGGGGTCGCGAAATACCGTCCACACCAACGCGGTCAGCAGCGCTGCGGTGCCCAGCAGGTTCCACGCCCGCGCCGGCCGGCCGTGCAGGTAGTGAAACCCGGCCAGTGTCACGCAGACCGCGATCGCGAGCGGTCCCAGCCACATCTGGTTGACCAGCATGTTGACCGTGGCAAAGATCGGTCGGCCGATCTGAACAAGAGCGATCAGCCACGAGCTTGACATCGCAAACCGCAAGAACCACAACGCGATTCCGATGCTCAACACCACCAGGGCTGCTTCATTGGTCAGCCACCACGCCGCTGTGCTATGCATGAGCGCGGTTTGGGTGGCTTTGACCATCCAGCTGCCCCACGTTGAGGGATCGAACGCGCTGATGCGTTGGCCGTTGTTGAGCGTGGCCTCGCTGGTGTCGACCATCGATAGGAAGTAATCGGCGATCGGCACATTGTCGGTGTCGTGCAACCCGGTCCACCCCAGTGCCGCCGCGCCCACCGCCGCCGAGGCCTTGGGGGCGGCCACCACCGCCGACAAGCACAGCACGTAGACGACGGTGATGACTCCGATCACCTGACGCAGCCGCGGGTGTTCAACCAGCCACACCGCAAGCGATTCCGCCGACGTCATGGCGCCACCCGCGCGGTGCTGTCGAAAGCATGGGCCTGTTCTTCGGTTGGCGCGCTGAAGAATTGAACGCGCGCGGGCCGGCCGAGCTCGTCGACAAGGAATCCCTCTCCGAGCCGGGAGCAATCCACCGCGCCGGCCTCGGTGACGTAGCTGCCCCACTCGCTGTCATCGATGACCATGTCTTCTTCGGTCGTGGTGCCGGGGCTGGTGTCCTCGCTGAGCGCGTTGACAAGCTCGGGGTACATCTCCGGGTCGATACGCGCCCACTTCAACGTGGCCTCGGCCAGTTCGGGATCTTGAACCCGGAAAATCCAGCGCTGGATAATGTACTTGTCACCCATCGGGTTCAGGTCCCGGAAATCTTGGGTGATCAGCCAAATACCGGTGGCGTGCTTGCGGCCGCGACGGGTGATCAGGTGCGCGATGCGCGCCGTGGCCGGAAACGCGCACACCTCAGCGCATTCTTCGAAGATCATGGCGTCAAAGATGTCGCGGCGAGCGAACATGTACTCCTGCTCAAGTTCGATCAGCAGACCATAGATCGCCATGCCGGCGCGCTGCTTGCCCGACAATTTCGCGTACAGATCGGGGTTGGTGAGGTCCTCTGCGCCGGGCAGACCCAGGTTGCCCGTCAGATACACCGTGGCCCGGGAGTCTTCGGGCCGATACGGCGGCAGGTGGTCATCGAACAGGCCCGGGAAGTCTTCGGCGGCCGTCTCCAGGCGCAGCAGCAGCTCGTCGTTGTCGGCGGCGGGTTGGGCCCGCAGGTAGTCCAGCAACGCGCGATGGCTGGTGATCCCGTGGGCGGCGCGGTGGTCGGCCCGCAGCAGCCGTCGATAGCGTTTGGCGATGATGTTGTCGTGGGACAGCCCGATCCACGGCAGGATGTGGGCCGCCGCGGCGCGTCCGGCCAGCTCGGCTGGAAAGACCACCAGCGGGTCGTAGCAATACTGCGCGGTGGTCGGGTCGACGAAGCGCACGCCCGTGATTGGTGTCAAGGCGCGTTTCCACTCGGCGATCGTGTCGGGTTCGAAGACCACGACCCGACCGCCGCGCAAGATGAGCTCGAACGCCGAGAGTTTGGTGCGATTCGATTTGCCGCCACCGGGATCGCCGACGACCGCTATCCCGGTCGGCTTGTTGCGCCGCGCGCTGCCTTCGGGGTCATGCAAGATGATCGACGGGCGCATAGTGGTCTGGTCGACTGCAAGCGGGCTGCCCTTGACGTTGCCGACGCGCGCGGAGATCAACGGCAAAAACAGCGACCATTTCTCGGCGCTGGTCGGGTTTCGGAATTCATCGAGCGGGCAATTGTTTTCGCTTCCGGTGTTGAATGCCTTCCACAGCAGCGCCTGGGCGCCGCGGCGGCGTTTGACGGCGATCCCGACCGTGTCGAGCTCTTGGCGGATCTGTTTGACCGCATCGTCGAGCACCGCCGGTGAGTGCGCGCCCACCGCGATGACCACGGTGTGGTCCAGCTCGCGCTCGGCGGGGTTGGCGTTCATGTGCGACCGGAAGGCCCGAGTGCGTGCCAGTTTGCGGGGCAGCTCGTCGTTTTCGGCGCCGCGCGGGCCGCGCTGGCGCATCTGATCCTTGATGTTCTTGGTGTAGCGGTCACTGAGGGCTTGCGACTCTTGCGGGGTGCGGATGTTGATGTGCTGGGTCCACTCGATGCTGGCCGCGGTGTTGACGTTGAGCAACGCGTTCAGATACGCCGCGCGTGGGAATGCCACCCCGGTGTCGGGGAAATGCTCGACGGTCAAAAACGTTTGGTAACTGCACCGCTGTGCCGGGTCGTCGGGATCATAGACGCGAACCAGCGGTTTGAAACTGGGCCGCCACCATGGGCGCCCGGCGTTGTCGCCCTCGTCGAAAGCCGTGCGCGGGAAGTCGTTTGCGCTCAGCGACGCCGGCCCGCTATTGGACGGGGGCATCGGCTCGTGGATGACCCCCAGCAGGCTGCGATGCCGTCGATACCACAGTATTTGGGCGGGGCTGGCCGCGCGCACATGGAACTCATCAGGCAGCGCTGCGCAGACCTCGCGCGCCACGCTGGCGTAGTGCGCAATCGAGGTGTCGGAGTCTTTGTCACGACCGGCCACCCAGTCCCATGCGCGCCGGCCCTGACCCAGCGGTGTGCGTCCGGCGGTACCGGCATCGACCGGCACGGTCAACCAAAACCGGGGCCGCACCGGTCCGCGGTAGCCGCCGCGGACCCACTTGTTCGGGCGCGAGATGATCGGCGCCCAATGCTTGCACTGACCGATCCACGCCGACTTGTCGGTGTGACGGCCCACCATAGCACGCAAGATGGCGTTGGGATCGTCGGCGACCAGAAGCCCACGCACCTGTGACCCCGAGGGCAGGTAGCGGCCCAGATTCCGGGTCAGCCGCGCCGCCCACCTGTGCCTGTCTAATGAGCGCATGTTCACCGACAGGCCATCGAGCAGGAACTCGGCGTAGACGCCGCCGGCGGTGAAGACCAGGTTTCGTTCCACCCGCTCGGGCGGGTCGAAACTCGAGTCCACCCGCAACCGCGTCCGCGCCCCACGATGTGTCGAGCAGGTCACATGGGGTGGTCGAAACATGTTGCGGGCAAAAACGACTCGGGTCGACAGCGAGGGCCGCCCTTTGGGTAACAGCAGCCGCATCAGCCCGACCGTGACGAAGCACAGCACGATCCCGGCGCCCAGGACCGGCAGTGTGGTACCAGCCGGGTGGGTGTCGACCCACCACAGGGTCGGTCCGGCGATCGTGGCGATGGCCACCCATTCGGCCCCGCGGTAAGGTCCGCCCGGCCATTGTTGGCCGGGTGCGACTTCGCCGATCTGGATGTCGATATCGCGGATACCCGACCACGCCTGGGCTGTTTCGACCGGCCGTGGCCGCGTCGGCGCGGTCGCACTCACCATCCGCGGACGTTGGAGTGGCCAGGCCCGCCGGGCAACTGCTCGAACTCTTGATTGCCCCGCTGGTAGAGCGAAACAATGTGGTAGACAACGACTGCCAACAGCACGCCGCCGGCGATGGACGACAACGCCGAACCCGTGCCGCGCTTCCAGTGCTCCTTCATCCCGCGCGCAATGCCGCTGCCGAGGAAATACGTTCCTGCGACGGCAATGATGATGTAGAGCACCTCGTGGCTCATGTTGATGAGCCCGGCGCCGGCGGCGACGTTGATTGCCATGCCCGCCAGGGTATGTGACAGTGAGTGGCCGACCATGGTGGATCCTCCTTTCTTTCGGCGCTGATCACCGGGTTAATGCGCGGCGGCCGACGTCGTGGGCACTGGTGTCGGTGTGGTGTTGGCCAGCACCGGGATGGCGTCGATCTGGGCGACAAACCAAGTGCCTCCCACTGAACGCAGTGTCAGCGAATACGACAGCGACATCAGGGTGTAGTCGGGTCGGCGTGCCGAAACGTCGATGTGCGCGGCCAGTTCGGCGTTATCGGCGGCAGCATCAGGCGGATTGGTGTCCGTCTGGGCTGTCCTGAGTGTCGCCGAGGCATAGCAGCCCACCGCTGTGATGCCCGAGTCGGTGGTGATGAACCGTTCCAGCCCGCCCGAGGTGGTCAAAAACGCTGCCGCGAACCCCGACAGCATCGAAAACAGCGGGCTGTTGGTCGGAATGGTTACCGAATACCCCAGCGGCACATAGGCTCCCGGTGGTGGCCCATCAACCCTGCTGATACGGTCCAGGGCCTGGATGCCCTTCTCGCGATACACCGCCACCGGCAGCTGGTAGAAGGCGGTGGCCGGTGGCGCCGATGGGTAGGGTTGTTCGTCGACTTGGACGATCACGCTGTAGACCGCGACGTCGTTGGAGCTTGGTTGCCGCTTGGAAGCCCACGCGGTGGGGTTCGACACCGTCATCGACGAGGTCGTCGGCAACTCGTACTTGCGCCCGTCGGGAAAGCAGCGCGTCAAATTCTCCGCACCCGAGGCTGTTCCGCCCAGTATTCCCTTGACACAGTTTTCGGCGAACGCCTTGACGGGGTCGATCTGGTTGATCACCTCGCGGGCCACCGCGGCCACCGGCGGCGGATCAGGAGGGAAAAAGGCCCGCCACAACAGCGCGATCCCGTTGATCGCTGAGCTGGCCACAAGCACCACGATGGCGATCTGGCGGGCGCGGTGGCCCATCACCGTCAGGCGATGTCGCCAGACGTTGCTGATCTTCATCACACCGCCTGATGTCCAATGATTTTGATGCTCGACACCGCAAACGTCGCGTCGCTGGGATCGGAGTCGGGTCCTGACCCGAGCGGCCCCGTAGGATCAGGACTGGTTGTCGGGGCCGGCCCGCCCAGAATGCCGCCAAACGGCCCCCCGTCCGGGGCCGGGCTGCTGGTCGGGGTCGGCGCAACCGGGCGGCTGGTGTGGCGGATGATGACCGTGATTTTCGACGCGCTGATCCCTGGAATCGGTTTGACCGCTTCCCCATGGACGTTTCCGGTGTCCTGGTCGACGACGGTGTGCGCGGTGTCGTTGAACTGCCATTGCAGCAAGGTCACCACCCGATGCTGCAGCCACGGATCACCCCCGGACCCCTGCGCCGGGGCGGTGTCGCCGGGCACGATACTGACCGCCGTGACGACATAGGCGCGTTCGATGCCTGCCGGCCCCAGAGTAATGTACAGCGGCTGACCGTCGGTGTGCCGCACACAAATCCACGGCGACGGTTTGTCGGGATCGGCAATCGATTTCGCCGACGTGGACGCACCCGGCGGGCAGTCCGCCGACGCGGTAAACGGAAGCGGACGATCCGCGCTGTCACCAGGTGTGGGCGCCGGCGCGGCCGCCAGTGTGGGCACCGAACTGGATTTGACCGGATGCGGGTGCGGCGGTGGGTGATCCTCGGGCCCTGAGAGCATCACACCCAGCGTCGTCACCGCCGCCGCGAGCCCCACCACGGCGGCGAACGCGCCCAGCACGACCGGGTTATACCGTCGCGGCCGCGGCGGCTCGCCAGCCGAATCACCTTGCGCGTGGCCGCTTTCCCCGCCGCCCGGTGCGTCATCGGCGCCGGTGCCGGCATCCAGATCCACCGCCGCCGCGTCGGCGCAATGATCATTCGTGTCCGCCGCGACATCGCCGCCGCTGGACTCGGGCGGCTCGTCCTCGCCTTCCTCGACGCGGCGATCACCCGCTACCTCGCTGTCGTCGGCCGCGTCGTCGACGTCGTTATCGTCATCTGAATCAGTGTCGAGATCGACCCCGATCTGGCGCAGCCACTGCTGATCAGATACCGCGCTCACGGCCGGCGCCGCCCCGAACGCGGCGCACCCACCCGACGCGCAACAACCTTGCGCCGGTGGTGATACGACGCCGGCAACCGCTCTACACGCGGCAGTGCCTGCGCCGACACCCTCACATAACCGTCGTCGCGCTCACTGAGCAGACCGGTGTCCTCACCGCGCACCACATACATCCGCTCGCGATGAGCAATCACCGGCGGCAGCCCCGCCACCGCAGGCGCCGCCGGCGGGAGCGCAGCGACCGGCTCGCCCCACCGCTGCGGCACGCCGTCCTCGGCGGCGGCCCGACGCGCCCGACGCACTTGCACCAGCTTGGCCGCAACCCACACGCACCCTGCCGCAAGCAGCAACGGTGCAACCCGGATGATCAATTCGGTGATGGCCCAGGCGATCACGACGACGACGGCACCAACCAGGCCGAACATCGCCACAAGCCCTTTCATGACGGATTCCCCTTCCTGGTCTGGCACCCACCACATCCGATAGGCGCCTATACACGCAACCGTAAGCGGCAATAGGCAATCTTGTCCACATGGTTGGACGACAATGGTTGAATATAGGTAGCTTGGTGGGCGTGAATGCACCAGTCGACGGGCCAGCCCGGCTCGACTACCACATCTCCGAACGCCTCGCGGTCCTGCACATGACCCGAGCCGAACTGGCCCGCCGCGGCGGGCCCAACCGTTCCACCCTGCACAAGTCCAGCAGCGGATCTCGCAGCATGTCCGTGGCCACCCTGGCCCGCCTCGATGAAGCCCTCGGATGGGCCCACGGCTCCTCAAGAGCCATCCTCGACGGCGGAGTCCCCGTCACACCGCCGCCCCAAGACATCCACGTGCGCACCGTGCTGCACGCCGTCGAAGGCCTCGTCGGCGAATGCCACGCAATCTTGACCGACGCACGCCAGCTGCTCACCGAGCTATTGGCCACCGCCGAAACCACCGAGCATGCCCGCTGACGTCTTCGACGGACAACGCCGGGCCTGGATCGCCGCCCACGCCGGCATATTCGTGTTCCAAAAACGCCGCGCCGAACTGCTCGCCAAAAAGATCCGCGCCCAAACTCGCAGCCACGTCGGCGCCCGGCCCGACCCACACGACGACACCGTCGCCCCGCCGCTGCCGCTGCGCTCCACCACCACCCCCAGCGGCTCCCTCGAGGCCACCCTCGTCCTCGGCTGTGCCGCCATCGCCCCACTGGGCTGGCCCCTGGGCAAGCTCGCCTACCTACTTATCGTCAACCTCATCCCCGACCGGCTGCGCGCCTACCCCATACCGGCCCTCATCTGGGGATCTGCGGCCGCCGCACTACCGCTACCGTTCTACGACCCCTCCCAGAGCCTGTGGGGCGAGTTGATCGCACCGTGGCTGCTCGCCCAACCGTCGGCAACCCTGGCCACCGCAGCCCTCTACGGCATTCTCGAAGGCTGGCTCGCCATCGAAGGATCCAGCGACTGGTGGCCATTGACACCCGAAGCCATCGACGTCGACGACGACCTCATTCTCGGCCCCACACTGCCCATGACCACCGTCCTAGACCCACCACCGCAACCCAGCCCGACCCGGCGCATCCCACCATCCCTACACGCCCGGCGCCGCACCCCACCCCCCATCCGCTGGGCACCGATCCTCATCGGCACAGCCATCCTCGCCACCCTTGCCAGCTGGTGCGCGATCTGCGCAATCAACACGCTGCTAGGCCCCAGCGACCAGCACTTCGACCCGGTCACCGCGCAGACATGCGCACTCAAAACCACTGCCTGTAACGGCGACCCGGCCCTCACCCGCACTCCTCACCGGGACCGCTAGCGGGATCAGATCAACTCCGCTTGTCTTCCCGCCGCGCGCATCTCGTGCCTGAAAACCCGATGAGCCAAGCTGTTTTCGCGACTCTGACATCTCGCGCGCCTGGAGGAACAAAGCCGACAACTGATCACCACCGAGCCGAGAAATCGCGTCCCGTAAAAATTCAGATCGTAGTGTCTGGTGGACAACTGCGCGGGCCGAGAAGAACTCAGCCCAACCACGCCCCACTGCCCGTTGGGAGAGCGCGGCGATTTGCGCGTACGAGTCGATGGTTGCAGCTACGCCGGCGCGCGACCGTGTGCGGCCAGTTGTTCGCTGCAGTGAGTTCGTCCACCTCGACCACGCCCAACGCTCACCGAGCTTTTTTGAGCCGACGCTGAACAGCTTGGTCAAAGATGTCGAGGAATTCACTCCAATCCGGAATGAGGACGCGCTCGCCCGCGGTGCCGCGTTGCAGCAGCTGGGCTTCTTCGCGATTTTGCGGAAGTAGCTCTTGCCAGCCGATCGACTGCCCGAATTGAGAGGACTGGCTTCGGCTTCCGCCGGTGTACTCGTAGGTTTCGGTGCGACGTGTCGTTTCCCCCAGCCAGTGCGAGGCCTGCTCGAGCAGGTGGCGTTCGTGTGCCCCGTACATGATGAGCGTGCCGGGGAACATGTCGCGCAGCGCCTCAGCGCATTTTGCGCCGTACACCACGTCGAAATGCGACGACGCCTGCACCGTGGCCAGGATGTTGACACCTAGCCCTGCGGACTCGCCGACGTAGGTCAACAGGTCGGGCAGCGGGCAGGCGTTGCACACCTCGTCGAGCTCGAGCAGCAGCCGATGAGTCAGCTGGTGATTGGCCGTCTTGCGTCGGAAGTGGCGGATGATCGAGTCGATCAGAGCTACCGCGGCGCCAGCGACCGAGCCGGTGTTCGGGGCGATCACAAAAAGCGTGGCGTCGGGCTCATCAAGCATGCGGACGTCAAATGACTCCATACTGATGCGATCGACCGCACTCAAGTAAGGTGCTCCCTCGTCGACGCTCAAACCCAACCGCAGCCACGGTGTTACAGCCTTGGACACCGTGATCTTGATGCTGTCACGCAGCCGCGAGTCCATCCCGGCGATCACGGCATACAGCGGGGCCGTAAGTTTCGGTTGCTCGCAAAGTCCGTAGGCGGTCAGCCACGACGGACGACCCAGCTCGGGGATAGGTTGGTCACCCTCGCTCTCGCCCGACCCGTCGTCGATACCGAAATCTTGCACGGCATCAAGTACCCAGGGCATTCCCAAGCAGTTGCCCAACGGGCTGGCCGCGTAAAGCAGACACGCCAACGGCGGCGCAGCCTGAGATTCCCAAAGTCCGCCCGCGGCAACAGCGTTACCACCAGCTCCACTAAAGCCCACGCCCGAGGTCGCCAGCATGGTCTCAGCCACCGTCAATGCTTCATGGGCGCTCGTGATCGTGCGGGTCGGGTCAGTGACCATACGCCTAACCCCCGCGGGCCAGACCTCGGTGTGCTCAGGGCGCAGATCGATCACGCCCGTGATCCCCAGGTTACGCCGCGTCAAAACAAGCTCTGCCAGGTCGGGTTTCGACGACACCAAGACTTCGGGCCCCGGATGCACGAGCGCCGCCGGCGCCAAAATTCTGCGTGTCTTGCCCGTACGTGTCGGCGCGCTCACCAGGATATGCGGTGGTGTCGCCGCGCGCACGGCAACGTTGTCGCGATTGTAGGTGAGTCCGCAGTACGGGCTGTACGGTCCGTTGGCCACCACGCCATCATCGGCGTGAGCGGAACCAAACGTCTACCAAAGCAGCAACATTCGGCATCGCCAGACGTGTGATACTGGGCCGCAGCCCACTGGATTAGACCGCTGCTGAGTGCAGCCCCGTCGCGAGGATCCGGTTCACCGTGGTGTGGTGCAGCTTGAGTTCGTCGGAGATCTCGCCGGGCCGTTGCCCGTCAGCGTGGCGGCGCAGAACAGCGTCGATGACTTCTGCGGGCTGCTTGGTTCGTTTGGACGCCATGACCGTGCGTACTGCGCGGGCATGGCGCTCTTGGGCGGGCACAACGGCATCCGATCTGGGAATCGATAGCAGCTTTTGCGCCGCCTCAACGGGCACCATATCGCCATCACCGTCACCTGCTGATGCATGACCCAGCAGCACATCTGTCTCCGACAACCACCTCTCGACCGTCTCGTCAAGGGCTGACGGTACCTGCGCGAGGCTATGCTGCAGACGGGCCAGCGCCACCAGCGCGACGGTAGCCTGGGCGGTCGTGACGTCAATAATCAATGGCCACAACCAGGCCAGGCTCGGACGGATACCGCATCGAATGGCCAAACTGCACAACGCATCAAAGGACAGGCGAAACGCACCCACACCCAGTAACAGCGTCATGATGAGCGCCACCCAAAAGGTCAGGGTCGGGCGGCGATGCACCTTAATCAGCAGCGAGAGTCCCTCCGTGGAACCCAGCAACACCAGAGGAGGGGCAGTTGCCACCGCGGCCGCCAGCGCCGGTGCGACGTGGTCGGCCTCCACGATCGCGTGCAACGCGTTGCCGGCAATCGAGGCCGCGCTTGCTCCTATCAACACCACCCAGAAGAAACGCACTGCGCGACGATGCGTTTGCCGATCGGTGTCGCTAAGAACGTCACGAACGCTGTCGCTGGCCATACCGCAATCGTGCACTCCCGCCCCGATATCCGTCTACCAAGACCAGCCACATTGGGGTGATCGCTCACCGCAAATACGCGTCCTCGTTGCGAAATGTCACGGGCCTCAGCGTGGTACGAAAGCGCTGTGTTTTCACGGTGATTCGCTCGTCACGTTGTTCGATGCGGATATCGGCGGCAGCACTGGCGGGCACATCGCCGACCGTGATGGATGTGCGCGCAGCTGGGTAGTTGTTGACGCGGCCGTTGTGTATCACCATCGTCGGAGGCCGAGGTGGTTGGGCTGTCATGTCGCGCGTCGTCCAGATCCGTGGGGACGCCGACGTCATTGTCCAACGCCCCGTGGGGTCGTACACGGCGACCTGTTCGCCTGCTGCGGCAGCCCGCCGTATCAGCCGTTTGATCGTCTGGTCATCATTGGCTTGAATAGCAATTCGGGTGGGGGCCGCGGGATCTGACATCGGCATCAGCAGCATTGCGTCACGCAATTCGCCCAGCAGCACACCCGATGCGCCGGCTACGACTGCTGTGTTGAGTTCGGCAGTGACGGGTGTCGATGGCAAGCTCAGTCGCCTGCGCCCGGGCAGGGTCAACGCCAACGCTTCCCACTGTCTGCCCGCCATCGGGTTCAGCACCAGCCGCGGCGAGCTGGCAAGCGGTTGCACGGTGGTCAGCCGAACCAGTGCGGAAGCCCGCACGCCGGTGGGGGCGCTATGCAACGCGATTACCAACGTTGTGTGATCGCTCTGGTAGGCCCATACGTCGTCGAGTTCGGCAGAGCGCACATCTGCAGCGCTGAAGAAATACGCTGTGACATAGGCTTTCCCGCCGCGCTGCAGATTCGTCCAGCGGTCCTGGTAAGAAGCTGTCGCGTTCTCGGGCCCACCGAGGCTGGCCGTAACCGCTTCGTTCATCTGTTCTGCGGTCAAAAGCCGTGCACGACAATTCGCTTGGCACAGCGCTCTGGTGATGCGCTGGGAAGCAGCTACCGCCGCCCCGATCGTGTCACGCCGCCACAACAGTGCAGGCAGCACTCGGTCGCTGCGCGTGTCGAAGCGGACAACCAGTGTCACGCTGCGTTGCCCGGCCGCCGGCAGACCTCGCAGTGCCGCCTCATACAGCTCGGCATAGTTGTCTCTGGCCGTGCGGCTGCCCTCGCAGACGATGTCGACGTCGACGCTCAATCCGCAGCGCTGCATCTCCTGTGCAATCACGCTGATCGGCACCGTATTAAGCGTTTTGGTGTGATCGGCATGCAACAGGGTGGGGATGTAGGGCTTGCCCAGCACCGAGATCATCGTGCACACGGTGTGCCCGTCGATCACCACCCCTACCTTGTGCTCGCCGACCGTGTGTTCGTTGAGGGTGACGTCGACCGGTTGAAGCGGCCGCAGCTTACGCACCCGACGACGCGTCCAGGACATGACCCGCCACACCCACTGCCACACCGTGCGCCCACGGAAGGTCACCACACAGATCAGCAATGCCAGTGCGGCTCCGGCGGCCACCGCGACCGGCCACGAATCCAGCGTGGTGCTCAGTGCCAGCGCAACCAGGCCAGCGACCATTTCGCCAGTAACCACGGTGCGAGGCGCCACACGGGCCGAAACAAACCGCTGCCTCATATTTGCTCCTTCCGGCGCGAGACCGTCAGGCCCACAGCCAGTCCCATGACGCTGACGGCGGCCACACCGGTGATGGCCATCGCGACCCAGCCCGGACGTGCATCGCGTGGCGGGGTCGGGGCCGGCACCTTCAACTGGCCGCGCTGAATCCCAGGGGCAAACGTGTCTCCCGGCGGCACATCCCAGGTCAGCGCCGCAACTGGATCCACTGTCCCATAACCGACCACGTTGTCACGTCCACCGGCGGGAGGGTGCGCGGTGGCCTCTAACCGGTGGATTACTTGATGCGCAGTCAGGTTGGGAAATTTGGAGCGCACCAAAGCCGCCACTCCCCCAACGAACGCCGAGCTAAACGAGCTACCAGCAATCGGGTGCAGCTTGTCCTCATCGACTGAACCGTTGATCACTTGCCCGCTGGTCGACAGCCCCACGATGTCGGCTCCCGGTGCGGCCAGTCCCACCCACGGGCCGTGCAGCGAGGCGGCGTCGCCGCTGGCGGGAACGCCGGTCGAATCGGTGGCCGATACCGCCAAGACGTAGTCGCTGAACCATGCCGGTATGGCGATGGTTTTCACTGCCGCCCATCCTCGAGTGGGATCCCCCGGTAGTGCGTCCGGGTTTTGCCCATTGCAGCCCTGGGCATGAACATTGCCCGCCGCGGTCACGATGACCACGTCGCGGTCGACCGCGGCATAACGCACCGCGTCGGCCAAAGCGCTTTGGTCCTGCGGCTTGGCTGGCGAAATGCACGACACCACACTGATATTGATCACTTTGACGCCCAGATTGGCCGCGTGCACGATCGCGCGTGCCAACGAATTGATGTCACCGGCGCGGCGAACATCCTCAGGGTTGTCGGACACGCCGGGATCAACCAGGCCGAAGGTTTGTGCGGTCTGGCGTATCGACAGCAGCACCGCATCCGGGGCGATACCAATCAGGCCGTCTGGACCACCGCCGGGCGGGGGTTCTAGCGGCACCGGCCCGCGCCCAGCTCCGAAGGTGGCCGGAGGCGGGGGCATGCCCGCCCAGGACGGCTGGTCCGGCGGTGGCGGCGGTGGCGGTGGTGGCGGGGCTACCGTTTGGGTCACCGTGACCGTGGGCGGCGGAGCTGGCGGTGGAATCGGGCGCGGCGCCGGAGCCCCGGCAGGTGGGGCCGCAGGCACCGCCCAAGCCGGCTTGGGGACCAGGGCGGGCCCAGACGGCGCCGCCCCAATCAGTGAGGCCACCACTGTGCCGTGCCCGTCACAATCCGCCAAACCATCCCCGAACGGGCCCATCACATAGTCCCCGCCAGATACCAAGTGCGGCAACCGAGGTTGTGCAGCCACACCGGTATCGATTACCCCGACAACCACGCCAACGCCGGTGGATTCTTTCCAGGCCTCTGGCATATTCATCAGCTGCAGCGCCGCCGGCAACTCGCGCAAATCGCTGCCGGGCAGCACGCCGGTTGTAGTGCACGCCGCAATCTGGCGCATCGGCTGATCCGGCCCCGGAGCAGGATCGGGCGGGGGCGGCCCAGGGGGCACTACCGGGGGATCAATCGCGCCAGCCACGCCGCCAGATACGGCCACCAGTGCAGCGGCGAGCCCAATAGCGCCCAGCGTGCTCACGGCTTTGATCATGACCCGTGCACCGCGTTTCGCACCACCCACAGCAGGTTCAGCAACCAAATCGCCCATGGCACAACGAAAATCAGGAGAATGTACTCGCAGACCTCGACCCCGCGGTTTACCGGTGCACTGATGCGCGCTTTAGGTACTACCAGCGCCCCAAACAGTCCCAGTGCTCCCAAAATCAGCGCTGCAGCAACGCATACCAGCGTGACAGTAGGCGACGCCGGATTGGGTGCGCTTGCGTATCGACCGATCACAACCGCGAGCGCAACGACTGCGCCCACGACCAGTGTCACCGATTGAGTGCGATCGACAAACGAGCGGGCCCGCAGCAGAAAGATTGCGCAAATCCCCAACGTGAATGCCAAAAACCGCCACCCGCCGCCAGTTTCGGGCATCACCGCATAGCGTGCGGCCACAACTAACACAACAGCCCCGCCGGCCAAGAGCCCCGTCACGATGGCGGTGCCGCGGCGAGCCCACGTCGCGATCTGCTCAACGGTTTCCTCGCCCGGGCGCTCCACCGGCGACACAGTGTTGAGGGCAGCGCCTTCTCGAGTCTCAAACACCCCGCGGTTGGTGACCGAAGGAAACCATGGTCCGGGCACTCCGGCCCCCATGATGCCGATGCTGGTGGCAAACGTCACGAGCACCAGATCCACCACCAAAAAGACCACCGCCAGATGCGCTGGCAGCACTTTCCAACCGCTGGCGTGGATCACGGCCACCGCGCCTCCAGACAACCCGAGCGCAGCCATGCCGGCGAACACGCCCAGATAGCGGCCCGTCAGCATCGTCAATGCCGCCACACCGGCTAACACCGTGGACGTCGCAGCCACCACATGCCAACCCTCGGGCGGTCCCGGCACCGACATCGCCGCGCCTGCACCGGCACAAATCAGCGCCGACCACACCAGGAAGTCCGCTGATCGGCGTCGCTGCTCATCACGCGCCCGCGTCGCGGCCCTCGCCGACACCAAGAACACGGCCGCTAATCCCCACGACACCGCTGCGGGCAGCCACCCATGCTGCCGCCACCACAGCTGCGCCAACATCACCTCGGCCCACGCCACCAGCGCCGCAAACAACCCCCCAGCTACACGACGTGCGACCGACAGATCGACCGTGGCGAACTGTTGGCGCGCTGAACGAGCCAACGCCGTCGACACCTCCTCGACCACCGGTGCGAACCGTTCGGTGGCGTCAGCTGGCAACAAGCACAACAAATCTCCGTCATAGACCCGGCTGTCATCCAGGGACCGCTGCGAATCGAGCGGGGTCGCATCTGCGCGGCACAGTTGATAAGTCAACGTGTCATCAAGAAGTGGGCGCCCGCGATCTTTGAGAATCGCGTTGACCCGCGGGATGAGGTCCTCGATCACCGCAATCAACGCCACCCCTGCGGGCAGCACATAATCGATGAGCGTGTCATCACCGACCAGCAAATGAACCTTGCACAGCCGAGGAACTTCCGGTGCCTGTTGTACGGAATTGGCCGTGGTCATCGGGCATCGGCCGTCGTAGAAAATCCGCCCGCCAACGCGGCGGCGGTTTCAAGCACCGCGCGCGCTGTCTTCGGGCTGACCTTTCGAAGGTCTAACTCGCCCGCCTCGGCGATGTGAGCGTCAAAGGGCACCTCGATAATGCGTTGCGTTTTGACCCACCCCGCGAAATGCTCCCTGAGTGTGGCGACCAGCTTCGCCGATTCCTTGCGATCCTTGCGACTGCGAGCCGGACGAATGTGGTTGATCACCAACACCGTTCGCGAGATCAGCTGGTGATAGCCTTCGTCGCGCAGCCACTCAAAATTAGTGCTCGCCCCTTCGGCGCCGTCAGGCACCGCCGAGGCCACCATCAACACCGCATCGGCGCGCTCGAACACCCCCTTCATCACCGCATGGTCGAGATCGACCCCGCAGTCAACGAAAAGCACACTGTAGAACCGTTGTAGGCGTGTGTGACCCTTGATGAATTCCTCAGCGCTCAACACCTCCCCACGTGCGCCTCCATGACGCGGGGAAGCCACCACATCCAAACCAACATGGTTGTGGCCGGCCAAAGCACCCACATCGGCGTAGCGATGAAGGTTGAGGTCATCGTTGATCGCGCGCAGCGACGACGCCTTGGGATCCACACGGGACGCCAAATTCGCCGCCTGTGCCGGATCGGCATCGACGGCGACCACTTGGTCATTGCGGACGCGAGCAAACTCACTGGCGGCCGCGACGGTCATCGCGGTCTTGCCCGAACCGCCTTTGCCACCCAGCACCACGACGGTGTACGTGCCACGCAGATTAGCCCCGATCGCAGTCTCGAACTCACGCACTGTGCGTTCGTCGCTGGACTCACCGACGTTGATGAGCCCCCCAGAAGCCTTGAGCAACGCCTTGCGCCACCCCTTTTTTGGCGCCACTTTGTGGGGCGTGATCAAGTCGGAAGCGCGTAGATGCTCGCGCAGCGCATCTGAGGACCGGGGTACGCCCGCGGCGCGTGGCGACGGTTGCGCGGGCGGCTCGCGCCAGCCACGGTCTTCTCCCGGCGGGTACGGACGTGGCGTCTGGCCCGGATCTAGTTGACCGGCTGGCTGCGGCGCGCCGTGACGCCCACCCAGCGCCTCTGCCTCCCCCTGCGGTGATGGGACAAATTGAGTTGGGGTGCAATCGTTTTGACCAGATATCCCCGGCTGCGCATCGGGACGGGGCAGCTGGGACCATGGCGCCGGTGGCGGCGCGGTCTCTTGGGTATGAGGGGCCAAGGTCCCCTCAGGTGGTACAAGCCGTGGCGGCTGCCAAGCCGGGCCTTGTTGGGGCGGTGGCGGCGCGTCCTGCGTGGAGGGTCCGAGGATGCCCTCAGGTGGGGCAAACCCTGGTCGCTCATCATCCCTGGTCGGCTCGTCGATGTCGCTTGGACGGCTGGGCTCAGCAGCGCTTGGCGCGGGCTTCGTCTCTGGCGGTGGAGTTGTCGCCAGGTCGTTGAAAAAGTCGCGTTCCTCACGCTCATGTGGGCTTGTCATGCCGCGTCCCCTCGTCGCCAGACCGTATCCGAATTTCGCTTAGCGCCACATAAATTGGCCACAGCGCGAAACTAGCAACCACGGTTTTCATCCGTCTACAACGGATGCCATATTCGCGTGTATCGAAATTTCATGTCCGCTGATGAGTCGCCCAGCCTCGTCCTGAGGGCAACGTTTCGAGCAGCTCGAGCACGGCTGTGTGGATTGCGTGATCACCGCCGGGCAGCAGCGTGGTCCATTGCCTGCCGTCAGGACCAACGCTGTTGCTGACCACGACACGGCCGACCAGGGTGTCGGCCACGGTCACCGCCATCGGTGCGCGCGCTGGCCCACTGATAGAAAATTCCGCCGCGCCGATGACCGCGCGGGTCGTCCCCCGGTCGGCGACCGCTCCAACCAGCCGCGCCTGAGGAACTGAAAGGCCTACCTCTACCAGGCCGGCGATGATGTCGATCGCGGGGTTGGCCTGCCAGGTCGCCAAAACTGTATTGAGTACCGCTGCTTCGCTATTGATGCCGTGAAATTGGGCCGGATCAGCCGGCCCCAGCGTCTTGACGACCGCGTCGGCGATCTCGATCTGCCCCAGCGGGCTGACCACGATTTCATCACTGGTCTCTTGGCCCGGCCGCCATAGCCGTGCGGCGGCCACCCACGCGTTGTCGCGCCGACACAACGTGACCACACGTTGCGGAGGCCGCTGGGCATACCACTGCGCCAACGCCCCGGCGGCCTCAATAGGGTCCTCCGGGGCAGTGAAAACCTCAGGGGGGCCTTCAAGTCGGTCAGGGCGGGTCTCGGGGCGGGTAATCGTCAGATCGATTTCGACGTCGGGACGCCCTAATGCCCGCACCCAGGAGGCCACGCTCGAGTCAACCTCGCCGCCCCGATGTATTCCAGCGTTTTCCAGAACCTTCATGCCGGGGTGATCGGCGATGGTGGCTTGCACCGCACCAACCGGCCGGATCTTGAGGGCGGGTGGCAATTGGGCCACACCGCAAAGCGCGGCTGTCAACCACAAGGCTTCCGACGTGGTCGACAGCCGCGCTGTAACTGCGGTGCCGGTCTCGCTCACAAGCCCCGGAAACCGGCCTGGACCGCGTGGTCGGTGCCCAGCGCGTTCGTCGACGCGTGCCCGACGGCCTGCCCATGGCGCTCGATGGTGTGGAACACCGCCTGAAACGCCTGATCGATTTCATGCATGGCGACCTGGGCGGCATCAGAACCGTGCTGCGTCCAGATCGTGGCGACCTGGTTGATCGTGCCCATGGCTCGGGTGCGCAGGTCGTTCATGTGGGCGACCAGCTGCGCCTGGGCCGAGACGTGATCGGCCATCATGCCGTGGTCGTAACGCATTGAATCCATAGCGATTCTCCTCTGAAAGTCGTTGTCGGTAGGTGGGCGCGGCTAGGTCGAGACGACGTTGCCGAAACTCGCCCGGTTTTGCGCGTTGGTTTCTTGGTACTGGTGCGCCGAGCGCTTCATCATGTCGATGACGCTCTGGAACCGCTGGTTGACCTGTTGGCCGGTCCGGTTGATGTCTTCGGTGGTGGCCATGGAGGCCAGCGCCGCATCACCGCTGAACCCAGTACCGGTCAGGTTCTGGTTCATGGTGACATAACGGCCCAACGCCGACAGCACCTCTTGTTGAATGTTCGACAATTGACTTGCGCCCGAAAGCATCTGGGCGACATCGGCGTTCAACGCCATGATGGTGTATCTCCTTCACTAGCAAAGTGGTTACCGCTGGTTCGATCAGTTCAGCAATGACCCGGTCCCCTGCCGGGATTTACCCTCCCTGCCCGACGTGGACCACGCCCTCGGAAGTGAGCACCGGCGCCGCATGCGCAGAGGCCGGTAGCGTGATCGTCTTATCCTGCTCGCCGACAGCGGCATATGCACTGCCGCGCCCCGAGCGCGTCGAGGCAGCCATGGGCCCATACATTCCCGGCGCCATGGCTCCTCTGCCCCCTGCCGCGCCGCTTCGCAGTCCTGCGGCCGGTTGGTCGCCGGCCTCAGCGCCGTCAGGCACGTTGGCCCACCATCCACCCGGCACGCCCACAGGCCCGCCCAGTCCGCCAGCAGAGGGCTTCGTCAGCGCCGCGACGACCGCTGATCCGCCCCCGGCGAAGCCGCCATTGGCGCCACTAAGCCCTGACCACGGGGCACTGGCTGCGCTCAGTCCCGGTGCTCCCCCGCCCGGAGGGCCGCCCAAACCGCCGGCCATACCTCCGGTCAGCGCTGACAACGGGCCCATCAGGCCGCTGAGTTGGCCGGCGGCACTCGACGGGAGTTGCCCCACAGATTCCAGTGGTGAGCTCAGCGAACTCATCATTTCGGTTGGCGCTTGGGTGAGCTGGCCCAGCAACGATTGCCCGGACTCTTCCAGGGGTGGCCGCCCACCCTGACCCGCTTGCAACGGCGGAGCCTTGCCCTGCGGGGCATTGCTCGTGATGCCTTGGCCGGTGCCTATTGTCGCGGGCACGCCCTGCCCCGCGGTCGTGCCCGTGGTAGCTGGTTGCGGGGCTGGAGACGACCCACCAGTGCTCGAACCTGCGGCCTGCACGCCTGCTCCCATGCCGCTGAACACACCGCTCGAAACCCCGGTGGCCACGCCCGTGCCAATCCCGCTGCCCGCCGACACAACTCCCCCACCGGCGGTGAGGCCCGATCCCAACGCCTGCACGCCGGCCCCAACCCCGTCGCCGACCAGCCCCGCCAAGCCGGCCGTCGCGCCCAGCGGATTACTCATATCAGGCAACGTCGGCAACGGAACGGTCAGCGCGCTCACGACAGGTGACATAGCGCCCAGGTAGCCGACCATGGCCCCAGCGTTCTGCGACCAATACTCGCCGTATTCGGCGTTCGCCTCCGCGATTGCTGGGGTATTGATCCCCATAAAATTCGTTGCTTCCAAAGTCGCTTCGCGGACCCGGTTGGCCACCACCACTTCATGGGGAATAGTCGCCGACACGGCCGCGCTATAAGCGGTCAACCCGGTCTGAATGGTGGCCGCCGCGCTCTCTGCATGCAGCCCGGCGGTCTGTTGCCACGCCGCCATCGGCGTGGCGCTCTCGAGCATCCCCAATCCGCCCGAGCCCTGGAACACCGGCGCCGTTGCCATCGCGGTCACCGACTGCTGCATCCCTTGCTCAAAGTGCGCCGCCGCAGCAGCCGTGTACGCAGTGATCTGCGGGACGTGCGCCGTTGGACCTGCGCCCATCCTGGTCAAACGAAATGCGTTAATCTCCGGAGGGATACCCCAATACATCAGTGCACCAGCGCGCTACAGCGCCAGCAGCGCCTTGCCGACGGCATCCATGGCGGTGTAGGTGGCCGCCGATGTAGCCACGGTGGCAGCGAACGCCTCCCGCTGAGCTACACCTACCGCACCTGCCGCCAAGAACTGCGCGCCATGCGCGGCGATGGCTTGAGCGAACATGGCCGACACTTCCTCGCCGCCCATCGGCAGCACCGCACCCATCGCTGGTGCCCCAGCGGCAAGAGTGGCCGCCGTCGTCGCCCCGCCTGCGCCCTCCGATGCTGCCTGCGCCGCCAGCGCAGGCGCCTCAACAAACATCATTGCAATCCCACCCCTGTCCACATATTCTATTCGCCCCACGAGCAACAAAGCCGTTTGATGCGACGATAACCGCCCCCATGGACACCGGCAACCAAACCTCCGACATTCCACACAAGGCAACAGCCCCTGTTTCCCGACACCTCCTACGACGCCGCTCCCCCGGCGAAATCTCGTCTCGCATCAGCATTCTGGAAAAGTCCATGCCGACGCATGAATCGGTCCAGATCGACCGCTTAATCAGCTACTGAACCGCCCAGCACGAACTGCGCAGCCGCCCGGGCACGCTCCTCGATGGTTTTAAGCCGAAGAATCGACTGCTCGGCCGCACCGGCGGCCGAACGCGCCTCCTCGGCGATTTCAGTGAGCCGCTGCGCGACGAGCTGGGCCGAGCGAGTCGTCGGCGCGCGTGGACCTGGCAGGGGTTGTCCGGCCAACAAGGCCGCGCACGTCCCGGCCTCTCAGCCCCGCGCCGCGCCGATCCTATCCAGAGTGGCCGCACGAGACGGGACCATGCCGTGGTTGATCAACCGCGAGATCGTAGGCCGCGCCACCCGGGCCAAGCGCGCCAAATCATGTTTGGACAACCCCTGTTTCAAGCGGGCGTGCTTCACCGCGTGCACGAGCAGCCAGGCGGGGTCATCCACGCTCAATGCGTGCTCGCCGGGAACGCGATCTGCACCGGCGCCACCACCCGGTCAGTGACGTACAGGCCACGGCCAGGGTCAGCCGGCATGGCTTTCGTCTTGCCGACAATGAATCCTTCATCCGGGTCCCCGTCCATCACCACGACGGGTGCTTTGGCCTTGAGCAGCTCCCCGATGATCGGATTGGTCAGCGTGCGGCCCCACTGAGCGATGCGCCGCGACACGACCAGGTGCAGGCCGATCTCCTTACCCCGCGCGATAAATCGCGCCAACGGGCCCAACGGGTATCCAGTTCCCGCCACGAATCCACCAGTGTCCCAACTGGCGAGGGTCTCTTCACGGTCGATGAAGACAAAGATCTCCGGCCCGCTCCAGCGCCGCGTCCCCGCGGCCAAGTCTTCCTGACTCAGGTCCGTGATCGGCAGACGTTCAGTCAGGATCGCCCCCAGGCTCTCCCCCAAGGCGCGCACCTGGTCCTCCCGGAAAACGTAGGAGCCCAAATGCTCACCTTCGACCACGCGCAGCAGCTCATTATGAGGGTCCACAACATAGATTTGCGCCTGCTCGGGCCCGTAGACCCGCATCACGGCTTGGGCCACCGTGGCCAACCCGCTCGACAAGCCACATTCAGGTCGACCAGTCAGCAGCAGATGCGGTGTTGCGCCGAAGTTCGCGACCGCCGGTTGCAAACCGATTTCGGAAATCCCGAACGGCACGACACCCCTGCCTTTGACGCCGCCTGGCCCGTGCTCACGCTGCTCCCATTGCGCGAAAACCTCATCGATACCAACCAATTTGGGCAATATCCGTACCCGCGCGGCCGCGCTCTCGGGTCCGGCGAGCCTGGCAATGGTCTCAGCGGCCGCCGCCACATCGCTGCGCCGCCCCTGCACGGTCACCTGCGGTAACCCGGCCTGAAAGTGGAAACCGTCCATCGTCGTGCCGCGGCCCCTGATCTTGACCACTTCAACCTGCTCGACCTCGCCGCCGGTGTCGTCGTCTTCGTCGAGGAAGATCTTCTGCTCACCAAACGGCACATCTCGCGCGACCTTGACACTGTTGACGGTCATGTCATCGTTGTCGCCGAGCCTGAGCTCCACGTTGCTGGTGAACAGCTTCGTCATTCCTGACGGAAACTTATTGGCGATCCAGCCGCTCGTCGACATGATGGCGTGCACCCCAACGTCGGGTCCTTTGGCCAAGATTCGTTCCACATCAGCGACGAGCAGCTGCTCCCAGTTCTTCCAGAACGTCGGCCATCCATCGATCACCAAAAACACATCGCCGAATGGGTCCGCAGGTACCTCACCGGCCGCGCCACCGAATTTGCGTTCGCGCAGCTTGGTCAGCGTCAATCCGAGCTTGGTGAAGGCCTGCTCGCGCTGATCGATCAGCGCCAGCATCTCGGCGATAATTCGTTTGACCTGCTCGGGGTCCACCTCGCGGGCAAAGCCACCAACGTGCGGCAAATCGGCTACCACGTTGAGGTCGGGTCCGCTGAGCGCGATGACATAAAACTGAATCCGCCGAGGGTGATACAGCAGCGCGGCACCCGAGATCATCGTGGCGAGGGCCACCGTTTTACCTGATTGGCCCATACCAATGACCGCGCAGTTGCCTTCGGCCAGATTGGGTGCATAGACGAGCTGTCGGTGATCGCGCGGTCGGTCTTCAATCCCGACCGGAAACATCAACCTCGACGGCTCGTTTCCGGCTGAGCCGTAGTCGACATCCCAGGCTTGTCCCCGCAGCCGGCTCACCAGCTCATCAGCCGGCACCGGCTGTAACGGCGGTAGCCACATCGGTTGCAACGGAGGAAGGTTCAGCCGGTTCAAGCAATCCACCGTGGCCTGCACCTGTTTGACGGTACGGCCGTCCGCGCCGACGATAGCGCGTGGTTCGGCGACTTCAACGTGCTCGGCCTGGTCGCCGTTGGCCACTGGCGCAGCCGGCATTCCCACTGCCCTGAACTCTTGTGGCTCAACGTAACCGGCTTCCTGCCTGGCCGCAGCAGCCGCCGCCCGCTGCGGCGGCACATAGCTTTTGAGCACGAACGCCGTCTGAAACCGCGTCAGGTTCTTACTCGCTCCGACCTTCAAAAGCCCCGCGCCAGCCGGCTTTTTGGGCAAATGATTGGCCTCATCAGTACCCAACACCTCGTGGGAATCGGTGTCGCCGACAGTGCGCAGCGCCACCCGCACCGGGATGTTACTCATGATGCCGCCCTGCATCTGGTGGCCCAGCCGCTGCGACCCCATGACGAGGCGAAGCCCCTGCGAGCGTCCCTGGCGGCCTACCTCGTCCATCACCGCTTTAGCGCCGTCATGCTCGGCGAACATCTGCGTGAACTCATCGACAACCAGCAGCAGGTGCGGCATCGGCCGCAGCTTCTCCTTCTTGTGGATCCGCAGGTACTCGTATTCGGCGATGTCACTGACCCCAGCCCGGTCAAGCCGCGCCTTGCGGCGCTCCATCTCGCCGTAGAGAACATCTCCCATCCGCACGATCCACAGCCGATCGTTGCGCAAGTTGCTCATCGCCGCCACCGTGTGCGGGAAGCCCGCCACCAAATGCGCCAACGCGCTGCCCTTGAAGTCAAACACCGCGACCTTCAATGAATCTGGCGAATGCGTCAAACACGCCGAAGTAATCAGCGCCGTCAAGAACACCGACTTACCGCTACCGGTCGTGCCGACCACGACGACGTGATGGCCCATCCCGTCGAACTCGTGTGTCTCTTTGAGGTCAAGGGCCACGGGTTGTCCGTTTCGGGGATCAATCCCGATGGGGAACCGCATCCACTCGCGACCCCACTGCATCTCGCCCTCGTCATCTTGCAGCGGCGGGCCCAGCCGGGTGGCCGCCCATGCCTCCTCCACATCGATATTGCCCGGATCACGATGGCCGAGAATCTCATAGAGATCAACGACCTTCGACGCCGCGGCGGTCGAGCTTTGCGTCACACGCGAATCAGCATGGTATCGGGCCATTTTGCGCGCAAACGCGACCGCAGACGCGGTGTCGAGCGTATCGGGCAGCGCGAAGAACCCCTCCTCGTCATATGCTCCATCGCGCTTGACGTGCAATGTGTACTCAGCCGTCATCCGTAGCCCCCTCCTTGACCACTACACGCACAAAGGTCACACCCGTGACCCCCCCAACACCCCTGCGGTTCAACGTATCCCATTCGCTATCCACGCGGAGCTGGTCGTTGATCACCAGCCAATGGGGGCGAACCTCCCCCGCGCCCGGATCGCCGTAATTTTTGCGCGCACCATGCAATTCGTGGCCCACCGCCGCATCCATCGCCGCCGGCGACGTCCACACCATCCGCAACGGCCCGCCGCTGTCGACGAGTTTGTCGTGTTGGCAATGCGGCAGCCACTTGAGCCAATCCCATCGCGCTGGCTCATCGGTGACAACCATGACTTTCAAGTCCTGGGGCGAATGAAAGCAGGCCGCCTGACAGATCATCGCGCGCATCACGCCATGGACCGTGTCCGGACCGTCCTTCCCCACCAATGTCATCAACGGAGTCTTCTTGAGCGACAGGGGTTTAGCGATCCCACTGATCTTGGATTGCTCCAACAAGAACTTGCGAAGCGCGTCATAGCACACCGGCTCATAGTCCGCCGACTCCCCCAGCTGGGGCTTAGCCAGCTTCTTCGCCAGATCCGAAGTGCCGGTTCCAAAACGGATATATCCGAAGTGCATCGAAAGGTCTTGAGCAGAACTGGACCGCTCCCACATCCGCGGTGAACCGACCAGCCCACGCAGCATTGACGGTTCGGGGTGCAAGAACTGGTAATTGGCGAACTGGCGCTCGGCGTCACCTTGAATCACATCGCGGGTCTGGTCGAGCTCATCCATATAGGAGCGGCGTTCTTCTTCTAACGCTTGTGGAGACAACGCCTTATCGCCGCCACCAAAATGGCCCTGCATAAACACCCCAGCGAACGACACAATCATCATCACCGGCACAAACAACGAGAACAGGCTCATCGGGCCAGAGCGCAGTCCCGGCTGGGTCAAGATCATGGCCATCATGCCCAAAAACGCTGCGCCCATGACGGCAGGCAAAATGATCTGCGCCTTCGTCATCGGTAACCGGCGCGGCGCGATCGGAGAGTCACGCACCGCCTGCACGCCGCCATCAACCTTGGGCGGCCTCAGCCGCCGCGATGGGCTGAAACGAATCGTCGACAAACTTCTACCCCTCTTATCCGCCGGCCCGTACGTTGGTCTTCGTCGGCAACACAGCCACCGCGTCCGACGGGCTATGCACCGTCAACGCTGCCGCCCGCGACAGCTCCGGGCCCGCAGGCCACACCTGGAGCATCGACCATGGCGCCGGACGCACCTGAGATAACACCAGTCCCAGCGCTTGCACGCTATTTTCGTCAAACGGCACGCCATATCGTGACCCGGTGGAACTTATCAGCCACATCGTCTCGCGGGCAGGCGAATCCAAGGCTTGGCCCGTCGTGCTCACGAACGTCGATGCACGATCACCGACCAGAACCTGATTAGCTTGCACCCCGCCGTTGCCGGCACCTACCAACGGCACCACCTTCGCTCGCTGATCGGAGCGAATGGGCAATCCGCGACCCGAAACCACCGCCAGGCGCGCCTGCCGCTCGCTGACACTCCACTGCCACGCCACACACGACACCGGCCGACTGGCCGCATCGACCAGGTGCACCGGGGTCCGCGGATAGTAATCCACGTCAAGAACATGACGCAGCGGAATATGAGCCAAATGATCCGGCGATACCTGCGGTGGTGTGGCTAAGCCAAACGAATCATGTTGGCGCAGCATCGAAGCCACCACGGGCGAGACCTCTTGAACTCCATCTGCCAGCACCACATAGAACCGGTCCGACTGTGCAGCCACATCCCGGCTGGCCACCACCGCACCGACAACGACCCCAGCACCCAAGTCCACTTGACCCGGCCCGCCGGCGCCCGGCACCGCAGGAACAACCAGCGGTCCCCCCGCTGGTAACGCATCAAACAGAGCCCGCGACATGCCCATTACCTGCGCCCCCGGCGCAATCCCCAGCGGCCCGGCGACCGCGGACGCAGACAGATCAATCGGCATCCGAACACCATTTGTCACCAGGTACACCTGCGGCCCGTAGGACAACAGCAAGGCCTCGCTGCCGGCGAGCTCCCCGGCGGCCTCCCCCAGCGACAGCTGCCCATCGATGCCCGTCACCAGCGGCGACCCGCCAACCGTTGTCGGCGCCGTGTCACACACAGCCCAGCGCGAAATCTGCGGCGATAGCACCGCCGGGGTCTCCACCGGAGCGCCCTGGATCCCCACCGTCGGACCCTTCGGCCACTTCGCGATCTCGGTTGGCGCCACAAACGTCGGCCGTTCCGGCGAATCCGCAATCAGCTGCGCTGACACCAGATTCAGCGCCGGATACAGCCGCTTGTCGACCACCACAAACAACGCACCCGAGGAACTATCAGCGACGATCTTCGACGCGTCATCGATCACCCCAGCCGGGCGAAACCACCCGTACACGAACGCCCCCACCACCAGCACCACGCCCAGCACCGCTGACAACATCAACAGCGTGCGATGCCAGCGAACCGGATTGATCTCCATGCCCACCGAACGGCGCAGCAACGCAAACGACAAGCGTCGCCGAACAAAGAAATGACCGGAAACCTGCGTCTTAGACGCCAACTTCAACGGCACACCGGCACCGTACCGCCCACCGCTATACCCCCGCTACCAGCGCGTCCAAATTGGATGAAAACCCAGAACGCCGTTAACGCCTCGTGCCCCTGAATTGCGGCGCATTCCGTCACTGTGACGTTCTCGGCGCGACGCCGTCCAACGCTGAACATGCCCTGCCGACGATCCGTGAGACCCCGCCACTGCTGCGGTTCGATTTCTGTCACGGCTGCACTCCACCACACAGGATAACTACGATGGATGGTCATGAGATAGCTAAGGGGGTCTAAGCGGGGTCAACCCAACACTGCGGCCCCCACGGCGAAGCCGCGATATTTCAAGCAACGAGCTCGGATTCGATTACCCGCCACAACAATTCAAATTTGGTAACGAAATCGCCTGGATACGCAGTCGCCGCGGCGTAAACCATATCCGCGACATCGACCGGCCGCCGCTCCCAACCTGCCAGCAACTCCATCGTGCGGGCGGTAACCCACTGCGCGTGATAACGCTCGCGATCTCCCGTGGAGGCCTCCGGCCGAGGCCTGTTCGCGCTGAGGTTCACGTAATACACGGTTGAGGCGATCCGATACTGGTTCCACGCCTCCTCCGAAATGCCGTCGCCCGTGCCCAGCGCATCCCACATCTGCCGCAGATCCGGCATCATCTCCCCCGACATCTTCACGGCCTCAATCATCTGAACAGCCAGCGGCACAACCACTTGATTTTCAACCATGCGCTTCTCTGGGTCAGCAGAGGTCGTCTCCTGAAGCCGGGCATATACCTCCGGGTGCAAGGCTTCGAGACGATGCATGTGCATATCATCGAGGATGGGGCGGATGTAAGCGCCGTCGTCGAATTCGCGCTGACACACCGCGTATTCGACACCGGGGACCCGCCCCAAGGGACTCGCCGCAGTTACCGCCATCGCAACTAAATGCGTTCCACCGCGGCCGCGCAGCCGCGCGTATTCGGCTAGCACCTCAGCAGCATCGGACGACCCGAACCAACGCTCCCGAAATTGATTGTCTACCAGCTTATCTGACACCAAAAGGCGTGCAGTGCGCGGCAAGAACACTCCCCGCGGAATGAAACCAAAGCCTTCGTTGGACATCACCACGCACTCGGTAGCCCCGCCAGCTTCCCGACGAAATACCCCTACTGCCCACTCAATGCACGCGTAATTAACGATGTCACTGTCACGACGGAGCTTGCGCACCAACGCTTTTGCGGTCGCCAGCTCGGCTGACTCCGGCCGTCCACACTGTCGGACACCAGCCCCGGCGCTGACAACACTTGCCGGCACCACTACCGCCCCACCCGATCCGGCCGTCGATCCAGCCACCGGACCTGTAGACGGCGCGGAACCACCTGGTGAGCCCGTGTTGCCCGTAGGGGCGACGGCGGCGGCAGCGCTTGCGACCCCCGCAGCAACCGGGGCCGCGGGTGCCCCCATCCCCGGGGGCGGAAGCATCATCGCCGGTGCAGCACCGGTTGACCCGCCAACATTTGCAGAGCTGGCGACCCCCGCGCCCGCGGGGTTCACCGCCGCAGGGGTAGCACCCGCCGCTGTCAGCCCCGCCGAGGGAACACCCGCACCCGAAGTCACGCCCGCCGCTGGCGTGGCCGCTGCCTGTCCCGCGGCTGGCGTCCCAGTCCCGGTCGCCGGCGGCAACGACCCCAGTGCCGATCCTGCTGAAACGCCCTGAGAGAACGCCTGCGCCGGAGCGCCCGCTGCCGGTGCGGCGTTAGCGGGCAGGTTGCCCAGCCCGGCGGCCTGAGTCCCGGGCAGCTGCCCCATACCGCCGGGCAGCCCACCCAAGCCCCCGCCAGAGCCCAGGCCCCCCATACCGCCCCCGCCGGGCATCGAGCCCAGCCCGCCCGTCATGGACGTCAGACCTGGAGGGAAACCAACCGACTGAATCCCGCTGCCGCCACCACCCGGTGTCGGCATCTGCCCGCCGCCGCTGGCGAACGGATTTCCCAGTGCAGGAGCGGGTTGCGGGTCTGTTATCCCATTGTTGTCGCGGTCGACCCATTTCGGATGGTGACCGTGTCCGTTATTCGCGCCCGTCGGGACACTACTGTCACCGCCATTGAGGCCGGCAGGGTCCCCGTTCGTTGGTGTGGTGTCATCGCCTAGTCCAGATCCTTCTTTGCCTGTGGGTACTGCTATTCCGCCTCCGCCGGTGTGAGGTAAGACGGGGTCTTGAGGTACGGGACCGCCTAGGCGTGAGGTCAGCGCGGTGATGTCTGTGCCTGCAGTGTGTTGGAAGACCCCGGCCTTGGCTGTGGCGGCTCCTACTGCGCTGGTCGTCAGGGACCGTGCGTGCGCGTGCCAGCGCGCAACGATCTCGTGCTGTTGTATCGCGTTTTTGGCCTGCGAGAGTTCAGCATTGGCTTTGATGACAACACTCTGCTGGGCGGTACGCGCGTCACGGTAAACGCCAGCGACTCCATTGAAATAGTCTGCCGCTGCGCTGTAGATCCCGGCCATGCGGCCGTAGTCGGCGGCCAATTGGCGATTCTTTTCGTGCCCAGCTTCCCAACCGGGCGATTGTGCGGCCTCTTCCCGCATCGCGTTCGCGGCTTTGAGCTGCTGCTGCAGCCGACCGACTTTCTCCGCCAACGCCTTATAGTGCGCGGCTTGGGTCTCTAACGGCTCCGCTGCCGGCGGCACCATATCGGGCGTGATGATGATGTTGCCAGCGATACTGGTTGCGGGCACGTCCGCCACGGCTCCCCCTTCCTCACGCTACCGGCAAGCGGTGTTTACCTTGCCTTCCGCGGTATTTGCTTTACCGATCGCGGTATTTCGCAAGCTGCCCTTGCGATGCGTGGTGGCGTCTTCCATGTCCGAGCTGGCTGCAAGGTAGTCGTTGATCCCTGAGCGGATCGCTGCCGGTGTTTCGGCAGGAAGTTGAGCGCGCAGGTATGCGCTTTCCACCAGGATCACCCGCGCCTCATTCGCCAAAGCCTCTTGGGTAACGGGATCATTCCAGTCCGCCGGAGCGTGGGCGACCGCGTTGGTTGCCGCGTCCATCGCTGTGGCAGTAATCCCCCACACTTCGCATGCCTTTGTGTGTGCTGCTGCCACTTGATCGGAACTTGGCGCAGGTGGCGACCACGGCACGACCGCCATACTGACGGGAGCCTTGGACGGGGTCATCCACGCTACTGCGGCAACCGCGGTAGCCCCGAGCGCAACGACCAGCACCACCGCCGAGCCCACCACCGCTCCGCGGGACGGCCCCGCCGGAGGCGACGGAGGTAGCGGGAAAGCGGGTGGAAGCGGTGTCCCCGTTTGGGGTGAGTGCAGGGTGGCGGTCACTAGGGCACCATCCTTTCGGCGGATGTCTGATGGGCATTCGTTGAAGGGACTCGGCGGGGGCCGAGGTGACGGCCAGTGGTGGTCGCTCGTTGAGGGCCTGTATGACACCGCCGCCCTCGGTCCTCCCGGGGTCGCAGACCGGCATCAGGAAGACGCGCCGCAGAGCGCCAGTTAGTGACCGTCCGGTGGTCGATCCCCTCGCCGCGTCGTCGCTGCCAAGTTGAGGAGATCCGTTGCCGGAAGACACCACAGGAATTATCTACGTCGGTTTGGACTGGGCCGCTGCCGCACATGCTGTGTGCGTGCTGTCTGCGGTGGGAAAAGTATTGGCACAGTTCATGATTGACCACACTGCGGAAGGCATTGCCATGCTGATCCGTAGACTCGCCAAGTACGGCGATCCCACCCAGATACACATCGGGATCGAGCGACCCAATGGGCGGTTGGTCGACCTGCTGCTCGAGGCCGGCCACCCGGTCATCCCGGTATCGCCGAACGCCATCAAAACCTGGCGCGACGGCGAAGTCATCTCCGGCGCTAAGTCCGACGCCGGCGACGCACTGGTGATCGCCGAGTACCTGCGACTGCGCCACCACCGACTGCATCCCGTAGCGCCCTACAGTGCTCAGACCAAGGCACTTCGCACGGTAGTGCGCACCCGCGATGACATCGTCGCCATGCGGGTATCGGCCACCAACCAACTCAGCGCCTTGCTCGATGACCACTGGCCCGGCGCCAAGGCGATCTTCGCCGATATCGAGTCCCCGATCAGCCTGGCGTTCCTGCGCCAGTACCCCACTGCGGGCAGCACATCGCGCCTCGGTGAGAAACGCCTGGCCGCGTTCCTGGCCAAGCACGGCTACTCCGGCCGTCGGCCAGCCAGCGAGCTGCTGGGCCGGCTGCGCGCGACCCCGCGGGCACCACCGACCCCACCCTGTCGGTCGCCGTCGCCGACGCCGTAGGAGCCCTGGTCACCGTGCTGGAGGCCCTCAACAGCGCCGCCAAAACTCTCGACCGCTCCGTCATCGCCCGCCTCGGGAAGCACCCGGACGCCGAGATCTTCACGTCGCTGCCAAGGTCGGGTCAGATCAACGCCGCCCAGGTGCTCGCCGAGTGGGGCGACTCCCGGGCAGCCTACGACGGACCCGACGCCGTAGCGGCTCTGGCCGGAGCCACTCCAGTGACCAAAGCCTCCGGCAAACAGCACGCCGTGCACTTCCGCTGGGCCTGCAACAAACGCTTCCGCCGGGCACTGACCACCTTCGCCGACAACAGTCGTCACCAAAGTCCTTGGGCCGCCGACATCTACGCCCGAGCCCGCGCTCGCGGACACGACCACCCTCACGCCGTACGTATCCTCGCCCGCGCCTGGATCCGCGTCATCTACCGCTGCTGGCACGACCACCGCCCCTACGACCCCAACCTCCACGGCGGAACACAAAGACTGTTGCCACAAACAGCCTGAGGTTGACTCAGGAAGTGTCATATGGTCACCACCGGTGTTAGGTCCTGAGCGTTCTGATTGTCGGTCTCGAGGTCTGCGGTCAACGATTGGTCGTTGCGCTGAGCAACGTTGCCACCGTGTGGCGCCAGCGTGGCACCGGCGCCTGCGACTTCCTGGCTCACGCCTGCGCAGGCTGCCACGCTCGGCGCCCACATGGAGGCCGCGTGGACGCCGTCTGCCGCCGTAGCCGCGGCGCCATGGGCTGCCTGCTCGGGCACGGTCGCAGCGAATTCGACCGTTGCCGAACCGGTCAGCATGTTCGCTGACCCCGCTGCGGCAGGCGAGACCTGCAGAACGTCATTCGTTTCCATCACTCACACGCCTTGTCGAGTTCGGTGCTGGCATTGTCCACGCGATCGACAAAGACCTGCGCATCATGATTGGACACCTCACGCGTATCGGCGTCGACCGCGGCCAAGACGGCGGCGATGTAGCCGTTGACGGCGTCGGCTACAGGTTTCGGCGTAGCCGGGGGGAGGTGCTGTTGCATGTATTGCGTCTCGACTATCGCGACGAGCTGAAAGTTGGCCAGCGCTGGATGGTATTGCGGCACCTGCCGGTCACGCGCCGCCACGGCAAAGTTCTGCTGGGAGTTAGCGATCGATGCAGCGGCGACGTTGCTGGCGTTGCAGGCCTCTTTCTTGGCTGCGGCCACTTGGTCGGGGCTGTAGCTCGGCGGTGCTGGGGGTGGCGCCGTCACCGTGGTGGTCGTCGCGGTCGGGGTTGATCGGTCCAACTTCATCGCACTCATCACCGTTGCGCTCAACGCCAACAGCAGCGCGAGCGACAGCATTACCCATACTGCCAGCCAGCCCGGCCCGCGCCTCCGATACACCGTCGGTGGTGCTGGGGCTTGCGGCGGCGACATGTAGTTGGGCGGCGGCGGTGGCAACACCGCGGCACCGGTCGGCACGCCGACCGTACTCATGGAGGGGGGCGGGCCGCTGGATGCAGCTGGATACCCCGGCTGCCCAACTGCCTGCGGATTCATGAATTCAGGGTACTTGTCTGCGGTGACATCGGGCTACCACTGCAAGTGAATCCGCGGCGAAACACGTGCTCAGGTGGCGGTCCAGATTTCGCTTTTGGGGTCGGTAAACGCTTGCACAGCAGCGTCGAGCGCCTCCTGGTCCTGGCCGCCTCCCACGCTCGCTGTTTCCTCGACCGCGGCATTGACTGCTTCGTCGATCGTGGTGTTGATCAGCTCGGCCAACGCCCCGTGTGAGTATCGGGTGGTGCAGCCCTGAGCCAGCGACAGCGAGGTGAGTTGTCCTTGGGAGTTCACCGACAACACGACATCACCATCGCCGCCGATAGCTTCCAGGTCGATGCCATCCATCTCCTCAAGCAGCTTGGAGAGCATCGATGACACCCGTTCCATGCGCGCTATGACACTGGCGGTGAGATTCTTATCCGCCTGGTAGCCGTCATACTCGTACACCGTCACGAGGCCTCACCGCGGTTGTTGGCAGCGATTTCTTTCTTCAGCTCGGCCAGGGCTATCGACGCAGAATCGAGCTGGGCCATCACCTCGGCGACGCGATCCTGATCGGATTGATAGCCCACGTACCCATCCACCGTCACTGGGAGTCACCGCTGGTGTCGGGGTCGATGCGTCGGCTGCGCGACCTAACGGTCACTGTCCGGTTCGGCCCGTCTTTGGGGTAGACAGCTGCGTCAACGGTGGCCGTGTGCCGAATTGGGTCTCCCCGTTCGCCTTTGATCGGTTCGGAATTAGGTCGCGATGGCATCTCGATCGACTTATCCGGGTCTTTTACCTTGCGGTTGGCCGCCCCGGCGCCGGCGCCCATGCCGCCCATCGGCGGCATGAACATCGGCGGGCCACCCATACCGCTTTCAGCGGCGGCACCAGTGGGACTCGGAGTGCCGCTGGCCCCCGCCAACGGAGGCGGCGTTGAGGCGGGCGATCCCATTCCGGAGATCGCTGAAGCCGCCGGTTTGAGATCTGCTCCGCCGCCGGACGCTGGGGTGGTAGCGCCGTCGTCACCACCGCCACCGCCACAGCCGGCACCGGAGCCCAGGGAGTCTGCTGGCTCGATTTTGGCGGCGTCGTCGAGCCCGTTCTTGCCTGCCATCCCTTGCGTTAATCCTGCGACGCCCTGGGTGGCTTGCTGCGCTAATCCCTGAAGCTCTTGGCCCAGTTTCTGCAGTACCTGGGTGGCCATGCCGACGCCAGCGCCCAGCATGCCGATCAACATCGAGGGCAAAGACGAGGCCATGCCAGCCATTGAACTGGTTCCCGCAGGCGCTAGCGGGTTAGCGGTTGGATCACCATCGCCAGAATCCAGACCGTCGAGGTCGCCAGGTTCTGTGTCGGGGTCGGCGTCGCCCCCGTGGGTGGTGCCCGGGTGATCGCGCGTCGTTTTCGGATCGGTTCCCTGCAAGGTTGTCGATGGCAGGCTATCCCCTTGTCCGGCACCAGGTTCCACAATCGCTGGGGCTGGCGGTGGCCCAGGCGGAGCCTGCGGTATGGTCTCGCCGGTGTGGTAGCCAGCGGACACAACCTGGGTGTGGTTCGTTAACTGGGTCAAATTCGTATGTGCCTTGGCCACCGCGGCCGCCGATCCCGGACTGGGATAAGAGCCGTTGAGTGCGATCGCGTTGTGCAGCTCGCGGTGACGGTTAGCGAATTCCGTGGTCGTCGGAGTCGCCTGCTTGGCTTGGGCAAATCTGTCCTTGTGGCTGCCGGCGAGCTGTCCGACAGTGTCGGCATGGCGAGCCATCTCCTGCGCCCAGTCGGCGTAACGATTCAACGCCGCCGTAATACGCGGTGCCGCTTCCCCTTTGAGGTGTTCACTGACCCTGGCCGCCCCGCGGCGGGCAGATTGGGCGGCAGCGCTAAATCCTTCTGAGAGTGCGGCGCAGTCTGCCACAAAGAGATCCCCGGCAGCGGGCTGACCCGCTTCCATGATCGCTGCGGTCGTTTCGGCTGGGCGCGGTGCCGGCGGGGCGATCGGCACATCGGGGGCAACAAGATTGACCGTCACCGCCGGGGTGAAGCCCGGTGTGGGGGGTGCAGGGTTACCTTGCAAGCTGACCACGGCTTGATTGGACTGGTCCATCTGCCCATATGCCGCTGCTGACTGGGTTATCGCATTGGCGCCGGCGGCCAGGACCGTGGCACCGTCAGCGGCTCGCGACGTCATCACCGCTGCGTGCTCACTGAGGCGGGCAGCCACGCTCGTTGAGGTCTCATCGGTGGCCAGCGGAGGGTGTACCGGTGACTGCGCGCCGAGCTCGGCAAGGCTGTTGGCAGCGGCGACGAGACCAGCGACGGCGCTCTGCAGCCCAGCAACATCCACCTGCAGCACCGCGGTCCTCCCTCCCTTTTCCTTGCCGACGTTGCGACCAGTTCGCTAGAAATCGATCAGGGCCTCATAGCTGGCCACCTGGTCCTCGGTGGGCAACGTACTCGAGACCGTCACGTGTTGGGCCTCCCACTCCCGGCGCAGCGCCAACTGCGAACGTAGATGAGCCAGCGTGTTCAATTTGATGATGCGGTTAGCCAGTTCGGCGTCGCTGAGCTGCATCGCCGCCGCCTGCAGCTCCACGCCTAACGAGTTGCCGCTGCGGCCCACCGCCACAACGATCGACTCATCGCGACTTACGGCCTCGAACACCACGGTGTCGTAGTCGGTCGACGGCGCTTCAGACATGTTGCTAATCCGTGGAAATCGTCAAATTGGCACGGTTTTCGGCGTTCATCTCCGCCATGCGGGCCGCGGCGGTGCGAAGCTGCTGTGCTATGGCCCCGTGCCGCTCTTGCTGGTCGCGCAATGCGGTCTCGCGGTCGTTGACCGCGGACACTGCAGCACGACGCGCCTCGTAAAACAGTGGTCCCCACGACTCGGCCGCAGCCACAGTGCGGGCATGGTCAGCACGGGCCTGCTCGCACGCCTCGGCGGCGCGTTCGTGGGCGATCGCCCATTGAGTCAGGTCATCGGTGTTGACCTGCAAGGCCTGCTCGTTCACGGTCATTACGCTACTCCCTCACGTTGTAGTAAAAGGTCGCTCAAGTTGTCCGCGGCGCCGGTGCGGGCGCCACTGCCGGCGCCGGCGCGGTGGCCGCCGCGGTCACCGTTGTCGCTGTCGGGGCCGACACGTGCGTCCATCCCAAGAAATTCGGGCCGGTCTCGAGTTGGTCGATCGGCGTGACTTGGTCATTAAGCCAAACATGGTCTTTGTCCAGGGCCATGACTCGATGGTCGGTGTATTGGCCCACATCGCCGAACTGCAGCCGCGAGGGAGCCATGGGTGAACTCACCGGCGAACCCAGCGGCGGCAACTGAAGTTTGGCCGCGGCATAGGCGTCATCGATGCTGTCTCCTGAGAGCACTGCACGTCCGGCCTGCGCGAGTGCGCCATTGGCCGCGGTTCGCACCGATTGGTCGGGCAACTGGACCTGAGTCGAGGGTGCTGGCATCTGACCGGGCGCTGCCGGCGCTGACGGCGGCGGTGTGGAGCCACTGCCAGCGTTTTCTGTGCCCGCCTTGTCCCCTTTGTCACCTTTGTCGCCTGGGTCGTGCAGTGCGGCTGGCTGCGTACCATCTTGAGTTTTGTCGTCACTGGTGTGCGACCCGGACGGGTCTTTTAACGGATCGGCGTGCTCATGGGAGGCCAGGTCCGGATCGTGGCCGCCATCTCGTAGCGCCCCACCGATCGCGGAACCTAAATCTCCCAGCCCGCCGCCACCGCCACCGCCGAGCGAGGGAATCGCTGAACCGAGCGCACCTGGCAGCGAGCCAAGAGCGCCCATCGCAGGTCCTGCCATCATGCCCAACCGCGACATCAACGGGTCGGATGCCAGCCCGTCCAGTAGTGGGTCATTGCCGTTGCCAGTACCGTCGCCGGTCCCGGCGGGAGAATCCGCGCCGCCCAGTGCGGTGCCGGGTGTATCCGGGCTGCCAGTGCCGTCGCCGGCCGCACCCTCGGTGTGTGGGTCATCGCCAGGTTTCTTGTCTTGCAACGCCTGATAGCGCGCCGAGAGGCCGTCTAGCACCCGCGCTTGTGAATCCGAGTCCAGCCCAGCATTTTTCAGAACGTTGAGGATGTCGTCGGTTTTGCCCTGCAAAAACTCTGCCAGCTGCTGCTGGCCGGTCGCAGTATCCAGCGACGACCCTAACTTGGTGACCTGGTCGATGATGTCCTGCTGCAGGCCTTGCAGCCGCTGACGGCCATCCGCGCTAGAGCTCGACGCTTTAAGCAGCGCGTCAGCCAGTTTGTCATCAGCGTCATTGAGCGCCGAATGATTCTTGGCCAGCGCCTCATCGAGACGCTTGGCGGCTTCGGCCCCCGCCCCGCTCAGTCCCGGTGGCGGTGGCGTGCCGGCCGGGGTCGTGGGGGCCGGGGACCCCGGAGGGGGCGGCGGCGCAGGAGGCGCTGCGGGTTGATCGCGGCCAAGTGCCCTGTTGATTTCGGGCATCGGAGCCGTATCCGGGTTAATACCCATGTAAGTCAGCTTGGCCCGGTCGAGCTTGGTGAGCTGATCGCGTGAGCTGACCGGAGCCGTTGGGGCCGGGTCTAGTGGCATCGGGCCGCCAGGCGCCGGGCTTTGAGGGAAAGGTGACCCCAATACCTCGGATACTCCGCCGAGCACCTGGGACAGCGCTACATCGGTCCAGCCCGTCATGTTCGGGACAATAAGTCCCGAGTCGCGTTAGCCGCTACCAACAACGCCACATTCACCAAAGACCGGCTACGCCAGCATGTCCACACGGCTTGTCGACTTTTGTTTTCTGTCAAGACACAACGCACCAGATGCGTCCTGCAACTTCGCACACCTGCGTCAATCGGTCCGGAGATACGGCACACAGGAGTGCCTTAAGTTGAGAAGCCTCGCGACTGTGAGCGTCGACGGCGAGCCAGTCGGCGATCTTAGCCGTAAGCTCCGAAGGCAACGATCGCGTGCTCTACATCGGTCGCATCGAGCACCGCGCGCATATCTGTCGGCGGCAATGACTTTCGGGTTCGCGGCACCATCACGGGTTGCGCCTCGTCGATTCTTCTCGCCGCACGGCCCTTCCCCGCAGTTGAATCCCCTAGCTGCACAAGCAGTAGCCGCCAACACCCGACATGCGCGACGCGAAAGCCGACGCACCTCTGGCAGGGCCAGCCTGGACAAGAGCAGGGTCAAATTGCGACGTTAACGAATCAGCCTGGCACACAGGCTTATTGCGACCCGGCCGGGAACCGATCATCTGACCGGTGGCGCCGGAGAAGCGGTCTTGCGGCTGGCCGTAAGTACGTCCTGGATTTCCTCAATCTTTGTATCGACGTCTTGCACGACTGCGCGCGTGATGCTCGGATCGTCGGCTAGCTTAGCTGGGGTACCGTCGCGCAAACTGGTCAGCTCGTCGGCGATCCACTTTATTCTCGCGATGCAACCTGACACCTCTACCAGCGATCCGGTATCAGCGATCCGGGCGCAGCACCTCTTTGGTTCCGATGTTAAATCCCTTCGAGCGCTGCACTTTCCACCAACGCTCGGGCAACTTATCGGCCGACGCGACGGTCGCGATCAAATTCCCGCCAGAACTTTGACGCGCGCAGGTTGACGCCGGCCTTGGGGTAGATTTGCACCGCGACGGGCCAGGGGGCGGCTGTAGGCCGCCCGTTGTTCGCCGGCCGTCCGCGGGCGTGACTTCTAGTTCGTAGTTAGTGGCCTTGCTGCGGATAGGTTGGTGGCCCTAGAGGGCCGGAAGGGTTGTACGGTTCGGGGGTTAAATCGCTGTGCCACATATAAATCCCGGACCCTGGCAACCATTCGTCGTATCCGTAGGGTGGCAGTGGGTTAGAGCCAGGCGGATAGATTTTCGCTCCCGGAAAGTCCGACTGCGGTACCCAGACGCCTGTGTTTGGGCCCAACTGGACATATGGGTCTGGATTGCCGTGTTCGTCGAGCACCGTTGGTGGCCCGAGGGCTCCAGGCGGATACACCTTGTAGCCGGGGATTTCATCGGATCTGACAAAGTAGTGCGGAACTTTGTCGGGGTCGTCCGCTCCTGATCGATCCCATATATCAACCCACGGCGGCGAATCAGGATAGTTGGGCGGGCCCATCCCACCCGGGCCGGCGTTGTAGGGCATATGCCGCTTATCGCCCGGCTTCCACGTGCGCGAATCCAGCGGCGCAGTAGGTGGTGACTCCTTGCCGTGGCTACCGGAAAGGCGCCCGTAGTCAGCGTTTTGGATGGTGCCGGCTATTTCAGCATTGCGCTGCTGGAAGTTTTGCAGCAATCCCTTCGCCTGGTTGAGCTGACCTTGCAAAAAGCTGGCCAGTTGCTGCTGTCCTGCGGCGCTACGTGTGCTGGGGGCCAGTGCGCTAACCCCCGCGCGGGTGTGAGAGATCAGGTCGTCGATGCTTCGTGCTCCCGCCGCGGCGGCCTGTCCGGCATGGGTCAGCGCCGGATTGACTTGGCCATCGGCGGCTATCGTGCGGTCTACCGCATGGACCTGATCGGCGTTGGTCGCAGCATAGGTCGTCGCTACCTCGCCTTGCCAATTGGCAGCTGCGGCCTGCCCCACGTGCGCTACAGCTGCTCGGCCCGCCATCAACTGCTGCGCTGAAGGCAACGCCCCTTCGACGGGCGCCGCGCCGAAAAGCCGGCGAGCATCACTGAGCACGCGACCTGTCTCGGCCACCAGTCCATCGAGTGACGACATACTGGCCAGTATTACCCAGATCCAGTGCGGCTTCCATCGCCGTCGCCGACTTCGTGCTCATGTGGCGTGCGGGGCGTCGGCGACCGGATCGGCCAACTGCTCGTTCATTCGGTCTCCGGCATGCACGTACTGGCGTATGAGCGGCGTCACAGCTTTATTCAAAACTGAGGCTGTGATCCAGGTCAGGGGTGCTGGGGGTGCGCGGCCGGTAC
Source organism: Mycobacterium sp. SMC-2 (assembly GCF_025263485.1). NCBI lineage: Bacteria > Bacillati > Actinomycetota > Actinomycetes > Mycobacteriales > Mycobacteriaceae > Mycobacterium > Mycobacterium sp. SMC-2. Next base: position 5,902,575 of record NZ_CP079863.1, read on the forward strand.
AGGTCGCTAGTGAGTGCGCGCGCTTGTCCGATATCGCGCCGGGCGGCGGACATTTGTTCGGGCGTGCTCGTGGCATCCAGAAGGAGGGCCCGCGCGCGTTGCCGGGCGGCATGGACGTGCTCGCGGCGGGCGAGATTGTCGGGCAAGGCTTGCACGGCGCGGATGTCTTGTTGGGCTTGAGCCGAAGGTCCGGATTCGGGCATGCCGCACAGTAAACCGCGTGGCTGTGCTGCGCGACAAAGGCTGCGAGGTTTCGCCATGGGTCGGCATGCGGCGGCGACGGCTCGAATATGCGGCGATGAAACGGCGCGGGGAACTCAAGCGCCACACCAGGGATTGTGTTCGAATGTAGTGTCTAACTTCCGGTTTGGACATTCAGAAGTCGTGCTCGGGACCGGCGAGGCCTTGCTGGTGGTCGTGTTGTTCGAGGCCAAGGCGTTCTCGGGCGCGGACAATTTTGCGTAGGGCATCGGCGCTGGGGTAGCCGAGTTCTTCGACCAGAGCCGGTGTGGGGTTCAGGAGCAGGCTCCATCCGGGTTTGCGGCCGCGGGCGGCCATGCGTTGTTCGGCCGCGGCGGCTTTGGCTTTGGCTTCGGGGCTTTGGGCGGCCATGCGCAGCTCGAGGGTGAGGGCTTTAAGTTCTGCGTCTTTTGTGGCCAGTTCGTCGGCGTGTTCGAACGGTGCTGGGGGGTTGGCTACAAAGTCGTCGAGGGCGGCCTGGTCGCGGTCGCGTTCGTGCTGCAGTCGTGCGTGGTGTTCGGGTAGGCCGGTATAGAGGTTTTCCACGCGGCGCAGCAGTCCGAGTTGTTTGGGGCCGTTGACGTCGGAGCCCAGACCTGCGCCGGTGGATAACACTTCAAGGCCGTCGATTTCTGCCGTGCGCGACGGCACGGCTAGTCGGAGTAGCAATTGGTCGTGGGTGAGGTCGCAGGCGGCCAGAATGTCGATGCCGTAGATGGTGGCGCCGATGGGTTCGAAGCGGCCGGCGCCGCGGTCTTTGCCGGCGGCGTAGGCGCGCCGGCAGGCCGCAGCCAGTGCGTAGGAGGCGGGGACACGCTCGGTGTAGATGGTGTCTGCGACGGTCAGCCGTGGTGGCCCGCCGGCGGAGGCATGCGCGGCGGCTGCCGTGGCGACTGGGGTGAGCTCGTCGATGGCGCGTTGTTTGTTGGGAATCGCGCGCTCGAGCACACTGACTTGCCAGTCGCGGTTGCGCACCGATTGACTGTGTGCGCGCTGCAGGGCGGTGAGGCGCTTAACGGTGTCGTCGAGTTCAACTTGGTGTATGTAACGCGGGTCGCCGGTGGCGATGGCCTTGGTTTCTGCGGCGGCCGTCCCGATGTCACCGCCGGAAAGGTCGTCGATCTCGATATCGAGGACCTCGTTGCGGCGCATCTGTTCGATGAACAGCGTTTTGGCTTGGACTTTTTGCCACATGACGGTGTCGTAGGAGCCTTCAGTGACGTAGATGAAGATGTCGACGCCGTCAAGGTTTTGGTTGCCTTGGCGCTGAATGCGGCCTTCGCGTTGTTCTAGGTCGCGCGGGCGCCATGGCACGTCGACGTGATGCAGCGCGGCGGCTCGGGCTTGCACGTTGACCCCGGCGCCGATTTTCTCGGTGCTACCGATCAGCACTGAGACGTCTCCCCTAATGCACCGGGCGAAAAGCGTTTTGATCTCTTGAAGATCTTTCGCCTCGTGGACGAAGCGGATCGCGGCTGCGGGCATGCCGCGCGCCACGAGTTCGTCTTTGATCGCCTGGTAGATGGTGAACTGGGCGGGGTCTTTGGATGGGGTGCCACGGTCGCAGAACATGATCTGCAGTGCCCCAGTACCAGCCGGCGCGCCGGTGTCGGGATGAGTGTAGGCGCGATGCGCGTGACGGTGATGGACGCGCATGGCTGCCTCGGCGACTGCGCAGGCGCGGCTGTGTCGCGGTTTGGGCAAGTGGGCCAACCGTGGATCCAACGACACGTTGCGCCCGTCGTTGCTGACTTTGAGTGGGTTGTCGCGTCGGGGATTGCGTGAGTCGAGATGATCGAGGCGGTAGCCCAAGTCGGTAATGAAGTCGACGACTTCGATGTCGGGGTGCAAGCTGATGATTTGGCGTTGCCCGCTGCGAAGCGGCGGCAGCTCGACGGGGACTTGGTCGCGGGTCACGACGGCGGTGTAGACCGAGGACAGGGCCAGCAGTGCGGGCAAGTTGGTGAACTTTCCTACTCGCGTGACGGGCCGCAGCTTGGTGCCTGTGGCGTTGACCTCGATGCTGGTGGTGGTCGCGGTAAACGCGGCACCCCAGTCCCCCAGGTCAGCGACCCCGGCTTGCTCTAAAAGGTCGGGCCGCAAGTAGGTCTGCATGACCCATAGCTCGCCTAATGAGTTGCTGATCGGTGTGCCGGTGGCGAAGGTGGCGACCCGTTCGACGACCCGGTGCGCGGGAATGCCTTTGGCCAGCGCCTCGTCGCGGCGCCGCTGGCGCAACACGGTGAGTTTGAGGGCGAGGTCCTCGGCGCGTTGCGATGCGTTGGGGCACGATAATTCTTCAATGTTGCAGGTGCGGCCCAAGTTCTTGTATGTGTCGGCCTCGTCGATCATCAGGTAGTCGCAACCGGATTCCTCAAACCGCAAGCCAGTGTCTTTGGCGTTGGCTGCCAACAGTTTTTCTAGCCGCGCCTTGGCGCTTTTGATGGCCAGTTCGATGCGCTTTTTGCTGCGGTCGGCTTCGGCGGATTGGAGTTGTTCGCGCAAGGTGTCGAGCTGGTTTTCGATGTAGTCGACGCGCATGTCCGTGGAGACGTTGATCGCGGTGAACGCCGACTGCGGGATGACAACGAGATCCCAATCGCTTGAGGCGGTTTGGGCGATGAAGCGGCGCCGTCCATCAGCGGTGGTGGCCGCTGAGCCGAGCAGAATCCTGGCGGCCGGATACCACTGTTGGGCTTCGCGGCCAACTTGTTCGGTGATCGCGTTGGGTACCACGAGCCAGGGTTGGCGCACCAACCCCAGCCGCCGCAGTTCCAGCGCACCAGCGACCATGCTTCCTGTCTTGCCCGCTCCGACAACATGATCCAAGAGAACGGTGGGCTCGGAGACGATTCGCGCGGCGGCATTGCGCTGGTAGAAGTGCGGCGTGAAGTGGTCCGACATGCCGGGAAACCGCATGTGTGAGCCGTCGTAGGCAGGCGCGCGCAGCGAGTTGAAGCGCCGGTTGTACTCGGCGACCAGGGTGTCGCGGCGGGCGTCGTCAGACCACAGCCAGCGGGTGAATTCCTCGCTGATTTTGGCCATTTTGGCCTGGGCGGCGAAAGTGGCCTGCGGGTCGAGGACACCGTCGTCGTTGTTGACGAGGACGGCTTTGGAGTTGCAGGCGGCCTCGAGCAGGCTAACCGCGTCGCAGCCGCGTCGGTCGGTTCCCCATTCGTCGGTCATCAGCCGGCCGTGGCGTTTGTAGGAGGCAACGTCGACGACCCAGCGCCCGCCGAGGTGTTCGGCGACCACACCGGTGGCATCGAACGTTTTCTCGGCGAAGGCGGCGACGACTTGGGCCGGGATCCAGGGGGCCCCCGGGCGCACTTTGATGTCTTGGGCTTCACGCTGGGGCGGCAGCACCTGTTGCAGGGCGGCGGCGTAGTCGTTGTAGATCGGATTGGTTTCTGCCGCATCGAGTGCGCGGGCGAGTTTGGTGCGCACGTTGCCTGACAGGGCACTCACGGCGGGGACGAGTTCGTCGGGGTCATCGAGGCTGGGATAGACCAGTCCGGCGATCAGGTCACGGACGTCGTCGACTTCGACTTCTAGCAGGTTGGCGATTAGGTCGACGTCGACGCGCTGGGTGCGGTCCAGGCACATCGCCAACGCTTCTTCGGGGGTGTCGGCGCTGGCGCGCTCCAGCGGCGGGGTAAGCAGGTCGGTGGAAAAGATGGCCGACTTCTGGGCGGTGCCGGTGTCTTCGTCGAAGATTTCCAATGAGGCGACCAGTGCCCATCCGGGGTCGTGACGCATTCCGCCGTCGAGGTGACGCCGCTTCTTGTAAGGCGCCGGCGCTTCGGAGGCCTCGGTGTCCCATTGCACGGCGACGTCGTCGGGCACGGGCCCGGTGTAGGGGCGCTCGGGGGTGCCTTCGGCGGCGCGCCAGGCGGTTTCGGCGGCGGCCAAGCGCTGATCGTGGCGTTCTTGGGTGACGGTGGGATAGACCCAGGTAAACCGGTTGAGTGGGCCATGGCGGCGCACGTAGTTGTCGTAGAGGGTGTTGAGGTGTCCGCGGAGCTGGTCGCGCTCGATGGCGGGCCGGCCGTCGCGTTGGGAGGCGATCAGGCTGACGGCGACGTCGCGCAGGCCGATGAGTTCACGGGTTTCTGCTAGCAGCGTTTTCGGGGTTCTGTGGGGTTCCCATTGGTGTCCGGCCCAGTACTCGATGCCGCGGTTGGCCTCGCTGTAGCGCAATGTGTAGAGCGGGGTGTCCTCACCGCGGTCGGCGGCGGTGATCAGGCCGGGGTCGAAGGCGTCTGCGGCGACGTCGGTGAGTTCAGCCGGCGTGGCGGTTAATCCGAGCCCGTGCTTCATGGCCGAGTCGATGAGCACGTGTAGCCGGTCGCGCAGCTGCTCGGCGAGCTCGATGCCGCTGGTGCCGCGCACAACGAGTTGGTGGGAGCCGTTGAGTCCGCGGCCCGCGCGCATCTGGCCGAGCACGTTGTGGGGGTTGGCGACGAAATGGGAGTTGATGTGCAGGGTTTCGCCGGCGCCGGTGTCGGGGTCGGTGAGCTCGATGGCTTCGGTGTTGATCCAGTCGGGCAGTTCGTCGGGGGCAGGCGTTCGGGGATCGCGGCGGCGCAGGATGAGCAGGTCGGTGACGACCTCGGTGCCGGCCACCCGCGTAAACGCCTTCGACGGGAGCCGGAGCGCGCCGATGAGGTCGGCTTTGGCCGAAATATCACGCCGGGCAGCCGTTTTCGCTGCATCCAGGGTGTAGCGGCTGGTCAGCACAGCCACGTATCCACCAGGGGCAGTCAGCGCGAGGGACTTAACGATGAAGTGGTTATGGATGGAGTGACGTGCGGGGTTGTGGGCGGGGTCGGTGACCGCGTAGCGGCCGAAGGGGACGTTGCCGACGGCGGCGGCGAAGCTGTTCTCGGGGACGCGAGTGGATTCGAAACCTTCGTGGCGGATCTGAGCCGATGGGTAGAGCAGGGCGGCGATGGCTGCGGTGGTGGCGTCACTTTCAACACCAACCATGACTGCCTCATCGAGGGCGTGAGCGATGAATGTTCCCGCCCCGCAACCTGGTTCGAGGACCCTGCCGCCAGTAAACCCGGCCCGACCTAGTGCTTCCCACACCACGGCGGCGATGGCCGGATCGGTGTAGTGGGCGTTGAGGATGGAGGCCTCTGCCTGGCGGTATTGATCGCGGTCGAGCAACTCGGCCAGTGTGTCGCGTTCGGCGACGAGCTCGCTGGCGCGGGGGTCGAACACCTGGGGTACCGCACCCCAGCCTGACCAGGTGGCCAGAACACGCTGTTCGGCTGGGGTGGCCGGCCGCTGCGCGTCCTGCAGGGCGCGCAGCAGCTCGACGGCGGCAATGTTGGCGCGGATGCGCGCTTTGGACCCCGATGGCACCAGGGTGTCGAGGCTTGCCGGAAAATCGGTGGGGCTGGTGAATTCTTCTATCCGCCGCTCGGCGGCCGGCGTCGGTTCGTCTGATACAGCCGGGCTCTGTACGGCGCCCGCCGGCGGGTCGATTGGCTGGTGGGCTGGTGTGCGCGAGTTCAGCCGCGGCAGCGGGGCGCCGCCGGGGTCAATCGAGCGCGGATCGGTGGGCTGATCGGCCTCATCGAACAGTGAGGGCTGGGCGTTTACCGCTCGGGTATGCCGTCGTCGCGCAGATCGGTGTAGACCATCTGAGACAGCGTGCTCGTGAGCGGATCGTCCGGCCCGCTCGGGAGGGGGAGGCCATCCTCGGCCCGGGCGGCTAGCAGGTATCCGGCCTTGATCCGAAACACCGCCGAGTAATTCGGGTCCGGCCACAGATCCGCGATCAGCGCCTCGATGTTCTGGCTGGGGTCGCTGCGATACTGGGGCCGGGTCCAGCGTTGATCCCAGGGCACCTGACTGCGATCGGACGCTGGGTCGTTGCGCTCCCCCCACAGGTTGCTGGGCTGGTCCTCCTCGGTCGGGATCTGCTCGTAGAGCTCGTTGTTGAGCACGATCTCCATCGCCTGGCTGCGTGCGGTGTTCAGCAGCCCCGCCTTCGTCAGGTAGTCCGGATGCTGGCCGCGGCCGCGGATCCACGCCCCTACCGCCTGGGCGCCCATCTCGGCCGCCAGCTCGGCGACCTGGTAGCTGATCCTGGCCGCCTGGCTGTCCAGGAATGTCTCGCGTTGGGCTGGGCTCCACTGCGGGGGCAGCTCGAGCGGGCCCGCGTAGGCCTCCGCCACGATCTGGCGTATCTCTGGGCTCGTCACCACCACCGTCCCCGCCGAAGATATCGAACAGACCCGGCTGGAGTGGATCTGGCCGCGTCCTCCGTGCCATATTGTGCGCTCCGATCGGCTCGTGTCGGGGTCGGGGTAACCGTGGTTAGCCATAAACTGGCGCAGCCGACACTCAGCAGCCCGCCTTCGTGCCGCAGCCGAGCGTGCATCGGGGGAAGTCATGTCGTTGTGCCGCAGTCGAATAATGTCGGGGTGGAGATCTGCCGGTTGGACCACGAGACCTCGGTACGCGCCGCGTAGGCGCCGCTTTGCGATGTGGCAGATGGGATTTCGGCTCGGTCCCAATCGCGCAGCTCGATGTCATACAGGGTGTTTGCGCTCATTGGGCTGCCTTTCGGTACGGGATCGGCGCCAACTGCCTGGTGGTGCAACCACGGGGGGCACGATGAGCGGCAGTGGCGGTGCGGATGTGAATGCTGCAGGAGGTCAGCTGCCGAACAAGGCGCAAGTTGCGACCAGCCTTGCCTAGTGCGCGCGCATACTCATCGGGGTTGACGCAGACGCGGATGCGGCGCTGTTCAGGGTTGACGACTTCGGCGATCGCAGACTTGATTCCCAGCGCGTTGATCACGTACCTGGCAGTGTCGCTGTCGTAGGCGATGATGCTGACATGTTCGCCGCAGAGGCGCTTTTCGACGTCGGCGATACGCAGGCCGCCCCACCCGATACAGACGGCGACCGCGTTGATCCCGCGAACACGTGATCGGACCGCGACTTTAGCCAACAGTCCGGGCTCGCGTGCGACCGCAATGATTTCGACGGAGCCGTTGGCCAGTTCGGGCACCCGAGCTGTCAGCGCCGCTCGAACGGGACATGTGCTCATCGGATGGCGCCCTTTCAACGTGGCGCCGGCTGGCCGTCCGAGGCGCTGAAAGCGGCTTCCAGGGCGGCTATTTCGCGGTCGGCGGGGTTGGCGGCCGCCGTCCAGGTGACCTCGCGGCCTTCACGGCCACCGCGGGTCAGCAGGCCTTGACGCTCAAGGCCGCACAGCACCCGGTAGATCTGCTCGTGGATCGGGGCGCAGGATATCGCGACCCCCGGGACCGGCACGTCAGGCGCGTGCAGGCGCAACTGGGCTGTCGTGAGGGGCCGTTGCGCGATGCGGAGTTGGGCGAGCAGATCATCACGCAGGACGCGGGTGGCTGCGCTGCTGCTAGGCACTGGCCTTCTCCCTTAGCGTCACACTTGCCCTGGACGCGGGTTTAGCTGCTTGTCGGCGGCGCAGGTCGCGCTGGGTCGCCGCGAAGTGCACGGCCTGACGGATTTGCAGGGACCGCAGCCGTAGCGCTGGAGGTTGCTTTCGGTAGCGGGCGATGACCTCGCGTAATTGCGCTCGAGCGGCCTTGAGGGCGGTGACGTCACGGGCGCCGGGCATGGCCACACTCGCCCACACCCCATCGGTAGCGCCAAATCTGAGGGCGTTCTGGGCGCAGGCGACGATGATGGGGCAGTTGGTGCATATCGCTGCCGACTCTCGCTCCCCGCTATATCCCCTGAACCAGGTGTCGGGGTCTTCGTACTCGCACAGGCCGGTGTCGGCTCGCAAGGGTCGAATGGTGGTCACGGCACTCTCCATTCCTAATCATACCTGTGCATAATCCTGTGTATATTGTGCGCTGAGTACGTTTATAGCTGCTCATGCGCTGATAGGCAACAGCGGTTCGGACAATGGCGTCGCCAAAATAAGTCGACGCAGCTCACACGCGTGTGGCGCGTTTGAGCCTGGTGCATCCCGCTGCGCGGGACCATGTATTGCCATCTAAACCAGACTATTTCTGCTCATCCGTCAGTTGGCGCATCTGTGGCGGATCCCGTGTCCGATCGTGGCTGAACGTGGTCAACTTCTATAGTTAACTTGCAAGTATCCGAGAAGTCGTCGGTCGACGACGGCGGCGACGATGGCGAAGGACACGGTGAGCACCAAGGTGACTCCACCTGGCGAGAGTCCGCTAGAGCGGGTGGGTAAGGCCGTTGCCGACCGTCGAGTCGAAGTTGGGCTGGAAACGCAGCGAGAGCTAGCTGACGCGGCGAATGTGTCGCTGAACACGGCCGCGTTGCTTGAGCGCGGCAAGTCATTTCCTCATCGGATCAACCGCGTGAAGTTCGAAGATGCCCTGCAGTGGCCGCGCGGCACCCTCGATGCGCTACGCCGCGGTGAGCCCATCCCGCAGACCCAACCGCGCCCGGCAGCGGCGCTCACGTCGCAGCCCTCGTTCGAGTCGGTGTCGACCGATCCGCGCACCACGTTGCAGGCGTTGGGAATCGCTAAGGCGGTAGCGGCGATATCTGCGATATGCGCGCAGATTCTGGTGCGCCACAGCAACAGTGCACAGGCGAAGGCAACGTTGCGCGACCTCGACGATCAACTGTTGCAGTTAGAGTCGCTCATTGTCGCGAGTCTGCCGCACGTGCGCGGAAAGTCGTTTAGCGAGACCATGTCGGCGCTGACCGAGCTGCACGAGTATCGCGACGTCATCCGCGACGCCGCCGGGGACGCGGAGGCCTCGACCGAAACTGCTACGCCATCGGCCGGCGCGCCACGTACGAGGCTGGCATCGGCGAAATCCTGACCGGCACACCGGATTGCTGGGCCTCGACGCACTGCGTTGGGCTGATGGCGAGCATGACGTGCCCTGCTTCGGGAAAGATCAGGTCTCCGGCTTCGACGTTTCCATGAGCTACCCTGGCGCCCTGGTGAATCTGGGTGTATGTGTCGGGACCCAAGGTGACGCCGGCCTGAGCGTAGGACCAGTGAATCAGGCCGGAGCAGTCAAATTGGTTGGGCCCCTTGGCCCCCCAGACATAGGGGCACCCCAAGCGGGTTAGTGCGGCTTTGACCGCGATGCGGGCTAATGGCCCTCCCCCAGCGATCGCGGCGTCGTGGTCACCGACGAGTTCGGGGTTGGTGTGGTGGTGGTTTCGGGTAAGCCCGGACATGGCGGTGTCGAGGCCGGGGATAGCAAGTGGGCTGCCCACTCCCCCGCCGGCGGCGCCCAAGCCACCCATCGGCATGCCACCGGTCATGGCGCCGGCGCCCATCGGCATCGCGCCCATCCCGGCGCCGTAGCCGCCGGCACCTCGCCCGATCAACGCCGCCAGCTCCATATTGCGCCGCTCAGAGATGCGCAACAGGGCCTTGGCCCGATCCAGCTGGCTTTGCAAATGCGTCACCAATTCCCGCTTGCCGGCCGGGGTTCCGGTGGCAGGAGCGATCGCGGCCACCCCCGAACGGGCATCGGTGATCACCCCATCCATGCCCCCGCCACCCGCGGCAGCAGCCTGTCCCCCGCCGGTCAGCGGCGGGCCGGTCCCCGCGTCGGCGGCGATGGTGTGATCCAGGGAAAATAGCTGCCCAGTGTTGGCAACGCCGTACCCGGTGGCCGCCGCACCACCCCAGCCTGCGGCGGCGGCCTGTCCCGCGCCCGCGACAACCTGGCGACCCGTCACCAGCCCCGGCGTTGATGACCAACCCCCGTTAATCACCGGCGCCGCCCCGAAAAGCCTGCGCGCATCGCCCAATACACGGCCGGCCTCAGCGACCACCTCATCGAGCGACATACCCGGCAGTATCACCCACGCCGCGCCCACCCGGCTATCACCAGCACCAACTTCGCCGCTCAGTAACCCTTCGGCGGTCGTGTGGGATCGGCCTGCTGGATGTTGGCTGCCAGATTCGACGCGTCGGCTGCGACGTGATAGCGGCCGCGGGCGTAGTTGATGAACGCGCACGCTTCGGATACGTCGTCGAAGCGGCTACTTGCTGTGCCCGGCTGGTGGTACTGCCGGAATGTTGCACCGGTGAATTGGAACGACCCTCCGCTGGGATCTCCCCTTTGCGCGTTGGCATCGGTGTGGTTTATGGCGTCGTTGCGGTATCCGGATTCGCGTTTAGCCACCAGCATCATCCCGGCTTCCCACCGGGCACGTGCTACGGGATCGTGAACGCCTTCGATGTCGAGGGCTTTGCGGATCGCCGCGCGGACACGGTCGGCCCCGGGACCTGCGGGCTCGGCGGCCAGGTTCAATCCCCGATCCGGTTCGGGGTTGGTGTGGTGGTGGTTTGGGGTCAGGCCGGACAGGGCGGTGTCGAGGCCGGGGATAGCAAGTGGGCTGCCCACTCCCCCGCCGGCGGCGCCCAAGCCACCCATCGGCATGCCACCGGTCATGGCGCCGGCGCCCATCGGCATTGCACCCATCCCGGCGCCGTAGCCGCCGGCACCTCGCCCGATCAACGCCGCCAGCTCCATATTGCGCCGCTCAGAGATGCGCAACAGGGCCTTGGCCCGATCCAGCTGGCTTTGCAAATGCGTCACCAATTCCCGCTTGCCGGCCGGGGTTCCGGTGGCAGGAGCGATCGCGGCCACCCCCGAACGGGCATCGGTGATCACCCCATCCATGCCCCCGCCACCCGCGGCAGCAGCCTGTCCCCCGCCGGTCAGCGGCGGGCCGGTCCCCGCGTCGGCGGCGATGGTGTGATCCAGGGAAAATAGCTGCCCAGTGTTGGCAACGCCGTACCCGGTGGCCGCCGCACCACCCCAGCCTGCGGCGGCGGCCTGTCCCGCGCCCGCGACAACCTGGCGACCCGTCACCAGCCCCGGCGTTGATGACCAACCCCCGTTAATCACCGGCGCCGCCCCGAAAAGCCTGCGCGCATCGCCCAATACACGGCCGGCCTCAGCGACCACCTCATCGAGCGACATACCCGGCAGTATCACCCACGCCGCGCCCACCCGGCTATCACCAGCACCAACTTCGCCGCTCAGGCCTCCCAGCGCTCCCAGCTGTGAGCGTTGCCGTGGGGTGCGTTTGGCGTTCGGCTCGCCGGTGTTGACGCCGACAACCACCACCTGCGATATCGAACGGTGCCACCGAAACCGCTTGACGCCCAACATAATTGATTGCGGCTGAGCGTGCAGTATGCCACGCCACTTCGATGGATGGGTCAGTTTTCCGCGGAAAATTGACCCTCGCGATGCTATGTGAGCAACTTCTTGAGCTGGCCGACCAGTGTCCTGGCTCTTTTTTCGCCAAGTTGATCGCGCAGCGCTATCGCCAGGGCGCTTGGATCCGCGTCGAACTTTCGGAGCGCCCGCGTCACCGAGCGCAGCGGCGGCGTCGTTGGTTCGTCTTGTGCCGCCGAATCCGAATTGCCGTCCTCGGTTTCGTTGGCGGTGTTGGCCCCTTCACTGGGCCGGCCGCGAGCGGCCTTCCATCGGGCGACCTGCTGTGCGAGCGGAACCTGGGCAAGTGTACGCGCTTCGCGAATCGCCAGATCGCCTCTGCGGGTGGCTTCCTGCAGATCGGGGGCCAGTTTGAGTAGTGCGCGCCGATGTGACACCCACGTCTTGCTCTTACGAAGATGTTCGGCGGCGGCGTCAGCGCTGCCGTACTCCCCCACTAGCCTCTCGACAGCTTTGGCTTCCTCGATCACGTCGAATCCCGAGCGGTCGACGTTCTCGGAGATGACCGCGGTGAGCAGCGTTGCGCGATCATTGGCGAGTTCGTCTTTGATCACGATGTCGAGCTCGGGTCGGCCGAACTTGTGCGCGGCGGCCAACCGCCGGTTGCCGATGATTACGACCCACCGCGCCGAAATCGTGGTCTCGGGGTAGATGTTTTGAAATGCGCCTCGGGTGACGACAACTACGGGCTGTAGTTGGAAGTCAACGATGGAGGCCAACTCGTCGAGGTCTCCGACTGAATCGCGCGGGTTGTGTGGGTTGCCGACCAGGTCTCCTAGAGCCACCGACCGCGACAGGCCCGACCGTGGGGCGACGACGGGAGTGGTCGCATTTCCGTCAACAGATGAGTTGTCGCCAACAGCATCGACGAGATCATCGAATGTCTTGACACCACCGCGTCCCATTACCGGACTCCTACCATGTTCAGTTCGTCGGCAAGCCTGTAGAAGTCAGCCGCCGCGTTGGCTGCCGAGCCACTCTTCTTGTACTGGGTGACCACGACGCCCTCGCTGGAGGCATTCGTGTGAATCTTGTAGTGCCGCACTACCGTCTCGGCTAAGGGCCATCCCTGTCCGCGAATGAACTTCTTTGTTTGTTCTAACCAGTGTTCGCCATCGCGCGGGTCCCAGTCATTGATGAAGACCCGGTAGGGGATGTTGCGCGGTTCTAGAAGCTTACGGATCGTGCGCGCGGTTGGGTCGAAGCACATCGGCGCCGGCAGCACCGGAACGATCGCTTCGTCGGTGACGTCGAGGACGGTCCGCAGTGCATCGGCAGAGTGTCCGTCACCGAGACCATCTCGAGCGGAGTCCGCGTCGATGTCGAACCAGCCGGCGGTATCGACGTAGACCTCGGCAATACCGGGCAGGTTGCTGAGCTGCTGCAGCCATTCGAGGGGATCGTCGTGCGCTTGGACAAGATGGAAGGGGAGTGCGTCGACCCGGTTGGCCCACCATTTTGCCGATCCCTGCGGGTCTATCGAGACTGCAGCCACCGGCGAGAACGCGTCGGGCTCGAGATGTGCGGTCAGTTTTTGGGCTCGTACGGCGGCCAGATTGACGGTCGCAGTGCTCTTGCCGACACCGCCTTTTTGGTTCAAAACAGTGACAACTTTGGTCATGGGGGCGAAGACCTTGGTGTGCTTGGGCCGCGGCCGCGGCCTACTCCGGGAATCGGCCGCCAGGAAGTACGTCGCTGACCGAACGACCGCCCCTCAGACACGCTGAATTGTGGGTTACATCTCGCTAGTTTTCCGCGGAAAACTGCCCGGATCCAACCGGAGATCGCGCGCTGTCTTTCGCGCCTTCCCGATCCGTCAATCACATCAGCGAGTCCATGACTTGCGTCGATTGACGAGTGAGAGGCCAGTTTTCCGCGGAAAACTGGACATGCCGGGCTCAGATCATCACCCCAAAAGTCACGCAATTCCGCGGCGGCAGTGAGTTGTGCGCGCCCCGTCGACTCGCCGCTCCCGATGGCATCCGGCCGCATCATGATGCTGGCCGGCAGCCGCCGCCGAGAGGGTGAACACTTCCTCGGGCGCTCGCGGATCGGGGCGTTCATTGCGCCGGGGCCCGCACGATGTAGGAGTCGAACCGGCCGCAGTCGCTGGCATGCACAACCGGGTCCACCCACAACAGCGCCCAGTAGTCGTTGGCACGTGCACAGACGCCAGACCGCCTCACCGACACCGTGGGTCGACGGTTCACGACGCACCTAGTGTTTGCGCGGCCACATTGTTGGGCACGCCACCGCCAACCTCTGGCGCGGCGGCGTCTACTGAACCTAGTGCTTGCGCCGCGGCGTCGGTGGCCGCGCCACCGTCGGCTTCCCGCACCGCGCCCTTTCCTGCGCCCCGCGCCGCACTGGCTTCCGCGCCTAATGCATCCGCGCGCGGCGCTGCCTGCGCGTCGGCAGCCTTCAACACCGCGCGCACCTCACCGACTTTGACGCCCGCCAGTTCAGCGATCGCAGTGAGGCTTTCACCGCGGCCCTGCATCCGGGCCACCGCTGTCGCGCCGGCCTGGCGGTGTTCGTGACGGCGCCGCTCCCCCTCTGCGCGTATCTCGTGGATACGGTTGCGCTCCCACTCGTCGACGGCGACGAGCCGCCCAAGCTCGACGAGAAACGACGCAGCGTCATCGACATTTTGACGCTCACGCTCCAGACGTGCCTCGTTGGCCTTATGCTGCGCCTCCCGGACACGCTTGCGCGCCGCCGATTTCGAATTGATGTTCACCACGTAGGAACCATAGGACGCACGCACCGTCGCGCTCTACCATCTTGACCAACATCATCTGTGTCCCCATTTGTCCGCACCCACTGCCGCCAAATCGTCTGCCCACCAATGCAACACATACGCACCGATCCGTACCACTCACCACAACCACCTGTCCGATTCGGGAACCGGTCGGGTGTGCTCATTCACGGGCTAACGCGCACGTATGCCAACGGCGCCCCGTACCGCAGCCTCAAACCGCTAGATGCGCTGGTCGACACACCGTGGTTTCGCCTGGTGTGCGATGGCGCAATATGACCATTTCAGATGCACTTTCGGCGTCTCACCCCGTTCGGGCTTTTAGGCTCTCCTCGAGCTGGTCTCGCAGATTTCGACCCCTGACCGCACTCGACGGTGCATTTCCGATCGAATGTCGCACTGCTGGTAGCGGGAATCGAGAACTAGGCCTCATGATCTCGGTATGACCTGCCGGCTAGTACCGACGGCGGGAGAGGGGGTTGGAGACGATGACTATAGAAAATGCGTCCGTCATGCTCACCGCTCATGAAGTTCGAGCGATGACCGGAGTTCCGGTCTCAACGCTGCATGATTGGGCGGCCAGGCGGGAACGTGGGATCGATGCGCCTGGTCCACATCACCTCAGGCTGAGCGATCGGCACCGTCGATGGTTACTGGATGACGTCAAAGATTGGCTGGAATCGACTCGGGTGTAGAGCGATTCGCCCTCACAGACTAATTGGCGCAAACGCAAATTTTGAGCTAACGACCAAGCTTGCACACGGTCACTGCTGGCTGGAGGCACTGATCCTCAATTCCCCCAACGGCATTCGGGAGGAATCTTGGCCATAAAGCGCCGGGAGACGAAGGACGGCGTGCGTTATGACGTCCAGTGGCGCCTACCGGATCGTTCGAAGCGCAAGAAGAGCTTCCGAACAGAGCGCGAGGCGCGCCAGTTCGAAGCAAGGCTCGTCACCGACAGCGCCGCGGGCGTCAGGGTGGACCCACGCGGCGGCAAAATCCTGCTCCGCAACGTCTATCGATCCTGGCTAGCCTCCCGACCCGACCTGAGCGCGAAAGTCCGCCGCGGATACGAAGACAACTGGAGGCTGCGTATCGAGCCACAGTTTGGTTCGTGGCCGATCGCACGGATCGACCACGAGTCGATCCAACGGTGGGTGAATGCCATGTCAGCGTCGGGTCTCGGACCGCGGACCGTGAGGTGGACGCACTCGGTCCTCAAGATGACCCTTGACCGCGCCGTCGAGGAAGACCAGCTCCTCGGCAAGAACCCCGCATCACGCACCAAATTCCCACCGATGCGGCAAGCCACACACGTCTATCTCACCGCCGGCGAAGTCGCAACACTTGCCCAAACATGCGGGGCTCAAGGCGACGTCGTCTTGCTCCTGGCTTACACAGGCCTACGATTCGGTGAGCTCACCGGCCTCAATGTCGAGGATGTCGACCTGGGCGCTCGTCGAATCCGTGTTCGTCGGTCGATGACCCAAGTCGGCGGCAAACTCGTTGAAGGGAACCCGAAATCGCAAGCCGGCCGACGTTCTGTCCCAATCCCCGAGCGCTTGATGCCGGCACTTAAGGCGCGGCTCGACGCACGACCCCCGGGCGCGCCGGCGATCGCGTCGCCGAAGGGTTCCCGGCTGAGCCTGGAGAACTGGAAGCGTGCGGTCAATTGGCGGAAGTCTGTGACTGACATCGGCCGGGCCAACTTGCGTGTGCACGACCTGCGGCATACCTACGCATCGCTGTCGCGACGGGCGGGCGCCGACTTGCGACTCCTGCAAAAGGCAATGGGTCACGCATCTATCACCGTGACCGCGCACACCTACGCGGACCTGTTCGACGACGAGCTTGACGACATTGCAACCGCGCTTGATTCGCTCGACGATAGTTTCCACGAGGGCCGCGGTTAATCCGGTTTGGCCCCATTTTGGCCCCATTTCACCCGCTGCTCACGCGGTCGAGGAGGCGCCGGGGCCGTTCAGCAGCGCTCTGAGCTGCATAAACAATGTGGTGGCCAGGGGCGGGATCGAACCGCCGACCTTCCGCTTTTCAGGTGGATGGAACGGCCGCTGGCCTGCGGTTTAATGACTCCCATACGTCAAATACGCCGCGCTGAGCGCGTCTGACGCAGGCTGCTCGTCCGGCGATCGGACACAGACCGGACACGGTGACAGCACTCCCGACAAGGGACCCTTCATCGCCCGTCACTCAGTGATGCGCGCTGGGGGCTCCCGGGGAGCAGGTACCCGATGCCCGGCATCACGAGGTCGAGCGCGCATTCAACGAGCTCGATTGCGGAGCGACTCACCCTTCGGCCGGACACAACCCGAACGGCCAGCCGGAACACGGACGGAGCGGCGGACGCCGGTAGACCGCGAGTGCCCGAGGCCGGCAAGGCCGCAGGGCGCGAGAGCGGTAGCGGTCGGTCGGACGGCGGGAGCGGCGTAGACCGTGTTCCGGCTGGGACCAACGGGCTTGTTATATGCGCCAAAAGTGTCCGCGACACCGTCGACGGCATTGTTGATGCGGAACTGTCGGCCTCGGATGCCTTGGGGCTGCGGTTCCCGAGGCCCAACATGGTGGCCTCGGCAGCGGCGCTGTTCGAACCGGCCGAACCATGGGCGCATGGACGGGACCGGCTGGATGTCGAACCTGAGTGCGGGCGATTCCGGATCACGATCGGCCCGGGCGTCGTCCGTCTCGGCTGGACCAATCCCGTTCGCGCGGAGAAGGCATCTGAGCGGACCGTGGGCCAGCACATGCAGGACGTAGCGGGCGAGGTAGACCGCATAAAGGCCGGTCGTGATGTGCCTGACCCGTCGGGCCGTGCGATCACCGAATGGTCCCGCAAGTCGCGTGCGGCGATGTGCCGCACCTTCGCCGAGCTGGACTACACGCCGATGGTGGAAAGCGGACGGGTACCCGCGATGGTCACGCTGACCTACCCCGGCGACTGGGAATCGGTCGCACCCGATGGAGCCAGCGTAAAGCGACATATGATGCTGTGGCGCAAACGATTTCAGCGCGAATGGGGTGAACCAGCGCGCTACATCTGGAAGATGGAATTTCAACGCCGCGGCGCACCACACATTCACCTATGGATGGCTCCCCCGTATACCGTCGGTCGATCAGGCCGTAGGTTCAGCGAATGGTTGTCGCAGGAATGGGCGGAAGTCGTCGCCCATCCCGACCCTGAACAACGCACACGCCACTTGCGCGCCGGTACGGCTATCGACAGCCTCAACGGATTGCGTGCTTGCGACCCCAAACGCTTGGCGATCTACTTCACGAAGCACTCATCACCGAATAGATTGGGCGACAAGGAATACCAGCACATCGTTCCGGAGGCCTGGCGGCGGCCGGGCCGCGGACCGGGTCGCTTTTGGGGGGTCCACGGGTTGGAACGAGCAACCGCAGTCGTTGAGATCGCCCAGGACGCATACCTGACGGCCCGAAGGATCATCCGTCGGTGGTCTCGCTCACAGGCCATTCATAGCGATTGCACCCACTGCTTCCCCACCGCACTCGTTCCGCGAATGACCCGCGTCGCAGTTCAACGAACAAACTCCAAGACTGGCAAAGTACGCCACCGCAACGTCTGTCGGAGGCGACTTCTCTGCCGCCAAGGCGGCTTCGCGGGTGGCTACGCCCTTGTGAACGACGGACCAGCGTTCGCATCCCAGCTCGCGGCAGCGTTATCGGCGGATCGGGCGAAGGCGGTGCGCGACGAACAACTCGCGGGCCGTAAGTGATCTAACGCAATTCACCTCTGACCGTCGCATTGCAGCAACCGGCTACATACGCTTAGCACGTGACCATCGAACTGTCGCCGCGCCTGCCGGATGGTGAGCGGCCGAGGAATCATCAGGAATTGGCCGCTGAGCAGATGGACCTGGACAACGTGATCAACGAGCTACTCCTGCGGCTGGAGGATCATAAATATCGTTGGGAGCTTTATGAATTCGGACTTTCCGACACTGAAGAGCGACGTCAGGTGCACACAGTCATTGAGCAGCTGCGGCTGGCGGTGCATACGGGTGGGCCAGCCGTACTTCATCCGCTGCGTCACGCGCTGTCTGTAGCTCACTCCGACGACCCCGCGTCGCCTGGATGCTCCGGATAGTCCGAGTCGCGGGCCATGCTCAGCTGCGCACTACCGTCCACGCGGTGCGGGGGACGGCTAGCGCGGTCGTAAACCGACAAAAACGAGGTCGTGAATTGTTCTGGCAATTCGATCTTCGTCGAGCGCATCGTCAAGCACTAGGTAGGTCAGTGCGCTGGTCGTGACGGCACCGAATAGCGCGATCGCGGCAACTGCTGGGTTGTCGAGGGTCACGAGTGAGCCGTCGCCGGCGCCAGCGCGAAGTAACGTCTCGACGGGTGCGAAGTATGCGGCGCTGATCATGTCGGCGATGACGGGCATGCGGGCGGCGCGGCCCAGTTCCCCGATGAGAGCGCGGCAGACGGCGGGTCTCTGTGCCATCACGCGCAGCTGGGCACTGATGACTGCGTGCAGGCGCTGAGCGGCGGAGCCTTCTGCCTCCACGACTGCGGCGACCTCGTGCGCGACTTGCTGTAGGACGTCTTCGAGGAGGAAGGCGAGTATTTCCTCTTTGCCGGCGAAGTAGTAGTAAAGGGTGGCCTTGGCGATGCCGGTGGTGGCGGCGACGTCTTCGATCTTGGTGTCGTTGAGCCCGCGGTCTGCGAAAAGTGCCGCCGCCGGCGGCAGGCGGTCGGCAATTTTTCGCGGAACCTCGCGCATTGACGCTCCTCTCGGTTGGACTTACAGTCTAAACTACTGGATTAGACAGCCGTATAATTAGATTCACAGCGGTAGGAGCTCAGATGACGACGGTGCAACTTCGCTACGACCCGTTCGATGCGACGATTCAGGACGATCTCTACCCCATCTACCGGCAGCTGCGCGACAAAGCCCCGCTGTATCGCGCAGCCGATTCCAACACGTGGGTTTTCAGTCGCCACGAAGATGTCGTCAGCGCGCTGCTTGACCATCACACCTACTCATCCGTGGACGGCATATTTCCAACTCCACCGGGCTCAGATTTCCACGCATCGTTCTTGCCCATGATGATTTTGATGGATCCCCCGCGACACGATCAGCTGCGCGCGTTGGTAAGCAAGGCGTTCACCCCGCGGCGCATCGCGGCGTTAAGTAGTGGGATTGAGGACCTGGCGGAGGATTTATCAGATTGCCTTGACCGGGGCGCAGGGTCGGTTGACTTTGCCGCCGACTTTGCCGCCGTCCTGCCGGCCATGGTGATCGCTGATTTGCTCGGCATTCCTCGCGAGGACCGCGCACAGTTTCGGCAGTGGTCAACCACGATGGTCCAGTCCAATCCGGCGCGCGGTGAGATGGGCGAGGGGCTGGCCGCGGCTGCGGCCGTCTATGCCTACTTCACCGACTTCCTCGCCGAGCGTCGACGCGAACCGCGCGGCGACTTGATGTCGGCCTTGGTGTCCGCCGAGATCGACGGAAAGCGTCTTACTGACGAGGACCTCCTTGGCTTTTGCCTGTTGCTGCTCATCGCAGGCCATGAGACCACCTCGAACCTGCTCAGCAACGCCGCAGTAGTGCTTGCGAGCGATCCCGACATTCGCCGACGACTAGTCGCCGATGACAACTTGCTTGGTCCCGCAGTTGAGGAGCTCCTCCGGTATGACTCACCGGTGCAAGGACTTTCACGAACTCTGACCCGCGACGTCACGCTGCATGGCGTCACGATGTCCGTCGGTGATTCAGTGCTGCTGTTGTTCGGCTCGGCTAACCGTGACGAACGAGTGTTTGCTGATCCCGACGTGTTCGATATCGGGCGCAAACCCGAACATCAAGTGGCGTTCGGCCGAGGTATCCACTTCTGTCTCGGTGCGTCATTAGCGCGGATGGAGGCCCGGATAGCGTTGCGCGCCCTGCTGGCCCGAGTGCCCAACTGGGAAGTCGACCTAGAGAACGCGCAGCGCCTGCGGTCGGGCCTCATCCGGGGCTATATGTCTTTGCCTATCTCGTGGTCGGCAAATTAGCCGAACTGCGCGTCAGGCAGAGCGGCTGGGGCGGCGCCATTCCCGCGGAGCGGGATCACTACGATGCGGGCTCGTCGACCTTGCGGCGGTGCGCGGCGAGGAAGTCATCGACGATGCGCTCACAGTCTTGACGATCGATGGCACGCAGCCCGGTGAGGCGCGCGAAGGCGACCGGCCCCACGAGTTGGCACAGGATCAGCTCGGGGTCGAATTCATCGAGGTCGGCGCAGGCTTCGGGGCTTTGCAAAAGTAGATCGAACGGCTGGCGATACTGCTCGATGATCCGGGTCCGCAGCGCGTGCCGATCGTAGGTCTCCTGAGTGCTGTTTGATGTTGGGCCAAGCGCGACCCAAGCCAGTGTGGTGACGTGCAGCGGCGCCTCCTGGAACAGCGTGGCCTGTCGGCTCAACAGTTCGATGAGTTGGTCGCGCAACGATCCCGTCGCCGGCGGAAGGTGAACCTGCGGCAGCAGCCGTTCAAATGTGGCGGCCAGTAGTTGAGTGGAGCTGCTGAAGTGGCGATAGAGGGTCGTGCGCGCAACTTTAGAGGCCTTGGTGACCGCGTCTATGGTGACGGCTTCAATCCCGCCGGCGCTGAGGAGTTTGGTGGCTGCATCTAATAGCCGGGTCCGGGAGCGCACCAGGCGCGGATCGACATCGTCGTCGACTGTCGCTTGCCAGGGTGATGGGACCACCGTTTTGCCATGAGCATGGGACCGGTTGTTTCCGGTTGCTGGCCGTGGGGTGATGGTGACTGATGACCTGGCTGCTGGTCAATTCGGCTGGTCCGAATTGACCGGCTTTCGAGGACGGGGTTTCTGGCGTTGCCGGTAGGACTCGCCCTCGACGACGAGTTCGTAGGCCGCGGATTGGAGCCGGTCCATCGCCGACTGGGCCAGGAGTGGGTCGGCCATCATGGTGAGGATCTCCGGTGGTTCGCGGTTGCTGGTGATGACCGTTGATGCGGTGCGGTGGCGTTCCACGATGAGCTCGTAGAAGTCATTGGTCTCGGTGGCCTCAAGCCGGTGCAACGCGAGGTCATCGATGATGAGCAGCTCGACGCGGTGTAGTTTGCGCATCTCGTCTTCATAGCTGCCGTCTAGCCGTGCTCCGCGGAGGCGTTTGAACAGTTTGTCGGCGCGTTCGGTATGCACGCTGTGGTGACGTCGCACGGCGATGTGGCCTAATGCGTTGGCCAGGAACGTTTTTCCGACTCCGACCGGTCCCATGATGAGCACGTTGTAGGCGTCGGCCAGAAACCGCAGCGAGGTCAACTCTGCCCATAGTTGGCGGTCGTAGCTGACCGCGGCGGTGTCATCCCAGGCCTGCAGCTGCATCTGCGGATCCAATTGTGCTGTCTTGGCGCGGCGGGCGGCGGACTCGCGGTCGCGGCGGGTGACCTCATCGGCTAGCAGCATTTCCAGGAAGTCGTGGTGTGGCAGCCGATTCGATCGTGCCAGCGCGAGCCGTTCGGGCAGGGTGTCGAGCAGGCGGCCGAGCTTGAGGCGGCGCATCAGCGCTTTGAGGTCTGCAGACACCTCGATCGGCTTGACCGCGGGGGTGGCATCGGGGCGGCGGGTTGTGCTCATGAGGGCCTGCGCACCGCGAAGTCGGTGGCCGCGCGGACGAACCGCGACGCCTGCGGCGGGTTCGGGATCAGCGGCAGCTGTGCGCCGGCACCGCGGGTAAGCATGCGCTCGATCAGCCCGACGTCGATGACCTCGGCGTCCAGCGCGCGCTGGCAGGCGTCATCGACCGCGTCGGCGCCGTGGCGGCGCACCAGTCCCAGGAGTCGGTAGACCTGGCGCATCTTGGTCCACGGCAGCGGATGCTCCAGCACCGCCGCCGCGTAGGCGCCGACATGCTGCCCGTGTGCGGATGCCTTGCGCTGCAAGGTGTTGATATCTCGCATCGCATAGACCGACACCTCGGCCGGTAGATCAGCGGGGTCGGTATGGCGGCGTCCTGGCGCCATGACCGGATGGACCTTGATCAGCTCACCGCGCCAATACAGCTTCACCGTGCGCGCATCCACCCGGGCATCCAGCCGGCGCCCAATCAGCTCACCGGGAACGCTGTAGAGCGCCTTGGCGACCTGCACGTGCCGATCGGGAGCCACCTTGGGCCGGCTCCAGGTCGGGATGTCGAACACCTCGTCGGGTGCCGGTTTGAGGTGGGGTAGCTCGTCGGTGGCGAATACCTCGGCCGGGCGCAGCCGAGTGGTGCCGTGTATCCGCATCCCCGCCACCTGCCCACACCACTGCTCGGCTCGTGCCCGGCAGTCACTCAGATTCCGAAAGTCTTCTCCAGCAAAGAAATTCGACCGAACATATTGGACACAGCGCTCAACCCTAGGCTTGTCGCGCGGGCTGCGGATGCGGGTGGGGTCCACGACGAAGCCCCGCGCCTGAGCGTATTCGCGGAAGGCGTCATTAAGTTTCGGATCGGTCGCATCAGCCTTGTCGACGATGGCCTTCATGTTGTCGGGGATCGCCACCGCGAACACCCCGCCGAAGAATGCCCACGCGGCCTCAAACCCGGCGATCACCTCGTGAAGCGTCTGCCGGTAGGTCGGCCAGACGAACATGTGCCGCGAATACACCGCAGTGAAGATCAACCCCTGCACTACCCGCCGGCGGCCATCCGCGGCATCAGTGAGCATTCCGAGCCGACCGAAATCGACCTGCAGTTCAGCACCGGGCTCGCAATCGGCCACCGGCACCGTGGCCTGCCGAATCCCGAACCCCAATTCCGTTGTGGCATAGCGATGCAACGTTCGATACGACACCACCACGCCCCGACGCCCAAGCAGCGTGTGCACCTTCGTCAGAGTCAAGTCTTGCTTCAGCCACGCCTTGATCTGCTCGTGCTGGGCGGCGATGGTCTCCCAGGCCTGGCTCTTGCCGTTGGGCCGACTCGGCCGCACGCCGGCGATCACCGCCGCCAACAGCTCGTCGGTCAACTGACACCCGTCGCCGTCACGGTCCAGCCCGCACGCGCGGGCGCGGTCCACATACCGGCGCACCGTTTTGCGGTCCGTGCCCGATAACCGGGCCACCTCGCGCAACCCATGACCCTGCAGCCACAACCGCAGCATCTCCCTGACTTCGATCACCGACACCTCCCGGTAGCTCATTCGGCCAATACAGCGGCCGAGCAACCGGAAGCCCCCAACGCCACGCCGGGGTGGTCCCATAACTGGCAAAACAGCTAGCCAGATGGTCCCATCACTGGCAATCGGGTGGTCCCATGCTCATGGCAAAACCGGCGCCGAGCTGGTCCCTTATTCCTGGCAGCCGACAGTCGACCGGCATGTCAAAACCGTCGCGCTCCATATGGTCACCGTAAACCCTACGCATACCTGGCCCGCACCGAATCGCATCTGCATTGGCGATTGATCCAGCCACTACCCAACTAACGCTACTGTTGGTAGCATAGCGCTACCAATAGTACAGTTATTCGTAGGGGTTTGTGCGTAGTAGGGGGATTCGTGATCAGGCAACGGCTCGAACAACCCGTGGTCCAAAAGGCCACCAATGCACGGCTGGCATGTCGGTTCATGAGGCCATCCCACGAACCCTCCCAACTTGTGCGGCAGGGACTCGCACACGCCGAGGATGGCGTTCTGCGATGAATGCGCTGCTTGCGCTAACCAGGACCCAAGTGTGGATGAGTGCGGCTCGCGGTTTCAGGCTCAGCGGCCGCACCATTACCAGTGACATCCACCGAACGCCGCCGGACCAAGACCGCGTTCGTCCTCGGCATTACCCGCCTCGCTACTGCTCATACCTGGACGACAATTTGATGAACCGGGAAATGTACAACCACGTGCACGACGATCCCACCAGGCTAACTTCCCGGCTGGCTTTTCGTCTGCGGCGTTCATGAACCTTTCAGAATTTCGGCGACGGTGCGTCGTCACGGTCAATCAACCTGCGCGCCGAGGGGCACGTCGCGCCAGGCGCGAAATGCTGGTCCGTCGCCTGCGGGGTGCTCTCGGGCCAATCCAGGTGAGTAGTGCGGTAGCGGTCGACGGGTGCACGCCTGTCGCGGTTTCGGCGACGAAGCGAAAGGGTACTAGCGGTACTGTTCCGACACCGTTAGTTTCTTTTGGGATAACGGAGGTGGGGGATGGCGGACAACGGGTGGGTTTCCTCGGGGGTGGCGACGCTGAGTCGCCCAGTTCGGGAGCAACTTCGCAAGGTCGCGGCGGGCGAGGGCGCATACAGTGATCGACTAGCTCGCCTGGCGGGGTTCAGCATCCGACATAAGGTGCTGGTCATCGGGGCGTGGGTGGTGACCGCCGGCGTCCTGGCGATGCTGTTCCCCCAGCTGGAAACCGTTGTGAAACAGCAGTCGGTGAATCTGGTCCCCCCTGATGCTCCATCGCTGCAGACGGTTGACCGGATGGGCACGGCATTCGGCGAGCAGGGGTCCAAGACCACCGTCTTTGTTGCATTCGAGGACCCGACGGGCCTGACTGCGCCGGTGCGTCAGCGCTACAAAACGATGGTTTCGCGGTTGCGTGCCGACTCCCAGCACGTGCGACTGGTTCAGGATCTGTTAGCCGACCCCGTTACTGCGGGTCAGGCGATGAGCCAGGATGGCAAGGCGTGGTATGTGCCGGTCGGGGTAGCTGGCACGCTCGGCGATCCTAGAGCGGCGGAATCCGTTCGGGCGGTGCGCGCTATTGTCGCCGAGTCGTTTAGCGGTACGTCCACGATCGTTCGTGTAACCGGACCTCCCGCGACATTCAGCGATCTAATCGATTCGGCTGAGCAGGATTTGATTGGCATCTCCATCGTGACAGCCGGTCTGATCGCGGTGATTTTGCTGGTCATCTATCGGTCACTAGTTACCGCGTTGCTGCCATTGCTCGTGATCGGTGTGAGCCTGGCGGTCGGGCGCGGGGTGCTCTCGGCGCTGGGCGAATCAGGAATGCCGGTGTCGCAATTCACGATTGCGTTCATGACTGCCATCTTGTTGGGTGCCGGCACCGATTATTCCGTGTTTCTGATCAGCCGGTATCACGAGCAGCGCCGCCAGATGATTTCGGCTGACCTGGCTGTGATTAACGCAACCGCCACCATCGGGCGGGTGATCATGGCTTCCGCCGCGACTGTGGCGTTTGCGTTTCTATCCTTGGTCTTTGCGAAGCTGAGCGTATTTAGCGCATTAGGCCCGGCGTGCGCGATCGCTGTCTTTGTCGGAGTCGCAGCTACAGTAACGTTGTTTCCTCCGGTATTGGCGCTTGCCGCGAAACATGGCATTGGCGAACCCAAAGCTGACCGCACGCGCCGATACTGGAACTGGATCGCCGTGGCCGTGGTCCGCCGACCCGCCCCACTGCTGGCCGCCAGCCTGGCACTTGTATTAGGCCTCGCGGCTGTCGCGCTGACTATGCACATCAGCTACGACGATCGGCAAGGACAGCCGGCGACGACCACCAGCAATGAGGGCTATCGCTTGCTGGATAGGCATTTCCGCAAAGATACCGTCATCACACAGTTCATGGTCGTCGAATCACCCACAGATATGCGCACCAGTAAAGGCCTAGCCGACCTAGATGAAATGGCGTCTCGAGTGTCGCAATTGCCGGGCGTCACCAAGGTTTCCGGTGTCACTCGGCCCACCGGTGCACGCCTCGATCAGGCACAGCTCTCGTGGCAAAACGGCCAGATCGGCAACAAGATGGCCGGCGCGGTCGCCAAGGGAGACGCCCATAAGGACGACCTGGCCAAACTCACCAGTGGCGCCGACCAACTCGCCGGCGGCCTGGCGCAACTTGACACCACCCTGCGCACGGCATTGACACCGCTGACCGCGGTCCTTACCCAAGCCCAGTCCAGCGGATCGCAATTTCAACACTTTCGCCCTCTGCTGCAGCAACTTTCGGCTACCACACCAACCATCGATCAAGCGATCCGAACCGGGCCGGGACTGCGTCAAGAAGCTCAACAAGCCCAAAACGCGATCGCCACGATCGATCCGCTGGTTGGTGCGCTCAACACCTCCCCGTGGTGTGCCACCACACCCGAGTGTGCCCAGATCCGCGATCAGGTGCAGATTCTGGTGACCTTGCGCGATGGCGGCTTTTTCAGCCAGCTCGCCAACCTGGGCGACATGTACCAGCCGGGCAGCGACAATGCGGCGGGCACCGTAGCAGATCTGCAGAGCACGGTCACCTCGCTGAACAAGGCTTTCGGAGCACTCGGCGATCCCGCCGACATGGCCGGCAATATCCGCCGCCTCCAAAACGGCATCAGCCAGCTCGCGTCGGGTGCACAAGCCCTGGCCACCGGCGTGCACACCCTTGCCGACAGCAACATCGAAATGTTGTCCGGCATGAGTCAGGTCGCCACCCAATTACAAAATTCCGCGCGGTCCAGCGCCGGTTCGGACAACGCCAGCGGCTTTTACCTGCCCGCCAACACCTTCGAGAATCGCCAGTTCGCCGATGTGGCAAAACATTTTATGTCGGCCGATGGCAAGACCGCCCGCTTCGCGATCGAATCGAGCTACAACCCCTACAGCAGCCAAGCGATGGATCTCGCTCAGAAAATCACCGAAGTTGCCGGGGCCGCACGCCCGAACACCTCCCTGGCCAACGCCACGATATCGATGGCCGGTTTCCCCGCCGTCAACTCCGATATTCAGCGCCTGCTGTCGGCCGACTTTCATCTGCTGGCGATCGCCACGCTCGTCATCGTCGGAGTGATCCTTGTCCTTCTCCTGCGTGCCTTGCTGGCCCCGCTCTACCTCCTCGGTACGGTCGTACTCAACTATGGCGCGGCACTGGGCATTGGGACGCTCGTCTTCCAATACGGCCTGGGTAAGGAAATCGCCTGGCCCGTACCGCTTGTGGCGTTCATCATCCTGGTCGCCGTCGGCGCCGACTACAACATGCTGCTGATCTCGCGGTTACGCGAAGAATCCGCTCACAACATTCGCGTCGGCGTGCTACGCACGGTCGCAAACACCGGTTCAGTCATCACCTCAGCCGGGCTCATCTTCGCCGCGAGTATGTTCGGCCTGATGGTCGGCTCTGTCGGAATCATGATCCAAGTCGGATTCATCGTCGGCTGCGGCCTACTACTCGACACCTTCGTCGTTCGCACCCTCACGGTGCCCGCGATCGCTACGCTCCTGCGCGAGGCCAGCTGGTGGCCGCAACGGAAATCCTCGACTCACAACGGCCGACCACACCGGACCACATGACAATTGGCCGAGAGCGCATCCGCACCAGCGACGGGATCACTCTCGTGGCCGATTGCTACCGGCACGCCGCGACTCACCCCGTCGTGTTGCTGCTCCATGGCGGCGGCCAGAACCGTCACGCGTGGGCCACCACCGCCCGTCGACTCTATTCCCACGGCTACACCGTCGTCGCCTACGACACACGAGGTCACGGCGACAGCGACTGGGACCCGAGCGGACAATATGACATCGAACGGTTTGTGTCCGATCTGATCTCGGTACGAGGACACGTCAGCGCCGACAGTCCCCCCGCCGTCGTCGGCGCGTCGCTGGGTGGGCTGATCATCCTCGCTACCCATCTGCTGGCCCCACCCGACCTCTGGGCAGCCGTTGTCCTGGTCGACATCACCCCGCGAATGGAATTTCATGGGGCCCGTCGCATCCTGTCATTCATGGCCGGACACCCCGACGGATTCGGCACGCT
Source organism: Mycobacterium sp. SMC-2 (assembly GCF_025263485.1). Lineage (NCBI taxonomy): Bacteria > Bacillati > Actinomycetota > Actinomycetes > Mycobacteriales > Mycobacteriaceae > Mycobacterium > Mycobacterium sp. SMC-2. Next base: position 5,930,501 of record NZ_CP079863.1, read on the forward strand.
CAATGATGCCGCCGATGTCATCGCCGAATACAACCCACGCCGCGCGCGACCCGAAAATCTCGACGGCCTGCACAAGGTTCTGCGCCAACGTAGCGATGGCCGATGGATCTGGCGCTGGGACCCGGCCTTCATCAGCTCCAACTTCGATGTCCTCCAAGGCAATCTCATGACGGGCAGCGAGGAGTTCGACGCCATCAGCGGATTCCTCGCCGAAGGAGCACGTCGAATCACGGCCCCAACGCTGTTGGTACGCGGGGCACTTTCAGACGTAGTCTCCCAGGAAACCGTCAGCGAATTCCGCCAGCTCGTCAGGCACGCCGAAACGACGGACGTCACCGGCACCGGTCACATGGTTGCCGGCGACAACAACGACGCGTTCACCGCCGCGGTTACCGACTTCCTCGACCGCGCCATGAGGACCCTGACATAAGCATCCAGCGAGTCTTCAGCCACCCGGGCTACTGATGTGCCATGGCTTTGGGTTGTGTTGCGTCTGAGTCATTCTCGTCGACAGGAAGGTCGTGCCGAATCGCTCGGACGCGACCTCGCGGCAGACACGCCACGTATCCGTGACACTTGCCATAGAGTTCCCACGAGGTCGCCGCTACATCCGGGTCGACGTCGATGCGGTGGCCGGGGGAGAAACAGAGATGTAAGGCCCCGTCGTCGTCGCACCAGGCGCGCGTACAGATCGCTCCGGCAAGGTCCAACAGTGGCCGCTCCTCGGGCGAAAGGTTGATGGGGTCGATCAACACTTCATCCGACGGCCAGGCTCCTGCCGGCGGGAGGGTCAGTCGCAGCGGTCGGGAAATCACCAATTCGTTGTAACCGTCGAGGTCGAGTATGAGCCCTTCGTGCAGCGAGACTCGCTGAACGGTGCATTGCTCAATCCATTGCGTGTGCATAACCGCCCCCTTCGACGCGTCGGTGAGTCCCATCTATGCTACCGATAGTAGCGCAACGATACTATTAGTATTCCTATGCGCTATCGCGGGCGTTCCATGCATCAAGAATGCGCTGCAAACCTCGATCAATGCGCTCGCGCGCCTCCCCTGCCGTGCGGCTCTGGTGTGGCTGCGGTCGGTTGACCTGCCGTATGCATGCAGTCGTCGGAATGCGAACACTACGGACCGATCTGAGTTGTCATCCCCAAGTGCGACCATCCCAATATGGCGATCACCATCCCATCCGGCCGGCCCAACTGGCGCTTCATGCGCTACGTTCGGCCGCCGACGAGAGACTCGAAGTTGGAGCCTCTGTACCCATTGAGGCCGGCAACGCGCCCGGTGCGGCTGGGCATTGATGTCGGGACCATCGCGGAGCCGCCGGAGGAGGGCTACATCACCGGGTTCCTGACGCGCGACGAGATCGAGGTGCACCTATTGATCCCGGCGGCAACGGAAGCTCCGAGCGGGTGGACCGAGTTGCTCGATGAACCGCCTTGCCACACCGTCAATTTCACGAACGTAGCTGACGCAGGCAAGTTCTGCGACGCGGCCGAGTTCTCCGTCAGCACCGCTCGTGGCGAGAGCTACCGTGCCTGGTCCAAGGCTCGGTTCTTCGCCGCGTACCAGCAGCTCGATGAGCACGATGCGCCGGACGGCCTCCCCCCGTTGACGCTCGATCAGCGACATCGTGCAGCTGCCTATGCTGCCGCCGCCGGGGCTGTTGGCATCGATGCCATCGTCACCACCGCCCCCACTGCGGGACGAACAGATGTCGCCGACAACGATGTGGTCGTCAGCGTGACACCCGACGCGGCTGTACCACTCATCGGTCACTACTTGCGGGTGACTAGCAATCCGGTTGTGACGGTCGAGCGCGGCATGTTGGTGGGTGGCGGAAGCTGGGAGACGACGGAGTCGACTGCGACCATCGTCAATCTTTACGACTGGGGCACGGTCAGCGGATTGCCATACTTCGATGCCGCTTCAATGTTTGCGGCTGCCGCTAAAGGTGGACCTGAGGCCGCAGAGGCATTCACGTCGGTTCGCATCCGCCTGAGACGTGCAGCGCGCGCGTTCGACGATCTGCTGGCCGCGCTGTCGAACCCGCTGGACGGGAAGCGGAACGAAGATGTTGCCGAGGCTACCGCTGAAGCTTTTGACCGTGAATTACTCTATCTTGCAGCAGTTTTCGATATTTTCGGGCGTGCTTACCAAGCGATGGTCGACCCGTCAGTTGATCGGAAAAAGGCTCGGGGATCACTCGACTCGCGGACCTTCATCGACAAGGAAGTGCGAACGCAGTACGACCAGTCACTTTTGGGTGACGTGACGCGCCTGCGGGTGTATGCGTGGCTCTGCAAGCAGTTGAGGAATCACATCCACGATGGCGTTCTTGCCGTCGACACCCACCCTGGCCGCAGCTACGGCAACACGATGAACGTGGCGCTGAATCTCAGTGTGATTCCCGAGTTAGCCCTCGGTGCCGACAATGAGATGACTCAGCACCACTACGACGCGCTGGGAGTGTGGCAGACCGAACCTGTTTCGCCCTTTACCGGTTCGTCAATGGTGGCCGACCTTGCGACAACCGGTTTCACCCTCATCCGAGCGGCGCTCGAGTACATCGAAGCGTTCACGAAACTTATCGTCCGGAACAAACCGGCGAATGCGCCGTCGTCTAGTGCGTTCCTGGGATGCGTGCAGGCTCGTCCGGGCGAGGTCGAGCCAGCGCCCCCAAAGCGAGCAGTGTTCTATCAAGCACTGTTCGGATTACATCCGGACAGCGTGTAGTGGACCCCTAGCAGCCCGACACGAGGTTGACGCCGTCATGGACCCGCGAATGAGTTTCTTCGTCGAACGCGTCCAGTACACGCACCGCGAATGCAGGATTCATCGCTGACTGAACTTCCTCCCTTGTCATCCAACGAACCTCGCGGGCTTCCGCAGTGGGGTGAGTGTCCCCATCGGCCGGATGGCAGCGGTAGACCAGAGCGACAATCCCATGGGTCAGGTTCTTGTAAACGCCGGTGAGACGTTCTACCTTCACCGTCAATCCGGTTTCCTCAAGGACTTCGCGCCGAACACCGTCCTCAAAAGATTCGCCTAGTTCGAGTACACCACCAGGGGCTTCCCAGTGGCCGTTGTCGTCCCGCCTGATCACGAGAACGCGATCATCGTCACGCACTACGATGCCGGCGACACTGACCGAGTGCTTAGGCGAGGTTGCCATTTCTGGGGTCCTCCTTGTTCGATGCCGGCAGAAGAGACACGGGTTGACTGGCTTCCTAGACTAGTCGTCTAGACATGTGATGGAAGGCCAGCGGGTGCTGCAACTTGGACAAATCGACAGAGCCGATGACAAGCCGCCATATCGGCAGATCGCGGGCATGTTGCGAGAAGCGATCCGTTCCAACCGGCTAGCTCCCGGGGAACGACTGCCGTCTGAGACGGAACTTATCGAGCATTTCGGTGTGGCACGCATGACGGTAAGACAAGCTGTGCAGGAGCTTCGTTCCGAGGGACTGGTCGTCTCGCAGCATGGCCGCGGGGTGTTTATTCGCCCGACGCCCCCCATCCGCCGGCTCGCGTCGGATCGATTCGCGCGACAGCATCGCGCGGCAGGCAAGGCGGCGTTTACCGTCGAGGCCGAGAAATCGGGTTACTCGCCGCAAGTCGACAATATTGCGGTGAGCCGCGAGAAGCCGAATTCGTTTGTAGCGGAACGACTTCGATTATCACCGGACGATGACATCGTCGTGCGATCGCGCCGCTACCTGGCGAATGGCCGACCGGTTGAAACGGCGGTCTCCTTCATCCCGGCTGCTTTCGCCGAAGGCACGAGGATCGAGCAGGTGGACACTGGGCCCGGGGGCATCTACGCCCGACTGGAAGAGAATGGCCACGTACTCGGTCACTTCACCGAGGAGGTCGCAGCCCGAATGCCCACTCCCGAAGAACGGCGGCAACTGGAACTCGAACCAGGCGTTCCCGTATTGACAGTGCTGCGAACCGCATATGACGCGAATGACGTGGCGGTTGAGGTCTGCGACACGGTGAAAGTTGCTTCCGCCTACCTGCTCGAATACGAGTTCCCGGCCCGCTGAGCCCAAAGTCTTCGATCAACTGGGCGTCGACCGTTGCACTCCTCTAGACGACTATGTAACCTCAACTTGTCTAGAGCAGTTCTCATGAAAGGTCGACAAATGTCTGTGCCGAAATGGCTCAAGGTGTCACACCAGCAGGTTTTCCCACGCAAAGCGTTTGTGGTGTCCGACGTGACGGCGGTGATCGATTACGAGCGGTCGACGAAGGACAACAAGGTCCAGGCGACTGATCGAGAATCAGGCGCTCCGTTGTGGCAGGTCGAAGTCCTCGACGGCGACCCGACAGCTAGTAAGCGAGCGCGCACTCTCACCGTCAAGTTCGCAACGCCCAAGCAGCCTGTGTGCCCACCGAACACTGCCGGAATGCCCTTCACACCAGTGATTTTCGAGGAACTATACATATTGCCGTACGTAGACCGTTCGAGCGAATCCGGCCGCATCGCGTGGTCGTTTCGGGCCTCGGGTATGACTGCGGACACCGGCAAGGCGGGGTCCTCAGCGGGAGACCGGGTGTCAGCATGAGTCCGTACGACCCCGTAGTACCTAGCGATCCGTATTCGATTCCAGATCCCGACGCCGGCATCGACTTCTTTGACCTCACGCACCTGCTGGCGGTCGGCGCCATGTGGCTCATTGCGGTGATCGGCGTGGTCGCCGTTTCGCTCGTCGTTTGGAGAGTGCGTTCCCCCGCCACATTTGGGCGTTATGTTGCAACACCAGCATGTCGGGCCCGATGGCTGATCTGGGCATCGATCTCCTGGCCACGGGTTGCCAAGGCCTGCGGGTTGTCGACTCCCGAGCACGTCACACGCACGGACGCACAGGGCAAGAGCAGGACGAGGACAGTTTGGACTCATCCTCGCCTTCTCGGGGTGAGCATGTTCGGCGACTGCCTACGGATGACAGTCCGAACACGGACCGGCCAGACGGTGGACGACCTCGAAAACGCGGTCCCCGCAATTCGTGACGCTGTCGGGGCGCATTCCGCCCGCTCGACACTGATCGGCCCCGGCACGGTTCGCGTGGAATTCGTTATGAAACAATGCCTTTCAGAGGCAGAGACCGCTGCATTCCCAACCAGCGTCGAGCCGACGGGCGTCGAGGTCGGCCGGCGTGAGAATGGGTCGGCATGGACTCTGCGCGTCGCCGGCCTGCACACCCTCACTGTTGGGTGCTCGGGTGCGGGCAAGGGCTCCGTTTTTTGGGGCATTGCAGGCGGATTAGGCCCAGCCATCAAGGCGGGAACCGTGCGGCTGTTCGCCGTGGATCTCAAGTACGGGATCGAAGTGTCAGTCGGGTCTGCACTATTCAGCGGCATTGCGACGACCGAGGCCAACGCCGCGAGACTGCTGACCAACTTGGAGGAGCTACTAGACAGCCGCGGTCGCAGGATGGCCGGCCGAGCGCGTTCGCACACACCGAGCACCGCCGAACCGCTCGTCGTGCTGCTCATCGATGAATTCGCGGGCTTGACCGCATACATGACGGACGCGGCACTGAGGAAGCAAGTTGCGGGCTCACTCTCACGCATCCTGACAAAGGGTAGGGCTGTAGGCATCGTGGTCGCCGCATTCATGCAGGACCCTCGCAAGGAGATTCTGCCCATGCGCGGGTTGTTCACCCAAACCGTCGCACTGCGGCTGCGCTCACGCGACGAAGTCGCCATGGTCTTGGGTGACGGCCTCGCCGACGCCGCCCCCGCGCATCGGATCAACCCAAATGAGCCTGGTACCGGATACGTCATCGCCGAAGACGGGTCAACGATGCGAGTACGCGCCGACTTCTGGCCCGATTCGCTAATCCGTTCTGTCGCACAAGAATACGGGCCTACAAGCTCAAGTCGCGCTGGTTCAGCAGAGAACTGAGGACATCGGCATGACAACCCTCGGCATCAAAACCAGCGCCACCGCGACAGCGACCTTTCCAGAGCTTCTAACAGCGGAGCAGGTGGCCGAGCTGCTTGGCGTGTCCGCTGCGACGGTGAGTCGATGGGGCGCATTGCGCGAACACGGCGCAGACGTGGGACCGCCCTGCTACACGCTATCTGATCGCGTAAGACGTTGGGACGCAGCTGAAGTCCGCGCATGGCTTCGTAAGGTGCGTCGCTAAGTGGCCGGATCGGTCCCGCGCGGTATCCGAAAGCGGATCAATTCGGCCGGTCTGCCGCGCTATCAAGTGCGCTACCTGGTGCGTGATTCAGACTCCCCGTCGGGATGGGCTGAGACGTCGTCGACGTTCGCCACCTTGCGAGAAGCGCGGGCATTCAAGGCCGACCGGGATGGCGAAGCGGCGATCGGCGCCAGACGCTTCGACCCCCGACTTGGCCGGGCCAAACTCGCCGCTGTCTGGACGCAATACAGCGCGTTGAAACGCCCCGCAGTGTCGCCCAAGACCTGGAGCGGCTACACCCAGCATTGGGAACTACGCATCAGTCCGCGTTTCGGCCACGTCCCGGTTGATGAAATCAGCCGAAAGGATATACAGCAATTCATCGATTCCATGACCGTCGGTCCCTGGGCCAAACTCGCCACGCTGCGGCTGCTGCGGTCGATTCTCGACATGGCGCGCGAGGACGGTCGAATCCACAGCAACCCGGCTGACGGGGTGTCATCCGGGCGGATACCCACCCGAGAACGCCACCGCTATCTGACCGCCACCGAAGTCGCCGCCCTGGCAGCCGCATGCGGCGACCACGGCGACGTGGTGATCATCCTCGCCTTCACCGGCCTGCGCTGGTCCGAACTCGTCGGCCTGCGGGTCGGCGACATCGACCTAACTGCGCGTCGGCTCTATGTCCGCCAGGCCGCGCCAGAAGTGGAAGGCCGGATCATCGTCGGGCCGCCAAAAACTCGCGCCGCCGCCCGAACCGTCCCACTCCCCCAAATCGTCATCGACGCGCTCAAACCAAGGATCGATAATCGCGCGCCCACAGAACATGCAATCACCTCGCCAAATGGCGGGTTCCTCAGATCAAACAACTGGCGCCGGCATACCGACTGGAACGAAGCCCTAAAGAAAACCGGACTGGTGCCGCTGACGATTCACGACCTGCGCCACACCTACGCCAGCCTGGCCCGGGCCTCCGGCGCCGACCTCCGCTACGTCCAGAAGACGATGGGGCACTCGACGCCGACCGTCACCGCGAACATCTACAGCGACCTCTATTCAGACGAACTCGACCACGTAGCCACGAATCTCGACCGGCTTCAGGACGTCGCCAAAAACCGGGCGAACGGACAGGAACCGGACACACCGAACCATCCATAGAGTGCCATCACCGCGTCCGTGCAGCTCAAGACTGGTGGCCAGGGGCGGGATCGAACCGCCGACCTTCCGCTTTTCAGGCGGACGCTCGTACCGACTGAGCTACCTGGCCGGAAGGCATGAAGTGCCTCGCCGAGTTGGCGACCCTGACGGGACTCGAACCCGCGACCTCCGCCGTGACAGGGCGGCGCGCTAACCAACTGCGCCACAGGGCCTTGCTGCTGCTCCGCGTCACCGCGTCGCGTACCCCCAACGGGATTCGAACCCGTGCTACCGCCGTGAAAGGGCGGCGTCCTAGGCCACTAGACGATGGGGGCCAGAACCGAATCACTCCGGGGTACTCGCAACGAGGTTTCGTTAGGAGCCACGTCAGCTTAGGTCACCGTGGGCCCAATCCTCAAACGAGCCGCGTTTGGGACCCAAGTATCCTGAATCTCCGCGGCCCCTATAGCTCAGTTGGTAGAGCTACGGACTTTTAATCCGCAGGTCCCAGGTTCGAGTCCTGGTGGGGGCACCAGCCGCACCGCCGTCGTCACCGTCGCCGGGGAACAGCTCGACTTCGGGCATGAGGTCTTCGGGTCGCACTCCTAGCCATGCGGCCGTCACGGCGATGTCGATCGCCGACCATTCCGTCTTGCCTCGGAGTCGATCCGACACTGATCCCTGGCCCACTTCGAGGATCGCGGCGAGCTGCTTTTGCGTACGGCCGGCGCGCCACATCAACGTGTGCACCCGTTCTCCAATCAAGCTGGTCGCCCGCTTCTTCGGGTCGACCTCGGTAGTAACCGTGATGCTCATAGGCATGACTATAGGACATAAACGTCGCTTTGCGACATGCCGTATGAGAACGTTGACACAATATCGGCTAAACCGATACCTTCTAGCCTATGGATATCGGCTCACCCGATGTTAATCGGCCCGACCTTGCCAACCCCAACCCGTTCCTTACCGTCGCCGAAGTAGCAGCCCACTACCGCACCACCGACCGCACTGTGCAGCGGTGGATCCGCGAGGAAAGTTGCCTGCGGTCCGCGTCCCGGGCGGCCGTAGCTACCGAATCAATAAGGCCGACGTCGAAGCGTTCGCCGAGGCCGCGTCGTGAGCGGCTCCTACAACTTCCCCGGCCTCGCGTACCTCACGGAGGAGCGTGTGCGCGAGATCGTCCGCGAGGAGCTAGCCGCTCAGCAAGCCGAACTCGACCATGATCGCCTCCCAGGTGGAGTCATTGATTCCGGGACGTCCTTCGAGTCGCTCGATCCGGTTCTCCAAGGTCTGGACGCAGATGGAGAACGTCGCCGCGAACTTGCTCACAACTTGGTGGAGTTTCTCGATGGATATATCACCTTCGTCACCACGGACGGAGCGCAGGGACTCAAGCAGATACAAGACGCTGTGAGTCGCCGGCATCGTCTCCGGAACGTGGTTCAAGAGGGCCCGCATTCCCTGTCGGGCCTCGTCGGGGTGGGAACAGTCAAGATGCTTCTCCTTCTCTCGGTCTGGACAACCAGAGCGTAGGAGAACGGCCGGGCCCGGCTGGGAAGTCGGGCCCGGCCACGCCCAAGGCGGTGCGCGGTGACCGCCCCCGTCACGGTCGTCAAGACGTTCTCGGGGATCTGTGACCGCTGCTCGAAACCGTTCCGGACGCCGTCGTTTCCGAATGACTGCCTGTGCCGGGCCTGCCACCTGGGCGCGCTGTCGCCGGTGGAGCGTGCCCTCGCGCTCGTGAGCGGAGCGGTGTCGTGATCAACGCGCTCCGCACGCTCGCCGCCGCTGGCTTCGACGCCCTCGCGCACATCGCCTATCCGGCCGCTGACGCGATCTGGGAGGAGCGCCGCCGGCGCCCGGACGCCGAGCTGACGTTGCTCGACGAGATGTCTGATCACCTCGGCGTGATCCGCGCGCAGCTCGAAGACATCCGGAACCTGCTGCAGCAGCAGAACTCGTTGGCGCTCGGCCTGCCGCCGGTCTGCAACTGCAATCCCCCGGTTCCCGGCTTCCACGTCTGGGACTGCCCCGCAGACCGTTCCCCCAAGCACCCCGCTAAGTAAGCGGCCCGCGCCGGAGGAGAGCCGGCACGGGCCAAACCCACGGAAAGGAACCCAATCCCTGTGAGTGCACCGATTCTAACCGGCCCCAAACGAATCCTGCGGAAATGGCGGCAACGCCGAGCGGGCGACGACCAAGCATTGTTCGACGCCGACATGCACCGCTTCATCGACATGTGTGACCGCATCTACGCCCAACGTGTCGTCACTGGCCACGCCGTTGAAGCGTTCCCGTCGATCCTGTCGACCACGCTGGACATCGCACTGTTCCTGGTCCGCAGAGACTTCCCGGACCAGGTGGCCGGCGAGCTGGCTGCGTGGCGCGCTGATATCGCAGCGGCCGCAGCATGAACGACTCGTGGCTTGGCCCGTGGGCGTTCTGGGTCGTCGTGTTCGGGCTGATCTTCGGATACGCGCTACTCGGGTCGGTGGCCCGATGAAGAACCTGTTGTACGCGGCGCCCGCGCTGGTGCCGCCGGAGCCGATCGAGATCATCGAGGCGCTCGAGGCCGCCCGGACGCTCGTCGGCCCGCACCTACCCAAAGGCAACGCCATCGAGCGCATCGGCAACTGGGGATGCTTCTGCATCGTCGCCGCGATCACCGCAGCGTCACGCACCGAGCAGATCCGCGACGCCGCGCTCGCCTGCGCCCGCTACGCGCTGCCCGGCCGCTTCCACGGCCACAGCATCGTCGAATACAACGACCACCCTCCACCACCGTCGACGACGCCAAGACGTTGCTGCAGCGGGCCAAGGGGCTCGTCGGGACGGTCGCCGCATGAGCCGCCACGTCCGCCGTCTCTGTCCCGTCTGCTGGACCCGCGTGCACCGCACCCCGGTCGGGAAGATCGCCGGCCACTTCGACAAAGCCCGTCAGTACTGCCCGGCCAGTTGGGAGACCTACGCCATCACGATCGGAGCGGCATGAGCGCCAAATTCACCGGCCCGGTGCGCCGGATCGAGACCGCCGAAGGCCACTACTACAAAGATGCCAATGGCCACCGAATCCCCGGTGTCACAACGATGCTCGGCGACGGCGTACCTAAACCCGCGCTGATCAACTGGGCGGCCAACGCCACCGCCGAGTACGCCGTCGACAACTGGGATCAGCTGACCGAACTGCAGCCGTCCGCGCGACTCAAGCAGCTTCAAGGTGCCCGTTACGCGGTCACCGACAAAGCGAAGAAACGCGGCACCGAAGTCCACGGCTACGCCGAGCGGTTGGTGAAAGGCGAACAGATCCAAGGAATTCCGGACGAACTCCGCGGCCACGTCGAGGCATACGTCAGGTTCCTCGACAAGTTCGAGGTCGATCCGATCCTCGTCGAAGCCACCATCGTCTCCTACCGGTACGGCTACGCCGGCACCCTCGACCTCGTCGCCGAGGTCACCCACCAGAAGCAGCGCCGACGGCTGCTGCTGGACGCGAAAACCAACGAGAAAGGCATCTTCGGCGAAACCGCGTTGCAGCTGGCGGCATACCGCTACGCCGACTTCTACCTCGACACCGACGGCAAAGAACAACCCATGATCGAGGTCGAAGGCTGCGGCGCAATCCTCATCAGTTCCGATGACGCGCAACTCATTCCTTGCACGAGCGGCCCCGAACAGATGAAGTCCTTCCGGATCGCCGCAGCGATGCGGGACATCGTCAACAGCTCCCGCGACCTCGTCGGCGCAGCACTAGAACCCGACGACCCCAACCCATCCACCGCCCGCATCGTCTTCGAGGACGTCGATATAGATGCCTGAGATGACCCACCGCATCACCGTTTCTGGATGCGACGACGAAACAACATTCGACATGGCGCTCAGCTTTGACGAAGCGCAGTTGATCGCCGACGTCGCCAGACGATCAAGAGAAGCAAGCGAATACGGCTGCCAGCCCATCGTACAAATCGAGGAGATCACGAGATGACCGAACTCGCCACACGCAACGACGTCCCCCGCGAGCTGTTCGCCAGCCAGCAACCCGCACCATGGGACGGCACCTTGGCACGCGTCCCCGCCGGCCAGATCAGCAAAGGTGAACGCCTCCGTGAATGGCTGGATCTGTTCATCAAGACCGAGCAGGTCGCCAACGTGCTCGCCAAGACCACGTTCGTACCGAAATCCATGCAGGGCAAGCCCGCTGAAGTCGCCGCCGCGATGATGCGCAGCTTCGAGATGGCCATCGACCCTCTCGACGGCCTCGGCCACATGCACGTCATCAACGGCAAAGTCGGCTACTCCGCAGAGCTGATGCGCCGCCGCATCATCGAAGCCGGCCACGAAATCAAGTTCGTCGAGACCACCGACAGCCGCGCGGTGATCAAGGGCCGCCGCCGCGAACACGTCGACGACGAATCCAAATGGCAGACCTTCACCTTCACCGAGGAGAACGCCCGCAAAGCCAAGATCGACCTGGGCGGCTACCCTGCCGACAAGCTCGTCGCTCGCGCGTCATCGCGGATGTGCCGGCGCATGTTCCCCGAAGTGCTGGCCGGCGCGTCGATCGCCGAGGACCTGATCGACGCGGTGGTCATCGAAGGCGGCGACATGGCCGCGCTCGACGAGCTGCCCGAGGACATGCGGCCCGCGCTGCCACGCGCCGCCGGAACGACCGCGCAACGCCGCCGACAGCCACGCAAGGTCGCCGCCACCAAGGCAGAGACCAAGCCAGCGGCCGCGGTGGTCAACGACGTCGACGAGCTGCTCGACGACGAACCTGAGCCCCACTCGAACGAGGCCGGAAAAGCGGACACGGCGCAGGCAGACGAGCCGCAGCAGGATGACCTGCTCGGCGACGAAGCCCAGGCCCAGCCTGAGCCGAGCGCCGACGAAGGCATCACCAAAGCACAGCTGCAGAAGCTCTCGATCCTACGCCAGCGTGAGGGCTACGCCGACACCGACGAAGGCCGCGCCGACTGGTTCCAATGGGTGAACGTGAACATCGGCCGCCTGGTCGGCTCCAACAAAGACCTATCGAAAGCCGAAGCCCACGTGCTCATCGACGTCCTCGAAACCGCGCAGGCGCAAGACGCGCAGCAGTGAGCGCAGACCTCGGGCCGCGTCAACGCGTTCCGTACTCCGCCAAGGCAGACCCACGACCCCGTCCAACTCCTAGCGGGAGAGGCCTGACCTGCGCGGCCCGACCAAACCCCAATAGCCCACGCACCGAAAGGAACCCACCCCCATGCTCGTGACCGACAAGCCCCAAGACCTGCCCTCCACCAACGCGCTCGACAACATCCCCGACGACCTGCTCGACACCCCCGCCGCCTACCTGGGTTTCGGCAGCACCCCGTGCGCGATGGAAGAACCCCCGCTGTCGGTGAAGTCCGCACCTACATCGTGCGGGCCCGCTGCACCGCCGAACACGGCCCGATCGAACGCAAAGACGGCGAAATGCGCTACACCCGCACCCTCACGATTCAGGCGTGCTGGGAAGCGGGCAAGCAGCCACCCAGCACCGACGACGACCAGCCCGGCCTGTTCGACGAAGCTGGCGACGTGAATCCCGATGCCGTCGACGACGAGCACCAGGACCACGACGCCGACAACGGTGACGGCCTCAACGAATTCGACCCCGAATTCAGCCACAACGGCATCGAAGGCGAGTAGCCGCATGGCCACCAACGAATGCAACCGGCACCCGGCGACACAGCACCTGCTCGACCTGTTCGCCTACGACCACCTGCCGCAGCACTTGTGGGACGTCAGCGGTTTCCCCGCTGCACTGGCTCAACGCATGGCCGACCACCTGGACGACGGCCCGGAGCTGACCACCGGCCTGCGGAAACTGTTGGAAGCCAAGGACTGTTTCGTCCGCCAAGCCGTCATCGACGCGCGCACGTCCGACCCCGACGACGGGTGCCGCTGCTGATGGCTGACCAGCTGCACTACCGCGGCGACCATCGCCAATTCGATCCCGACAACATCGTCGGCCCCGACCAGTTCGGCGCGTTCTACCGGGCCGTCGCAGCCGAATACGACGCGGAGGCTGACCGAACCGCGCTGCACCTGCAGGTCGTCCCGCCGGCCGAGCTGCAGCAGCGGATGCTCGACGCCCTCCCAACGATCCAAGACGTCACCACCGCCGCAGCCCGCATCATCGGACTATTCGCAGACGCATGAGCCTCGTTCGGTTTCAAGCTCGTAACCACCGTCAGCAGCTGGCGGCACGCGGCGGCGCCGACGATGCGATCGACGACCGCGCCACCACCCCCGAGGACTTCGCGCGCTTCGACAAATCACTTGGCCCGTTCACCCTCGACGTCGCCGCCGCAGCCCATAACGCCAAATGCGCCCGCTACTTCATCCACTCCGACAACGGGCTCGCACAGTCCTGGGCCGGCGAACGTGTCTGGTGCAACCCGCCGTATTCACGCATCGGTCACTGGGTCGAAAAAGCATGGCGCGAACACGAGCGAACCGACGGCGTCGCGATGCTGTTGCCGGCCAACAGGACCGAGCAGGGCTGGTGGCAGCAGATGGTCGAACCGTATCGCGACCGGCCCGGATCGCCGCTCTCCGTTCTGTTCCTGCCCGGTCGAATGCGTTTCATCGCCCCCGGCCGCGCCGCTATCGGCCCTAACGAGCGGCCGCCGTTCGGCTGTTGCCTGGTGACATGGCGGCTCGATAGCTCATCGCTCGCGTGGACCCAACAAGACCAGCTCAATTTCGAGGCACCCATATGAGCAAGGAGTCGAAGCCGCGTGATCGTTGGGCGCAGGTGTTCGCCGCCGCGACCGACCGCCGGGGCTTCTGCGTGGGCTGCGGCTACTACCACGCCGTGCACAACAAGCACCGCGCCGACTGCACCGCAACGCCACGCGAGGAGGAGAGCGCCAGCTGATGGCCGTATCGAAACGACTTCGATTCGAGATCCTGCGTCGCGACAACCACGCCTGCCGCTACTGCGGAGCAACCGCACCGGACGTCAAGCTGACGGTCGACCACGTCATCCCAGAAGCCCTGGGCGGCAGCGACGAGTCCACCAACCTCGTCACTGCTTGCAGCGACTGCAACAGCGGGAAGTCCTCGGTGCCGGCCGATGCCGCGCTCGTCACTGACGTCGCCGGAGACGCCATGCGCTGGGCCGCAGCGATGCGTCAGGCCGCCGACGAGATCGCGGCCGAAGATGATGCCATCGAACGCATCCTCGACGCTGTCTACGACGCGTGGAAACCGTACTGGATCCCGAACGATTGGCCGTCGAGCGTAGTGACGTTCATTCGCGCCGGACTGACCCAAGACACGTTGCTTTACCTCGTCGACACGGCCCGGCGCAAACGCGGCCTCGACGACCGCTGGGCCTACTTCTGCGGCTGCTGCTGGAAACGGATACGCCAGCTGCAAGACCGAGCCCACGAGATCGTCAGCACGGCAGAAAACGCGCCCCGGCAGCGCCGCCACTTCTCACCACCCGCTGGACCGCCGAGGAGATCCGCGATCACGAAGCGGACGCCCTCGAATTCGCCAAACAGTGGTGCGGCGGCGACGTTCTCGACCACGTTCTGGGACGCGCCCCATCGCCAGCGTGCCGCCATGGCGTCGATCCGCACTGCGGAGACCCCGCGTGCGCCGTAGAACACGCCGGCTGCCTTTATCTGGTCGGCTCCGGCTGGAAGAACACCACCGAATCGGCACGGCAGCGCGCCGACGCCGTCATCGCAGAAGCGGAGGCACTACTCGATGGCTAACGCGGCCGGCGTCCTCAAGGAATCGATCTGGCGGGACAAGGAATTCCGGGCGCTCCCGCGCACCGCCCAGGCGACCTACGCCCAGCTGATCAGCCAGAAGGAACTCGACCGGGCCGGAGTCCAGCCGCTGCAGGTCGCCAAGTGGACCAAGGGCTGCGACACCTTCACCGCCGAGGACTTCACCGCGGACCTGAAGGTGCTCGAGCAGCACCGGTTCGTGTTCGTCGACGAGGACACCGACGAGCTGTTCATCCGCTCGTATATGCGGCACTGCGACGTGGTGCGGTATCCGAACATCCTCAAGAACGCGTTGCGGTGTGCCGGAATGGTTGCGTCCGAGAAGATCCGGCGCGAGCTGGCGCGGGAATTGCGGCGCCTCCGGAAGGCTGAGGCTGATCGGATCGCGGACCAGATCGAACCGGAAACCGTTCCTGAACCGTTCAACGGTTCCGAAACCGAACAGAACCCTTCCGGAACGATTCCGCAACCGTTTCGGAACCGTTAAACCGTTCCGAAACCCTTCGCGAACCCCAGGGATATGGATCTGGATCTGGATCACTCACCTTGGGTAGTTCTCAAGTTGGGGAGCTGCCCGCCGAAAATCCCAACGCCGACGAACCACGCGGAACCGACCCGAACGAGCCCCCACCCGAAAGCTGCCCAGCACACCGCAACGACCCGAACCCCCGGCCTGCGGCGCCTGCGCCGGCTACCGCCGCCGCCGCGCCAGCTGGAACGACCAACACGCCGACCGAACAGCCCGACTACGCGCCGAATTCTGGGCACGCATCCGCCAATGCCCGCACTGCGACGACCGCGGCATGGTCGACGTCGACAACGGCGTGACGCGCTGCACCAAACACGACTGGTCCGTGATCGCATGAGCACATTCGCCGCCCGATTCGACGGCCGCTGCGCAAGCGATGACTGCGACTACGGCGACAACCGGATCCGCCAGGGCGACGACGTCGACTACTTCGACGACGAACTGATGCACGCCTCATGCGCGCGCCGCGCTCAACGTGAAGATCCGCCCTGCTGCCGCCGCTGCTGGCAATACCACCGAGGAGAGTGCGCGTGAGCGACCGATTCCGGATCCACAAGACCGACGACGTCGGCGCCGGCGCTTGGTACCTGGACTATACGGCAGGCTTCTCGGACGACTCAGTCGGCGAGTGCTGGGACACCTTCGCCCAGGCAGTCACCGCGTTCATCGCCGCAACCGAGAAGCGATGCCCACTCTGCGATAAAGGCGCCGTGGTGGACACCGATTACGGCTGGCGGTGCGAGAACTGCGGAACCTACGACGTCGCGACCGGATGCCACCCACCGCACTACGACCCGAGCTGCGACGCATGATCGTCGCCGGCATCGACCCGTCGCTGACCAGCACCGGCATCGCAGTCTTGTGCGACGGCCACCCGTCCAGACTTCACTCGCTCGGCCACGGCACACCGAATGGCAAGACTTACGGCCACCGCTCCGACCGCATCGTGAGCCAATGCCGCGCAGTCATCGCCTGGCTCGACGACAATCTCCAAGGGCCACTTGGAATTCTGCCGCTATCCAAACGCGTCGACCTCGCCGTGATCGAAGGCCCGTCGTACGGCTCCAACATGCCCTCCAACCACGACCGAGCTGGCCTGTGGTGGGGCCTGTATTCGACGCTGCGGGCCCGTGGCATTCCGATCGCGGTAGTCGCCCCCAAGACCCGCGCACTGTGGGCGACAGGCAACGGCAACGCCGACAAACGCGCGGTCTTGACGACCGTGCGCGCCTGGTGGCCACGCACACCCATAGCTGACCACGACCAGGCCGACGCGCTCGTCCTCGCCGCCATCGGAGCGTTCCGCGCAGGCGACCCGATGCCATTCGACGTCAAAGAACGGCACACCGCGAACCTCGCCGCGGTGCAATGGCCGGCAGAGTTGGCGGCCTCACGATGACCCTCGTCAACGTCTGGTCCATAGACTTCCGCCAACATATCGCCCGCACCGTCGCCACTGTCGAACAACACCAATTCGCGTTGCCGCCAGTGCACGACGTCGCCGGGACCATCGTGCGGCCCACCCAGATCATCGACGGCCTGCACCTGACCGCGACCGGCCTGACGCCCGAGTTCCAAGACAAACTCATCCACGGCTTCTGCAACGGCGTGCTCACCATCGAAGACCAACCGGAATTCGTTTTCGCCTCCACCGGGACGCGCTGGGAGTCCGGCACCATCTACGCCGCCGCTATCCCCTTCGCCGCCTACCTGCGCCGATTGTGCCTGCCCGACTGGTACGTCCCGGATGAAAGGTTCTGCTGACAGATGGCGAACTGCCAGGCATGTCAACGCAAGTCGGATCTCTACCTGTGCACCGACTGCCAAGGCGATCTCCACGAAATGCTACAAGGGCTCGCGGTCGGCCAAGCTCACCCCAACGGTGAACGCTCACCCGGATTCATCGAGTACCTCGAGGACGCCAAGCTAGGCCGCACACGCCTGGGTGAATCCGCGCGCCGCTCAAACGAACGCACCACCCCGCTGCTGGTTCGACTCGGCCCCGATCGCAACGCCACCCGCGAAACACAGTGGAAAGGCAGCCCATCCGAGCTGCTCGACGACCTGCACGCCACACTGGCCCGCTGGGTCGAAGTGATCAACGTCAACGCCGAAACGCTGAGCACGGAGGCGTCGCGAGGGTGAACAGCTCCGACATGGCCCTTCTGCTCGCCGCCAACGTCCACACCCTCGCCGCGCGCCCCGACGCCGGCCAATGCTTCGCCCAGATCAAACACCTGATCGGCGACATCGAGAAGACGATCAACCGGCCGCCCGCGCCGCGGTTCTGCGGCCAATGCGACACCATGATCAACCGCAAAATCTGCGGCCTCGCCCTCTACGCCCCCGCGACGCCATCGAAGTCACCTGCCCGAATCCGCAGTGCCGCACCACCCACAACATCGAACGGCTCTACAACCGCACGCTCAACAACGCCGACAACAAGACCTTTCCCCGCGACGTGCTCATCGGCAACCAGCGCACCGACTCACCCGACCGCTACACCACCGGAATCATGGGTGAACTCGGCGAATTCGTGCACTGGCGCACCTTCGCCCGCTGGATCCGCGACAAACAGCTCAAACCCGCCATGTGGGTGAGGCCTAACGGGCGCCGCGGCTTCTACCGACACAGCCCTGAGGATGTACCCGAATATCGGCTGGCTGACGTCCGGAAAGTCAAACGAGCGATGGACCGAAAAACCGGAAAGGCGAAAGCCGGATGACCCGACGAATCGCAGTCTTTATCGGCATGTCAGTTCAGCAGGGCACTTCTGCCCCGAGCATCGACGGAGGAAGGCATGAGCTATTTCATCCGACGTGAAATCACCTACCGCGATGGCACGCATTCGGTGACGTTCTGGCGCGGCCCGGCGGACCCGACGATGTGGGTTTATCACCACTCGGACGCCGCGCAGTACCCGACGCTTACGGCAGCGCGATCGACGTACAAGAAGGCGACTGGATACGCGCCGGGGAGTCATCCACAGGAGGTTGCCAAGATCACCACTGTCGGTGGACCGGACCCGACGTAAGGCGATATTTCTCGGCACGCTATCCGGCCTCGTGTTCGAGGAACTGGTCGATCGCTTCACGTAGCAGTTTCGACGTCCGCACACCACGCCGCGCGGCGAGCGCCTGCAACTTCGCGCGCACCTCGACCGGCACACGCGTCTGCACGATCGGCGAATGCTGACCCTCACCAGAGAGCGACTTGCCGCCCGGGATCAGGTTGTCGGCACGGCGAAACACCTTCGCGGCCAGCTCCGCGCGATTCTCGGTGAGCCGCTTGCCGTGGAACCGAAAATCTTCCTCGTCGAGGTCGATGTCGCTGACCTCCGCGCCGGCCAGCGTTTTGGGGAACTTTCCCATCGTGTTCACTCCCTTGGTTACTTGCGCCGCCACTCGGTCGGCATGGAATGGATCACGGCGAACTGGTCATCGAACCGGTCGTCGGGCACTATCCCGAGTTCCAGTTCGACACCGCGGTCGTCTACGCCGATGTAGAGCGCGTAATCACCATCGACGCTGACAAGAACCGCGTTGGCGATCGCCGCCCGGATCCTGCCTGAGTTGATGCCATGTTTGCGGGCCGAGGCAGTGATCCGAACGCGCATACGTCGAGTATGTCATACATCTTCGGTAACTGTCAACGAATATGTCGCACATACTCGATAAGTCTAGGCGTGCGGCGGAACAACCGCACACACACCGCGAAAAACACACCCATGTGATTTCGGTGTGCTAGCGTGACACACCAGAAGCCACTAGCACAGCCGTGCCTAGTGGCTTTTCTCGTCTCCCTGAAAGGCCCACGCAAATGGCTATACAAGTCGACGTCGAAGCACGCCTCGACACCGAAACCGCCCAGCAAGTCGCCCAGCACATCCGCGCGCTCGCCAAACAAGCCGTCCTCGACGGCATCAACGACGCCGTCAATCAATTCGCCGCCAGTGGCCTACTAGCAGGCAACGTCGGCGACGACGACGGCCAGTGACTGACCGCCGATGACCACGCTCATCGTTGGACTCACCATGCTCGTCTTAGGCTGGGCCGCGCGAGACGCCCGATGCCGGCGCAACAACTGCAGGTGCACCGATGCCGCGGAATGACGCCGCCAAGATCATCGGCGAAAACCTGCACAACCTCACCATCCCCGGGCCCGACGGCCGACTTGTCCGCTACCGGCTGCTCTCGCACAGCACCGTCGGACACTCACCCGAGCTGGCTGAACAGATCACCCGTCGCGCCCTCGACGTCGGCGCCGCGATCGTCCACGTCCTCGAGGCCAACGGCTACACCATCACCCACGCGGCCGACCCAGCACCCACCGACAACCTCGGCCCATACATCGTGGTCACCGCCCACTGCGGACACTGCGCGTGCGCCATACACACGCTGACCGGGCTGCAACCAGACCCCAACCGCAAAGACCACTTCACCGCCAAGCTGTACAAGCAAGGCATCGAAGCTATCGGACTCGACCACAGGTGCTGGGAATGAACCAACCATTCGAGCCGCCGCCGATCCTGTCCCAGCTCATGCCCTACCACCAAGCCACACGTAACTTCACCGTGCGCCAGGCCGAGAAGTTCATCCACTACCTCGCACAGTGGATCACCACCAGCAACCGGCTACCAGCCCGCGCCAGCGTCGACAAACGCGGCGACAACACGCTCGTCATGACCGTCGTCATCGACACGCCAGACACACCACCAGACCACCCCTAGCCATGCCTGGTCGGCACACCAGAACCACCACGCAACGCGGCCTCGGACATCGCCACAAACAGCAAGTTGAACACCTCAAACGGCAACACATCGAGGGAACACCCTGCTGGTGGTGCGGCGAACCCATGTACCTCGCACAAGGACTATCCGGCGACCACTCCACACCACGATCAGCCGGCGGCACACTCGCCGACCGCCTACTCCACGGCCCATGCAACAGCGAACGCGGCGACGGAACACGCGACCACCTACGCCCAGCACTCACCGGCAAAACACGCCACAAACAGACCGGCGCCGACCTCGGCCACCGAGTCATGGCGTGGCCTTAACACCGGCATGGTCGCATTGAGCCCGGTCCCACGGCGCCCGGTCACCGGCCCCACGGTCACCATCCAGCCACCCGCGCGCCCTCCCCGCAAACCCACCACCACCCCCGCCGAAAAAATCGAGAGGGAGGGGGCCGAGGCGACCGCCGCCCGTCGCTTTTTCTCTCCTGGACGGAAAACGCACCATTTTGGCAGGTCATGGCGATTGATCCGATTCGGCCAGTGAAGCTTGGTCGCCGCGCGGCCGCGCTGTGGCGCGAGCTGGTGCGGCCCGAGACGCCGGTCGACACGAAGGTGCTCGTCGCTGAGGCGTGCCGGCTGACGGATCGGCTCGACAAGTACGACCGGATCCTGCGGGCTGACCCGACTGATCCGGTGCGCAGCGAGGCCCGGCTGGCGGCGTCGGCGTTGCACCGGATCTTGAACGGCTTGTCGTACGAGACGCATGGAACGTCGGCCGGGACGCCGGCGGATCCTCCTGCGACCAGTAAGGCCACTACGATTGCTGACGAGATCGCGGCCCGCCGAGCCGCGCGGCAAGCAGACACCGCGGGTTAGTCACTTCCCGCGCCCGGAGATCGCCCGGGACTACACCGCGGGCTTGGATGCGCTCGAGTGCGCCAAGATCGCGGGCCGGGAGAACATTCCGTGGCAAGAGCTGGTGGTCCGCGAGGGCATGGCCACCGACGACGCGGGCCGGTGGCTGGCGTTCGAGGTCGGCGTCCTGGTGGCCCGGCAGAACGGCAAGAACGGCGGCATCGAGGTCGTCGAGCTCGGTTGGATGATCAACGAGCCGGGCGTGTCGATCCTGCACACGGCGCACGAGTTCCAGACGGCCATGGAGTCGATGGACAAGCTCGAGGCGTTGATCTTGTCGCATCCGCTGCTGGAGAACGAGGTCGCCCAGATCCGCCGCGGGAACGGCCGGGAGTCGATTCGGCTGAAGAACGGGTCGATCATCCGGTTCCGGACCCGCACGAAGTCTGGTGGCCGCGGCTTCTCGGTGGATCGGCTGGTGATCGACGAGGCGATGATCTGGTCGCCGGCGTCGCAGGCGGCGATCATGCCGCTGCTGACTACGGCGAAGAACCCGCAGATCTGGTATCTGGGGTCGGCTGCCGACGAGGAGACCCACGAGTACTGCGGCAAGTGGGCGTCGCTGCGGGCCCGCGCGCTGGCCGGCGACGATCCGAAGCTGTTGTGGCTGGAATGGTCGGCTCCGGAGCCGCCGGAAGACCCTGCGGCGCGGCGTGTTTGGCGTGAGGACCGCGCGAACTGGGCTGCCGCGAACCCGTCGATGGACTACCTGGTGACCGAGGAGTACATCGAAGATGAGTTGGCGGCGTTCCGGCGTGATCTGGCGAAATGGGAGGTCGAGCGGCTCTCGGTCGGCCGGTGGCCGAAGGACATCACCGACGTCCACATCTTCCCGATCGAGAAGTGGGACGCGCTAGGGGACGGATCGCCGGATCTGGTGAACATCTATCCGCAGGTGATTGCGGTGGACCGCGATCCGGTAACGAAATTATGGGCAATCGCGGGAGCGACGCACACGACCGACGGTCACGCCCATATTGAGATCGGCTACAACCAGGTCGCATCGGCGACCGAGGTAGTCGAGAAGCTCGTCGACATCGTGACCGAGGCAGATCCTGCGGCGCTGGTGATCGACTCGCGGTCGCCGGCCGCCGTGCTCAAGCCGTATCTGATCGAGGCCGGCATCGAACCCGTGATGACCAACACCGCAGAGCTGGCGTTGGCCTGCGAAGGCATCGTCGAAGCAGTCGAATCAGCTCAGGTCACCCATTCCAACCAGGCTGTGTTGAACGAAGCGGTCATATCGGCGGCGAAACGAGACCTTCCGGGAGACCGCTTCGCGTGGGACCGCAAACCAGGTGGCCAGATCGTGCAGCTGATGGCCGCAACGTTGGCGCACTGGGGGCTGCTGACCTTCACGACGCCGCCTAGGAACGCGCCGCCGCCGCTGATGGACAAACAGCCGGCACCGTCAAATGGCGGTTTTGACCACGATTTTGACGCTATGACGGCACCGTTCTGACCCGAAAATCGACCCAGGAGGGGATGTTTTGGCGCCTACATCGCGCAATGTCCCCGCCACAGCCCCGCTTAAACCTCCTGCGAAGCGTCTTCCGCGGCGCGTGGCGGGACTTAGGACTAAGACACCGGTCCCGATCACTGAAGCCGGATTCGCTAACCCGTTTCCCGGGATGCTGTCGGCGTTTTCGCAGTGGGACCAGTTCGAGCAGGTGCCGGAGCTGTTGTGGCCCAACAGTGTGCGCACCTACACGCGGATGTGGCGGGAGGACTCGCGGATCGCGAGCGTCTATTACGCGATCGCGTTGCCGATTCTGCTGACCGGGTGGCGGATCGACCAGAACGGGGCCTCTGATGAGGTCACCGAGTTCGTGGCGACCAACCTGGGGCTGCCGATCGCGGGCGCTGATGAGACGAAGCCCAAACAGCGCACCCGCGGCCGGTTTTCGTGGTCGAAGCACCTGAAGCTGGCGTTGCGGCATCTGCAGTTCGGGCACCAGGTGTTCGAGCAGGTGTACCGCATCGGCGATGACGGCCGCGCGCATCTGCGCAAGCTGGCCCCGCGGCCGTCGTCGACGATCGCCTACTGGGACGTGGCGCTTGACGGCGGCCTGGTGGGTATCACTCAGTTCCCGCCGGGCACGTCGTTCGGGGCGCCGATGGGCATGACGCAGGGCGGCATGGCGGGGCTGCAACTGCAGATCCCCGTGTCCCGGCTCGTCGTGTACGTCCGCGACCCGGATCCGGGCCAGTGGATCGGCAACAGCCTGTTCCGGCCGGCCTACAAGCACTGGCTGCTCAAGGACCGGTTCATCAGGATCGAGGCCACGGCCGCCGAGCGTAACGGTGTCGGTGTTCCGGTCGTGACCGCGCCGGATTCGGTGTCGGAGGCCAGCGTCGGCAGCGCGGATCTGCAGCCGTATCTGGACATTGCGCGCCAGTACCGCGGCGGAAACCACGCCGGTGTCGCGTTGCCCTACGGCACGCTGTTCGAGCTGGCCGGCGTCAAGGGCAACCTGCCGTCGGGGTTTATCCGGCAGGCCGTGGAGTACCACGATAAGCAGATGGCGCTCGCCGCGTTGGCGCATTTCCTGAATCTGGACCGCGGCGGATCCTATGCACTCGCGTCGGTGCAGGCCGACACGTTCTCCGAGGGTGTGCAGCAGGTCGCCGAAGACATCCGCGACACCGCCCAGGCGCACATCGTCGAGGATCTGGTCGACATCAACTGGGGTGAGGATGAGCCGTGCCCGCGGTTGGTGTGCGAGGAGATCGGTTCTCGGCAGGACGCTTCGGCCGCGGCGCTGCAGATGCTGGTCAACGCCGGGCTGATCACCCCGGATCCGCAGCTCGAGGCGTTCGAGCGGCAGCAGATGGGCCTGCCAGCCGTCGACCCCGATCTGCAAGAGGCCAACGACCAGCAGTATCCGAAAGCGCCGACGGAGACCGAACCGATCCCGACCGCGCAACCCGCGCTGCCGTTCTCGTCGCGCGCGCGGGTTTCCGCGTCGGCTCGGCGGCGTCCGGTAACTATCCATCCCGAAGGGCAGATAACGCTGTGGTGAAAACCCTTGTGGTGGGCGCGACCCTTCCGGGCGCCCGTGAACTTTCCGACCAGCTGGGCGTGCCGGACGCCTACGTGAGTTCGCCGCGGTCTTGCGGCGCGCGCGGCCTATCGGGTGTGCAGCGCGTGTTTGTCGATCGCGCAGTGATGACCGAGGACATGCTCGCCGAGCTGGCGCCGCTGGTCGCGTTCACAGGAGGCCAAATGTTCGCCGTATCAAGGATTCTCTGATGGTCAATCTCGTAACGGTGCCCGGCATCGAGCTGATGCGCACCGGCAAGTGGGACCTGTCGACAGGCGAGTGGGAATGCACCGCCAAGGAGATCGCCGCCGCGATCGACGCCCACGACAAGGGGCTGCTACGTAAGCCTGTGATCCGGTTGGGGCACAACGACCCCCGATTCAGCGGCGATCCCGCTGTCGGATGGTTGGACAACCTGCGGGCATCCGAGGACGGCCAGGCGCTGATCGGTGACATGGTCGGCGTTCCTGAGTGGCTGGCAGAGATCCTGCCGTCCGCTTACCCGTCCCGGTCGATCGAAGGGCTCTACGACTACACCGCCCCGGATGGCAGCGAGCACGACTTTGTGCTCACCGGCCTGGCGCTGCTGGGCGCCACGCGGCCGGGCGTGGAGTCGCTGCAGAGCCTGCAGGACGTGGCCAGGTTGTACGACATCGCCGCGGCCGCCCAGGTCGGCGGCAAAGCGATCGAGCTGACCGTCGAAGCCGCCACC
Organism: Mycobacterium sp. SMC-2; assembly: GCF_025263485.1. Lineage (NCBI taxonomy): Bacteria > Bacillati > Actinomycetota > Actinomycetes > Mycobacteriales > Mycobacteriaceae > Mycobacterium > Mycobacterium sp. SMC-2. The sequence goes on from NZ_CP079863.1 coordinate 5,955,501, forward strand.
TACCGGGACCGCACCACAGCGAAAGAGCCCTGGGGCGACGTGGATTACGCCGACCCCGGTTTTCTCGACGAGAACGACCAGCCGGCCGAGCCCGGGCACGGCGTCAAGCGGTACCCGTTGAACGACCGCGATCACGTCAAAAGCGCGTGGGACTTCATCAACGAGAAGGCCAACGCGAAGCTCTACACCCCGACTCAGTTGGCGCACATCCGAAGTGCGATCGAGTCGGCGGCCAAGAAGTTCGGAATCACCATTGAAGCCGCCTCGGCTTCCGAAACAGAAGGAGGGGCCGTCGTGGCTCTACCCGAGAAGGTCGCGGAAGCGCTCGGTATCGACGCATCCGCCGACGAGGACGCCGTGCTGGCCAAGATCGCAGAGCTGACGCCCGCGGCCGCCCCAGAAACCGCACCTGCGGCTGCGTCGGTCGCCGCTGCGGCTGCGGGCGTGGTCAACGGCCTCGTGCAGATCGAGCAGGCGCAGCTCGACGAGCTGAAAGCCGCGGCAGCCCAAGGTGTCGAGGCCCGCGCACGTCAGATCGCCGAAGACGACGAGCGCACCGTCATGGCCGCCATCAGTCAGGGCAAGATCGCCCCGGCCCGCAAGGATCACTGGCTGGCCGCGCTCAAGGCCGACCGCGACGGCACCAAGCAGGTGCTGGCTTCGCTGGCCGCCGGGCTGATCCCGGTCGCCGAAGTCGGCCACCAGGGCGTCGCCGGCCACGTCAGCGCCGAGGGCGCACCCGACTCCGAGCAGCAGGCCAAGGAATACGCCAACGCGCGGATCATGGCCGCACTCGGCATCCCCACCACGAAAGAGAGCAACTGACATGGCTGGACAGGACTACGTCCCCCTTGCGACCTCCGGCATTCAGTGGTCCTGCGTCGCTGGCGCGGCGATCACCGCGGGCCAGCTGGTCGAGATCACGGCCGGCTCACTGTCCGGCGGCGGGGTGAATCCGACCGTGGCGCCGACGTCGGCCGCGACGTCGGCTGAGGTCGGTGTCGCCGCGAACACCGTGGCATCCGGGCAGCCGGTGAGCGTGTACTTCGGCGGGCTGCATGTGTTGGCCGCCAGCGGAGCGATCACTGCCGGTGATCCTGTGGTGGCTGCCGCCGCCGGTGCTGTCGCTGACCTCGGCGCCGGCACCACCTACGACCAGGTCGTCGGCAAGGCGTGGAGCGCCGCAGCCAACAACCTGGTCGCGGTGCGACTCGGAGAGATCTAACCGCCAGCAAGCCACACGCACCCCGGGCCAGCAGGTTCGGGGTTTATTTGACCCCGAAACCAGCTGCGCCGCAGCATCGTTCATAGAAAGGGTTAGGTCGAGATGCCTTTCCTTCAGCCTCCTGGCTTTCCCACCGGAAACCTTGCAACGCAAGACGTTTACTCGATCAGCCGGTACCTCAACGACCCGACGATGGTGTTGCGGGCGCTGCGGACCATCGCCGATCAGATCTTCATCGGCAACAAGATCCTGACCGGCCAGCTGTACACCAAAGACGGCGCGGCCATCTACGAGCAGATCGAGTCGATCTTTGCGGCCAACACCCCGCAAGCGGTGCAGCCGGGCGACGAGTACCCGCTGACCGCGGTGCCCACCGGCCCGGCGCAGATCGCCAACGTGCTCAAGTGGGGTATGGACACGATCATCACCGACGAGTCCATCTCCCGGCAGAACTTCGATGTGGTGTTGCGGGACTTCACCAAGCTGGTCAACAGCGTGTTCCAGTACATCGACTCGCTGATCATGTCGGCCGTCGTCTCCGCGATCACCCTGACCGTGAACGCCGGCTCGGCGACCATCACCGGCGCCACCCCGTCCGGCGGCGCGAACTGGAACGGCTCGGGCACCAACGCGCCTCGCATCTTGCGGGACGTCATGTACGCCGAACAGCTGATGCGTTCGCTCAAGCAGGGCTACAACGCCAACACCGTGATCTGCGACTTGGAGACCTACGCGGCGGTCATGGGTGACCCCAACATCGCGCCCGCACTTCCCCGCGAGGACATGGGCCGCGGCGTCAACGACATGCCGATCATGGAAGGCATCAAAACCGGGCTGCAGACCCGGCTCCTGGGCAAGACATGGCTTGCGACTCCGAACCTGCCCAGCGGCGAGTTCGGGCCGTTCGCTGCGGTGCTCGACTCGACCGTGCTGGGCGCCATGCTCGACGAGGAGCTGCCCGCACCGGGCTATGTCGGCTCGCAGGATGACGGAAAGGCTGGCAGCGACGGCCGCTCGATGATTCAGTGCAAGACGATGCGCGAAGACAAGAACGACCGCTGGCGCATCCGGGCTCGCCGCAACACCGCGCCGATCATCATCGAGCCCAAGGCCATTGTGCAGATCGTGGGTGTCTGATGGCCTATCGCCTCACCCCGCAGACACCCCTGGTGCCGGCCAAAGACCAACAGGGCCACATCCGCTACCACTACCAGCACAACCCGATCATTCCGTGGCTCAACGATGAGCAGCGCGAGCATTTCCTGCGCCTCGGCCTGGTCGAGGAGATCGTCGAGGATGCCAAGCCGGGCGCGAAGCCGAACAAGACCGCACCGCAGGACAAGTGGGTCGACTACGGCGTCACCCAGGGGCATGACCGCGCCGAGCTCGAGGCGCTCAGCAAGCCGGAGCTCGTTGACCTGTTGAGCTGATGGCACCTGCGGTCGTGGCTGTCGGCGAGACAGCCGCCGAGATTTCGTTGCCGGCCGTCGCCGCCGTCTGGGTGCTCAATTCCAGCGGCGGCCTCGGCGACGCCGACAACGCTCCCGATGTTGTGGTCAACACCGGCGCGGCTGCGGCGTTAACTCCGCAGCAGGTGGGCTGCCGACTCAAACCTGGTGAGGGCCTCACGTTTCCGTTGCGGGCGCCGGGCAGCAGTCAACAGCTCGGGCTGTATGCGGTGGCGGCCGGTCCGGGCGCCCAGGTCGAGTTGGAACTTCTCGCAGACAACGATAGGTGGTGAGACGTTGAGCCCGTTCTTGGATCTGAGCGGGTTCACCGCGCTGTGGGATGGGCCGCCGCTGACTGTGCAGCAGAACGCGATCGTCACGCTGCTGCTGAACGTGGCGTCGCAGTGGATCTACAACAACGGGCCGCAAGGAAACGCGCTGCCGCCCAACGATGCGACGGCGCAGTTCGTGGTGTGGGACGTGGTGTCGAGCGCTGTGCGCTACCAGCGCTACAGCAAGCTCGCGTCGTTCTCCCGCACAACGGGGCATCGCATGGACGGCGGCAGCTTCACCGACCCGATGAAGGCGCTGGAGTTCACCGACAACCACAAGCTGCTGTTGGGCATCCCGCTGCGCGCGCTGCCCATGTCGAGCTGCCGGCCCAACGACTTCGACGCCCAAGACCAGTGGGCCGGCTGGGACACCTGCTACTCAGATAGCTTCGGCAACCTCGGCTGGGACTATTGGGAAGTCAGCAATGACTGACTATCCCGGCGGGGAAACCCTCGGCGTCGTCGAGATGCAGGCCAGCGGCCACGTGGACGGCAAGAACCAGGCGGTCACGTCACCGTCGGTTGTGGCGTGGGTGTACGGGTGCACGTTCGAGCCGTACACCCGCGGCCCGGTCGAGGAACAGTCCGACACCATCACCAGCCATGAGCGGGCGTGGGCGTTCCTGCCGTATGTGCCGGGGATCGGGATTCCGACGGTCGATGTGAACGGCGACCCCGTGCTCGACACCAACGGTGATCCGGTGCCGGCGTCGATCGGCAACAGCAACTGGATTCAGCCGGTCCGTGCCAATGATGCTCAGGCGCAGCGGCTTTACAAGGTGCAGGGGCTGCCGGAGATCGAGTACGACATCGACGGCTTACCGGTCTACGCCTGGATCGTGTGCGAATGGCAGGGCGGATGAGTCTTGAAGCCGAGATCGTAGCGCAGTTCGCGGGGTCCGTTGAGGTTGAGCATCACCTGGACGCGTTCGCTAAGCAGATCGCCGATGAGATCCGCGAGCGCACACCGCTGTTCGGGGATCGGCCGCCTAAGCGTGAAGAGCCCGGTATCGGCGAGCCGGGTGACCTCAAGGCGTCGATTCAGGTCTCCGCGATCAAGTCGCCGGGGCGGCGTCGCGTCGAATCCCGTGACCCGAAAGTTGTGTGGGCTGAGCTGGGCGCTAAGCACTTCCCTGAGATCGGGATGTTCGCACAGGTCGCTGCGCTGCACGGCGGCACCGGCCCGATCATCGACGCGGGTATCGAGCACGCTCAAAAGCATCTGCGCGGCGAGGTGGAAAAGCTCGAGAAGCTGACGGCTACCGGCGCGCACCCGGCGTCGATCGCGGCGCAGAAGGTCGCCGTGGCGCGGGCGCGGGGGCAGCGTTCGGCGGCGTTCAAAGCGGCGCGCGGCGGCCGGCGAGGTCGTCGGCGGTGACGCTGAATTATGGGCGTCCCGCGCCGCCGGAGGATTTCATCATCGGCGCGTTGATCCCGCTGGGGTTGCCGGTGACCGCCGAGCGCGACCAGGAGACCGGGATGCCGGTCATCGGCGCGCAACCCGCCGGGCTGCCCTGTTATCTGGTGACGGCGCTGCCGGCGCCTGAGTGCGACAACTTTCTGCTGCAGCCGCTGGTGTCGGTGCACAGCTTCGCGGCCACTCGGGATGAAGCCGACATCGCGGCCTGGAACGCCGACGACCGGTTGGTTTCGCTGACGCCGGGTGACATCGTCACGATGCCCAACGGCAAGACCGCGAGCGCGTGGGTGGAGCGCACGCAGGTTCCGGCGTTCGCCGAGTACCGCGACCCGTTCATCAAGCGCTACAGCGCCCGGTATCGGCCGTTGCTGCGATACATGCCCACGCAGAGCTGAGGAGACGTTTGCGCGCCTTGCACATTCGACGCAGGGCGGTTTCTCACTGAAAGGAAACAGTTATGACGGGATTGCCCGCTTCCGGCGCGACCCAAGCGGTTGTTCTTGAGCCCACCCTCAATCCGTTGGGCACGCGGTACTGGCAGATCGTTTACGCGCTGGTGCGTGACTACTACAAGGCCGACGGCACGGTGTTCAACCTGGCCGACCCGTCGGTGGGGTTGGCGATGGCCAGCAACGGGCAGATGCTGTTCACCCCGTTCGCGGCCGACGGTGTGTCGATCCGCGAGGATCTGCTGATCACCGCGCCGGGCACCAACCAGGGTTTCTACAGCGTGGGTTTCCTCAAGCCGGAGAGTGTTTCGGTCACGCCGGATCAGACGATGACCGAAACCCCGACCGCGCAGTGGGTTCGCAGCACCCGCAACGTGCTCGACAAGCTCGACGACAAGATCGCGTTCGAGCCGTTGGAGTCTTCGCCGCTGACCCAGTACCTCAAATACGAGAAGCCGCTCGCCGGGGGTGTGCCGGCGCTGGGAACACCCAACCTGATCATTCCTCGCGGCAACACCGACGTCCCTGTCGAGCGCGTCTTGCTGCTTATCGGCATCGACGGGGACGGGCAGCTGAAGTCCCGTGTCTTCCCGCGGATCGTCACCGACAAGAAAGCCAAGGCCGAGCTTGGCCGCAAGGCACCTGACTCGCAGATGCTGAACTACTCGGCGTTGCCGTGCGCCTACTCCAAGAACGTCGAGTGGACGTGCTACGCCGGCTCGCAGTGGAACGCCTCCGGGGACTTCGACTTCTTGACGACCGCCCCGGTCGTCACCCCGGTCACCGGGCTCGACGCCACCATCGTGTTCCCGACACCGATCGACATCACCAGCCCGGTGTACACGGTGGCGCTCCAAGAGACCGCCAACGGCTCGTTCACGTCGGCGACCCTGTCCGGTTCGCCCACGGTGTCCGGTGGTTTCACCACGGTGACCATTTCGGGGCTGACCGCGTCGACCACCTACAACGCGGCGCAGGTCACCGCGACGGGCAGCAACGACACCGCGACCTCGCCGGTGTCCGCTCCGTTCACCTCGACTGCCTCCTAGGCAGCAAAACATCGCCGGGGCGAGGCGCTTGCGTGGGCCGCTCGCCCCGGCGATGCCCACGCAACCGCCCACGCAGCTAAGGAAATACCGTCATGGCCGAATACGACTCATTCGAGGCCGCCCGCGAACAAGCCGCCGAATACCTGGGGTTCCTCGCCAGCGACCGCGTCAAGGGGTTTGAGATCCCGAACCCTTCGCTGCTCAGCGACGAGGCGACAGTGCGGCTCGCGCAACTAGACCTCGATGTCGAGTCCTGGGACCGGCATCCGAGCGAGTTCGCGGCGCCGGCCAAAGAGGCATTGGCCGAGAAGATCAACCATGCGCTCGCCGCGCACGGCGACCCCCCTGCTGATGGTGTCGCGGCCGAATTGGTGCAGCTGGTCGAGGATTTCGTCAAGAACTACCCGGGCATGTTGATGATCGGGGCGGCCTCAAAGAGCCGAACCGCAAAGACGATCAGCTCGTCGAGCCCTACGAGACCCAGCGCGCCAAGGCGATTCTCGGCGATGACTATGAGGCGTTCCGGCGTGCCGGCGGCAACGCTTCTGACATCACGATCACGTGGTGGAAGATGAACAAGATGCTCGCCGATCGGCGCGCCGCGGACTCGAAAAGTGACGGAAGCGCTCAAGACGTGGCGGCTATTCCCGCGGCAGATCGCGTCGGATCTTCAGATCTACTGCAACGGCCGCCACATCAGGGAGTGGCACCAGGGGCAGATGTCGAGCCGGGAGCTGCTGGAACTGCTTGACGGGCTGCCCGAGGCGTCGAAGTTCAAAGAGGCCTCCGAGCGCACGTTCCGGGTCGCCGAATACCGCGGCGAGCGGACCGATCTCAAAGGCAAGCTGCTGCAGATGCCCGCGGTCGGTCCAGCACCCAAAGACGTTGTCGTGGTGGCCGAATACGTCGACTGGACCTACGACCGGAAGTTGGCGGCGCGCAACGTGCGCGAATTGGTAGCACTACGCAACGACGGGCGCGGCTCTCAAGTGGACTTCGCGGGGTTGCTCGAACCGCTGGACATGGTTCTTCTTGAGCGTCAACGCAAAGCTGAAGCCGAGATTCAGGCCCGCGGGCAGCAGCACATTCTTGCGGGCCTCTACGGATACGAAAGGCGGTGAGCCGTGCCGGTTTATCTCGACGTCGAGTCACGGCTGGACCGCCGAGCCGTGGAGGCAACAGCCCGTGAGATCACCGCGATCTTCAACCGTCTCGGCGCCGACGTCTCCAAAGGCCTCGGCGGTTCGCTCGGTAAAGCGTTCGGCGCGTTAGACACCAGAGCTGCCCGCGCGGAGCTGGTGAACCTGGAGAATGCGTGGCGCCGCGCCGCCGACGTCGAAACCGATGCTGCTCGCCGGATGGAAATGGCCGCGCGGCGCGCCTCGGAGGCGACCGCCAAGTACGGCCAGGATTCCGCGCGGGCGATGCAGGCCCAAGCGGTCGCCGCCAAGAGCCAACGCGACTACACCGACGCCCTGGTGGCCAACGAGGCCGCGCACAAAGCGCACACCAAATCCGTGCAAGACAGCGCCGCCGCAGCCACGGTAGCCGGGCGGGCGTGGAACGCCGTCGGGGTGGGCTCGCTGGCCGTGTTTACCGGCAGCGTTCTGGAAGCGACCAAGGCCGCCGGGAACTTCCAGCAGTCCCAACAGCGTCTGGTGTCCTCTGCCGGGGAGACAGCGGCCAACCTCAAGGTCGTCTCTGACGGCATCCTGCAGATGGCGGGCCAGGTCGGCTACTCCGCGCAGGAACTGTCCAAGGGCATGTACACCGTGGAAAAGGCCGGCTACCGCGGCGCCGACGGCGTCAACGTCCTGAAGTCGGCCGCGCAGCTCGCCAAGGCCGAAAACGCTGATCTCGGTGAGGTGCTCAACGGTCTGACGACCTCGATGCACGACTTCGGCTACGGCAGCGACCGGGCCGCCGAGGTGGCCTCGAAGATGAACACCGCTGTGGGTGAGGCCAAAACGAACCTGCAGGAGTTTTCCGGGGCGCTGCACTCGGTGGAGCCCATCGCCGCGGCGGCCGGCCTGAAACTCGAGGACGTGTACGGATCGCTGGCGCAGATCACCCAGTCGGGAACGTCGGCGGATCAGGGCGCGCAGAACATGGCGCACTCGATCTCGCAGCTGATGAAACCCACGCAGCAGATGCGCGACGAGATGGGCCAACTCGGCATCGATGCCCGCGACGTGCAGGCGCACCTAGGTGAGCGCGGCTTCGCCGGGACGGTGCAGTACCTGTCGGACACGATCCTCCAGCACATGAACCCGGCCGGCCAGGTCGTCATCGACACCATGTTCAAGTCCCAGCAGGCCACCGACGCGGCGAACCAGATTTTCAACAACCTGCCCCCCGCGGCGAAAGCTGTCGCGCAGGCTATCAAAGACGGCACCTTGTCCTACAAGGAGTTCCGCAAGACCCGCGGCGGCCTGGACGTCGAGCAGGCCAACGAGATCAACCAGTGGAACAACCTCAACAATAAGGTCACTGGGTATTCGGCGGCGCTGAAGACCGGCCAGGGCGACATCCAAACCTACGAGCAGGCATTAGCGTTGATGACCGGCGGACAGGACTCGCTGCGCACCGTGCTGCAGCTGGTCGGAGACAACGCGCAAGCCACCAACGACAAAATCAAAGCCGTCCGCGACACCACCGCCGAAACCGATGGAACGGTCAAAGGTTTCAACGAAACCCAGCAGACGCTCAACGCCAAGATGGCCGACGCCAAAGCAGCGTTCGGCGCCGCCGCGATCGAGATCGGAAACGCCTTCGTCCCGTTCATGACCAGTGCAGCAAATGTCGCCAAGGATGTCGGCGATGCGATGGCCAAACATCCAGCCATCCTTCATGACGCCACGATCGCAGTTGGCGCACTCGGGGGAGCTTGGGCGACAATCAAACTCGCTAACATCGCAGGAACTATCCTCAGTCCGCTGATCAACGGTGTACGGACCCTCACCGTCGCGGAGGATGCGGCGGCCGCATCGGCTGGTGGCTTGCGCGGTGCACTGGGTGGGATCGCTGGTGCTGCTGGTCCCGTGATCGGGACAGCGATCGCCGCTGACCAGTTGTCGAAGCAAGCCGAGGACAGCCACAACCCGGTGCTGCACTACCTGGGGGATGCATTCCGGCACAGCCCCGTGTCGGCCTACGGCCTGTACAACCTCGTCACCGGCCGCCACGCGGGAGGGGGCCCGTTGCGGGCGCCGGGGCCGAAAGGCCGCGACTCGGCGCTGTTCTGGGGCGCTGAAGGCGAGCATGTGCTGACCGCCGACGACGTCGACGCGATGGGCGGCCACGGCGCGGTGTATGCGTTCCGCAACGCGCTGCACCGCCAGTACGGTGGTGCGCTGGGCCCCGATGTGCAGGTCGCCGAATCCTTGGCGGGTATGAAGTACAGCCAGGGTGACCGCACGGACTGCTCGGGCATGGTCGGCCGCGTCATCCTCGGAGCGATGGGCCTGCCGCCCACGAACCTGCCGACGACGCAGAACATGGGCCAGTGGCTCGCGGCGCTGGGTTTCCACCCCGGTATCGGCGGCCCGGGCAGCATTTCGGTCGGTTGGTACAACCACGGATCCTCTCCCAACGACGGCCACGCGGCCATGACCCTGTCCGACGGGGAGAACGCCGAATCCGGCGGCAGCCACGGCAATTTCCTCATCGGTTCGGGCGCGGCGGGCGCGGCGAGCGCGGAGTTCGACCATCACATGTTCCTGCCGACCGTGTACGGCGAAGGCGCCGCGACGGGAATGCCGGGCTTCGGCGGCGGCTTCGGCGGCATGGGTGGGGGTTTCGGTGGCGGCTTCGGTGGGGGCGGTGGCGGCATACCGGCGGGCGCGACCCCGGAACAGGGCCCGGCGGCCAGGCCGGCTATTACACGGCCAACCCCGAGCGCGTCGCATCAGCGCAGGAATCGCTGCGCCACCTCAACGACGAGATCCACGACGCCGAGGAACGCAAGAAGAACCTCAAAGCCGACGCGTCGCAGGCCGAGAAGGATCGGCTCGATCACGAAATCCAGCATCTGTACCGTGAGCGCGACTTGGCCCAAGAGCGGCTAGCCAGAGCTGAGCAAGGCACATTCCACGCGGCGCGCCGCGGCCGCGGCGGCATGGGCGGTAGCCCATTTCTGCCGGTGCCGCTTGCCGACAAGTTCGGGCTGTCCAAAGGGCTGCCCGGGCTAGCGGAATGGCTGGTCGGGTTCGCCGAGGACATGGTGTTGGGCCCGTTAGAGACCGCGGCGTGGAATGCGATCGGCCAAGCCCCGCCTGGCATGGGTGGCTTGGGCGGCTTGGGCTCCGGCGCTGGCCTAGGAATTCCCGGGCCGGGCCAGTTCGGATTCGGCGCGCCGGGCGTCCCCGACGTGGGCGGCGCCGATATGGGTGCATCGTCGCGTGACAACGTTGCCGGACCGGCAGGCGGCGGCGCTGGTACGGCTCCGGCCGCGTCCACGACAACACCCAGCTCGTGGAATGACCAGTTCTGGACCACGAAGCCGAAGAGTCCCGCGACGCCCCCGCCACCGGCAGCACCGCCCTCTTCGGCGGATTACGCAAGCTGGTATCCCGCTTCCGGGTTCTACAAGGGCTGGTACCCGCGTCCCCTTGGGCCGGTACCGCCCCCTCTCCCAATGCATACGGGCCGCCGTCCCACGGGTCGGATTGGCGCTGGGGCCCCTCACACGTAGCGCCGCCTGGGCCGCGTGGCCCCATGAGAAGCCCTGCGGAGCAGCAACAGTCGATGCTGGGCGGCGCGGGCAGCGGAGGCCCGGCGCCCGGTCGGCTAAAGCCGCTTCCTATGGGTCCATTCGTAGGCGGCGATCCGCGTTGGAATCCAGCGATGCATTTCGCCGCGGGTGGGCCGTCTGGTACGGACACGATCCCGGCGTGGTTGTCGCCGGGTGAGTTCGTTGAGCCGACGTCGGCGGTCAGCAGATACGGGCGTCCGTTCATGGACGCTATTCGCCAGGGCCGAATCGACCCGTCATCGGTGCGATACTTCGCCCCTGGCGGTGAGGTCGATCCACCCCCACCACCGCCGCAGCCGCAGCCGCAGCCGCAGCCCAAGCCGCCGAAGAACACGCCGCCGCCGATGTCGGCTCAGCCGGGCGATATCCACGACGGGTTGAAGCCCACAGGGCCGGGCGCGGTAAGTCCTGGCTCGAAGAGAGCCGCCTCAGACCTCGCCACCCCGGGCGCGGACGCTCAGCAGCCCGGCACGGGGTTGCCGTCGATGCCCGGTATCGGCTTCTCCGGCGGCCTCATCGGCGGCATCGAGGGCGCGGCAAGTTCGGCCGCGGCGATGGGTGCGGACATGGGCACCTTCGGCGGCGCGGGCGGTGCTGTCTCAGCGGCCATGAATATCGGCTTCCAAGAGCTCAACCGGGCTGCCGCGTTCGGCGCCCAGGCCGCCGGTATCGGCGTCGAGGGCCTCCTTGAAGGTTTGATCCCGGACGCGGGCGGCAGCGGCGCGGACTGGGCGAAAACCATTCCCGGCCGGCTGTTGATGGGTGTGACGGGTGTGCGCCCGGCCGCGTCGCAGAACACCGCCGGGCAGACCCAGCAGCCATTCGCCTCGAATGCTTCAGACGACAAGTTCGCCAACCCTGCCGGGAACGTCTCGCAGCCGCCGCCGATCCAGATCCTCGGCCCGGTGCACATTCAGGCCAACAACACCGACCAGATTCACTCGGAGATCAACCAGCAGACGTCGATGGCGGCCAACAGGTTCGGGGCGGCCCAGCGGTGAGCACATGGCCGCAAGGAACGATCACCCCTTACGGGGCTGATGTTCTCGCCGACGGCGCAATTCCGAACCTGTGGGTCACCAGCGCCGACCGTAACCACATCTTCTACCTGATGGGTGGTTTGGCGCCGTTCCCCGGCGTGCAGGACGGCATCATCTGCGTCGAGAACCCGGTGGGGATGGCCGCGAAATTCAAAAACCTGGATTTGCAGGCCGCCCGCCAAGACGGTGTCACGTATCAGGGCCGCGCCTATGACCCGGCCATCATCAAGCTGAAGCTGCAGGTGCACGCCCGCACCCCGCAAGCCTTGTCGCGGATCATGGACGAGTGGATGGGCGCCTGGTCGACCCCACGCGACACCACCCTGACGATGGAATACATCACCCCCGACGGCGGCTACTGGACCGCCCAAGTGCGGCTCATGCCCGATAGTTGGGGCGACGCAATGAAACTCACCCCCGCGAACTCGGGGTGTGGGACATGACGCACATCTGCCGCATCGACGACAGCTTCTGGACGACGATCCCGTCGATCGACTCCTGGGGGCCCGCGTACACCAAGTTCTCCGACACCTTCTCGACCGCAACCCAATCCGGCCTCGGGCCGGCTGGTCGACCATCTACAAGCCAAAAGGCAGCGGCTATGAGTACGTCGGCGCTGACGGCGAAGTGCGCTGGTTCGACACCGGCAACTCGACTCAAGGTGTTTTGAACACCTACACCGCGCAGGCCACCGACACCGATAACCAGGTCGTCACCGTCACCCTCGGGACCGGATGGGACGGTGTCGTGCTGTTCGGTGAGGCCACCACACTCATCGGTGCCCGCATGGACGGTGAAGGAAACGGCGTGTTCTGCGACTTCGGTTGGGGCGGAATCGAAGTCTACTGCGTGGTCAACGGCGTGGTGACGATGCTGTACCGCAAGATCAACCTGCTCTCGGCGCCGCTGCCGGGCGAGACATGGCAGTTCATCACCGGAGCCGTGTCCGGTGTTCCCCGCTCGTTCGCGGTGCGCCGCTCCGGCATCGAGGTCGTGCGGTTCACCGAAGCCGGTACCACGAGCCCGCTCGGCGCGTCGAACCGCTACACCGGCTTCGGGATGACCACCGCGCAGGGGCTTTTCAACGAAGCCAAACCGGCGCCGATCGCATACTTCGCGGGCGGCGACAATGTCGCAGCGGCGGCCAGCGGATACCTCGAGCTGTCCAATCAGGGGACGGAAGATGGGTGGCCTGAGCTGCTGTTCTACGGGCCCGGCACCTGGAGTTTCGGCAACGGCCCCAACAGCACCGACATGATCACCCTCGGCCCGCTCGGCGACGGCGTCGTCGCGTTTTTGGACACGCTGCCGCGCCGGCAACGCGTGGTCAACATGAACAACCTCGCCGACACATCGCTGCAGAAACTGGTGTCCGGCACCTATGACACACCGATACCCGGTGTGACGACACCACAGCTGGTGACTCTGTCGCAGATTCCCGTCTCTGTCAGCGGCGGCAGCGCCTCGTCGAAAATCGTTGCGTCGGTCACGCCGCGGAGGATCCACCCGGCGTGAGCGCGCCGGTACCGGCCGCCCTGCTGCACGCATTGCAGGGCGGCGACCCGCTCGCAGCGATCCAGGCCGCTTCGGCGGCCGCGCGTCCCAACCTGACCCCGTCACCGAAAGCCACGCTGTCGGTGTATGACCCCTACTACACCTGCATCGACCCGGACTGCTCCGACCGCTACATCGACCTGCACCTGCAAGACCCGCGCAAGGATCTGCCCGTCGGGCAGATGACGCTGGACGGCACCGACTGGCTCGCCGACGTTGTGGTCCAATGCGACACGATCGTCGTGCCGGTCATCTATCAGAAAGGCAACTCCCCGTGGGACACCGCCGACCCCGGGTATCGCTGGTCGGGACGCGTCGACGTCGCCCACGACAAGTCCGAGCAAGGCATCCAAACCGTCCCGTGTGACCTCGTCGGCGACAAAACCTGGCTCGACCGGATCCTGTGCTGGCCAAATCCTTTCCTGCCCATATTCGTTCAGGAGCCAGGCGAGTGGTTCGCAATGGGCCCGGGCCTGACTGTGATCGCCACCCTCATCATGGAACAGGCCTGGCGCCTGCAGTTCCGGCTGTGGGAACTGGTCAACAACATCACCTCGCTGCACCCGGACTTCATCGAATGGCTGTCCAACCTGCTCGGCGGTAACAGAGCCGATCTGCTGCAAGCGTTGGTGACCCCGATCTGTGTGATACCGCCTCATCCACTGCGTGACACCTCGGCGTGGATCGAGATCAACGGCCGCATGGACACGATCTGGAAACTGATCAACCGGCAGTTGCAGGACAACGGTTTTGACCTTGACGCCACCATGTGGCTGCCCGGCGACCCGCAACCGGAGGGGTTGTGGTTCCCGCTGACCGTGGCGACCTGTGTCGTCACGTTGAAGGACCGCTCGGGATTCACCGGGCCGTGGGGTCCGTTCGAGGGATTGGCCGTCGATCTGACCCAGCTCGAGGGGTCGCTGCTCGGCAACGCGCTGCAACCGTTGTTGAACCCGAAGAACGAAGCCGCCTACCTCACACCGGATTTGGGCGAGTACATCGCGCCGACGATCGGCGTGGACTTCATCCCACCGACCTTGTACTTCAACCTCGATGTCGTCGAGGCCGGCTACATCGACTTCAGCGTGGACCACCACGCTCCGCTTGCTTATCAAGCGGTGATCGGGGGCAGAGCCCCAAGGTCTGTGCCCTCTCGGGAAACCGGGGGGCACAGACCTAGGGTAGCCGGTAGTGGATCAACGATCTGATCAACGCCACTCTGGAGTGGCTGATCGACGCCATCACCATCGCGCTCGGGGTCACAGGTGTCCCAAATAGCCTGCTAGACGGGCTGTTTGACAATGTGCTGTTCGCGTTCAGCGTCGCCGAGAACTACCAGGCCCGCGCCGCCGCCGGCCCCTACATGTTCGCCGAGAAGTTTTTCCCGTCCGGTGAAGGCGCGCTGTCGATCGACACCCTGTTTTCGGAGAAGGCGGCGCTGTGGAACATTCGTGGATACCCGTCAGGGAAAATCACGTTCATCGACAACGAGCCCTTCGCTGTCGGGCGTGAAATCTTCCGCGGAATCCTGGTGTTCTACATCCGCCGTGGCCGCCTCTATATCGACTACGTCGATGACATCGACATCAAAGACTCACGCACCGAACGTAATCGGGTCACGTTGCAGATCGGTGACGGCAAATCCGAGGAGTCCGCGCCGGTGAAGGTGCAACGCAAGATCGCGGGGTTCGAGACCCTGTTCAACATCATTCTTTCCGGAGGCAACCTGTCGTGACAAACCCTGAACTGTCTGTCAGCCCCGACGGGACGTCGATCACTTACAACGGCCGCGTCTATTACGTTCCCGGTAACACGTGGAGCGTCAACCCGGACGGCTCGACCACCTTCAACGGGTCGGTGTGGTTCCCGGCCGGTTTCAACTCCGCGTCGGGTGCGGGGATTGTGGTGTTCGGGCCCGGCGGCGGCCGAGCGACCTTTCCCGCGGTGGAACCAGGACCGCCCGGGCCTGCCACGCAGTTCTCGATCAAGCAGGTGCAGGTCGCTTACGGGACACCGTTGCCGGCCGTCAATCCTGCGGTCGTGCCGACCGCCTGGGATTCTAACGGTATCCCGACGGCGCTGAGTTTGACGTTCTACGTCAACGCGGGCCAGGACGGGGCACCCGGGCAGACCACGATCCCGCAGATCCTCGACGGGGTGACCGCGGCGGCGGGCATGATGATCGGCTGGGACGCCACCAACGGGGCGGCGCAGTGGCAGCAGATCCCGATGGGCGGCTGGCAGTACGCGACCGGGATCGTGGCCTCAGCGTCGAATACCAACAGCCAAAAGCAGATCGGTGCGATCCAGTTCGCCGCGCAGCCCTACGCGTGGTGGCCTGAGATCAAGGCCCAAGCCAACGTTGTCGGGGCGGTCGACACCCTGGTGGACCTGGTGGCCCGCGTCAACGGCACTGCGGGCGCGATCTGCGGCTACGGCTACGGCAACCCCGGCGCTGCGCCTGGCACGGTGACCGCGATCTCCTCGGGGCTCGGCCCGGGCAGCGACAACATCATCGCCGCGGGCCAGGCCGCCACGATCTATCTGTACGCCGAGAACCAGACCAGCTCGGCCAACGACTGGTCCACGACCGCCCGCTGCAGTTTCCAGGCGCGCCCGAACTTCGTGCCGCTATGACGATCGATTATTCGTCGGCGACGTCGGACCCGCCGGCGATCACCCCGAATCCGGCGATCCACAATGTTCCGGCCGCTGACTCGAGGTCGGTCACCCCGATGGGGATCATCGGCCGCGCGAACAACCTGTCGACCGGGACAGCGACCGGGGTCGCCGGGGCGCTGGTGGGCGGATTGTCATCCGGCACAGATCCGTTCGCCGCGTTAGCGTCGTTCGGCCAGTCAGCACTGGGCGCGATCGCCAACATCGCTGAACTGATCCTCAAAACCGGCGCCGCGGTCATCGACGACGTCGCTAACTTCATCGTGTCCGCGGTGCAGGGCGTGGCCAACATCATCGGCGCCATCATTCAGGGCCTCGGCGGCATCCTCGGCGGCACCGGCAGCGCCAGCGATGCGCAGCTCGTGTTGCAGGCGACCGCGCAGACCATCGCGGCCACCAACGCCCAGCTGCAGGCGATGCAGGCCGCCGACTCCGCCGACTCCAACAACGGCGTCAACGTGTTCATCAACTTCTCTAACGGGTCGCTGAGCGGGTTCACCGAGTCGTTCACCGGTGCTGCAACAGGATTGGTGATCAACAGCGCGGGCTACGCGCAGCTGGTCACCAGCGGCAACGGGGTCGGTTTGGCGCTGCACCCGACACCGACGAACACCGACGACCAGATCGTGTCCGCGGTCTACTACAACGCCCCCGGAAGCTATAACTTCTTCAACCTCACCGAGGGGTCGGGCTATAACGTTCTGATCGGGCACTCGAACGCGGCGATGACCCGCTACGTGTACGCCGTGATCAGCCCGGTTCAGTACACCATTCGTAACGTGGTGGACGGCGTTGACACCGTGCTGGCGAACTGGCTGCCGGCCGAGCCGACTTTCTATGCGGGAGCGCAATACTCGCTGCTGTGCGGATTCGACGGCAACTCGAAACCGACCTACGACATCGTCGTTAACGGCGTCAGCATTCTGCACTTCACCGATACGTCCGGGGTCACCAACACCGGCGCCGATTACCGGTATTGCGGGTTCGGGTTAGCGGAGTTCGCCGGCATGGTGCCCAGCCAGCAGGCGTCGTTCGGGTTCGTCGACGACGCGCCCGGCCCGGTCATCGGTGACATGTTCATGGTTCAAAACACCAACGCGACGGTGACCACGTTGGCTAACAACATCGCTTGCGTGGTGGCACCTGCGAACTACTTTGGCACCGTCGCAGTGCAGACGTCGAACTACACCTATGACCCGGCGACGAACAAACTGACCGTCAACAAGTCGGCTATCTACACCGTGAGGATCACGACGCAGTGGGTGCCGAAAAACGGAGCCACATACGCCTATTTCGGTGCCGGTGTTTTCAAGAACGGGCTGCTCTACGACTTTGACGTCGACTGCATCACCTCGCCCGGCGCGCTGCCGTACTACATCGAAAAGGGTTCGGTGTTCATCGTTCAGCTCGACGCTGGTGACTACATCCAGCCGGGGTTTGTGTCCTACAGCAACTCGGCGTCGTATGAAAACAGCATCGTCGGTAACGGGGACGCCCAGTTCATCTGCGCGATCGCCAACACCGGAACAGCTGGATAGCACATGGCGATTCCCGGGTTCATGATGACCGCCCCGACGGTGGCCGCAAAGTCGGGGCTGGCCGCCTCGATCATCTTCCCGCAGCCGAATACGGCAAGCGTGCCCTACAGCTACACCGTCACCCAAACCGACATCACCGCGGACGCCAGCGCGGCGGCGGCGCTGTCGGGTGATCCGGTGATCACCGACGGGACCGTCGCGTTGACCGTGGTCGACCTCATCGAAGGCCACGCCTACACCTTCGTCGTGACCGTCACCAGCCAATCCGATGGAGCAACAACGACATCGGCTGCCAGCACACCGATCACCGCAACCACATAGGAGCAGCCATGAGCGCAGCGGTCAGCGACTTGGTCACGTCCGCCTGGACGCTCGGCGCCGCTGTGCTGCTCGGCGTGCTCATCGAATGGCTATGGAACGCAACGCATCACCACCACTAGGAGGGGTTTGATGTCTAACAGCTACGGGATGACCCCGCGGCCGCGCAACTCGTTCTTGAGGCGATACTGAACAACACGTCGCTGAACGTGTCCACCCTGTGCGCGCAACTGCACGCAGGTGGCAGCCCCGGCAGCGACGGCAAATCCAACCCGGCCGCCGAAACCAACCGGCTGCAAATCGGTATGACCACCGCTAATGCCGCCGCGCAACTGTCCGGCACCGGGCCTTCGTGGACGATCATCGCCACCCAGGGCGAAGACCTCACCGCGATCAGCCTGTGGGACGGCTTCGAGGACGACCCCAACGCGATCTGCTGGTTCACGCTGCCTGTGACGCCGAACGTCGTCGTCGCATACGGCGACGTCGTCACCTTGACCACATGCAATCTGGCTGGCGCTGGGCTGGCGTCCTGACATGGCAGTCCTGTTCGACTCGTCGGCCAGCTCGCACGCGGACCTGACCACGCTGGGTTCTACGTCGCACACCCACAACGTCGGCGCCAGCGCACCTAACCGTGTCGCGCTTGCTGCGGTCTATTGGGCCGGCGCCCAAGACGCGTCCAGCGCGGCGTTCACCGTGACGTTCGGCGCCCAAACCATGACTGAAATCACCGACGGTGAAATCGGTTTCGCTAGCGACACCTGCATGTTGAAGTTCTACGAACTCGTCGACCCGCCGACCGGGCCGCAGACGGTGCAGGCCGCCCTGGACACCAACCTGGGGGCCGGCACCCTGTCGCTGGCATCGGCCGCCTATTCCGGGGTGGCCGAGGTCGGCGACGCGGTCACCGCCACCGGACAGGTCGGCGCGGCGAACCTCATTGTTCCCTCAGCGACCGCCGCCATGTTCTTCAACGCCTTCTCCTGCAAGCCTGCTGTCGCCGGGGCCCGCCTCGATGAGATCCTGCCGCCGTCGGGGCTGACGGTCACCCCGTCCACGACTGGCGGCACATTCGCGGCTGGCGACTACTACTGGGTTGTTACAGCGGTCGACGCGGCGGGCGAGACGGTCGCCTCCAACGAGGTGCACGCCACCCTCACCGGCTCCACCTCGTCGGCGGCGCTCGCATGGACGCTGCCGCTGGGCGCGACGGCGACCAAGATCTACCGCGGCGCCACAGCGGGCGGTGAAGACGTCCTCGTGGCCACAGTCTCCTCCGGTTCGACCTACACCGACACCGGGGGCGCCGGGACCGCGGCGACACCGCCGGTCACCAACACCGCGGCCGGGATCTACAACCAGACCGTGCGCGCCAGCATGGCTGGCACGTCGTCGATCAACCCGCTACTCATCGGTGATGCCGACGGCGCCGGGAGCGTCGAGTTCGCCACCACCGCCCCGGTCGACAGCACCGACCAGTGGGCGGGCATCGGTGTCGGGCTGATCGGGCAGGGCGTGGCTTTCGATGCCGTGGGTGCCGGAGATTCCGGGTTGGGCAGCACCCGGTCGTGGTCTCATGACATCGCCGGCAACTGCGTGCTGGTGGCGGCCAGCGTCGCCGGGTTGCCGTCGGGTGCGAGCTTGGCCGCCCAAGTCGGCACTACTGCGATGACACCGCTGGGGGTGGCCGGCGATTACGCCTACACGACCACCAAAACGACCTATAGCGAGCAAGAGGTCGAACTGATCCTGTTCATCTTCGTGTTCATCTGGTTCACCCGTGTGGCGACGACGACCACGGTCTACTCCTATTCGCCGTCGCTGTTCCTGTTCGGGCTCATCGGCGGACCGACCGGCACCCAGACCATCGAGCTGAACAGCTCAGCACCGGCGAACATCGCGGCGAACTCGGCGTCCTACGCCAACGTTTCGGGCTTCGATACCGCGGTGGCCAACGGCTCCTACGTCAGCCCGGTGACGGTGGAGTCGACGGTGCCGGCCGCGCGTGTGGTGTCGGTGCACGCGATCGAACCGCAAGCCAACACCTTCACCTACGAGTCCTCGGAAAACCTCGCTGCCGCACCCACGCTGACGTCCGTGGCGGCCAACGAACTCACCCAGGCCAAACGCGCCGTGGTGTCCACTACCGCAGCTGAGCAGATCCTGCTGCTCGGCGACGGGCCCGGGGACTTCAGTGTCACACCGGTAGCGTTGATGACTTCCAACGGCACCACCCCGACCAACACCCCGAACTGGGGTGTGGTGGGCGTCAATCTGTCCCCGGCCGTGGTGCAGATCGGGGCGTCGCAGCCGGTCGAATTCTTCGGAGCGGCGGCCGCGATCACCGACTACCGCTCGCATGTGCCCTCGCCGATGCGCACCTGGGTTGTGCCAGCCACGGTTGCCACCGCCGCAACCTACGGGCTGCCCGCCCAGCAGTGGGCGCAAGCCGTCGACTCGGTGCTCGACTACACACTGGACTGGACGCAATACCTGGCCGGCACCGGCGACACCATCGTGGCGGCCAAGTTCGTGCCCTTCGACTCCACCGTCAGCGTGGTGGCGACCAGTGTCACCGACACGCTGTGCACCGGTTGGCTCACCGGCGGCATCAGCAACCTGTCAGTCCCGGTGAGGGTGCATATCACCACCCTGTATGGGCGCCAAGACGATCGGTCGTTCGCGCTCGTCATCACCCCCACATGACCGATGGACTTTTGGTGGCTGCCGCCCGAGATCAACTCGGCCCGCATCTACACCGGGGCGGGCAGCTGCCCGCTCATGATGGCCGCAACCTGGTGGGACCATCTAGCGTCGGAGCTGACAGCTACAGCCGTGTCGTGGCGCTGCATAACGGCCGCCGTCTGTGCCGTATGGACTGGTCCTTCCTCGATCGCGATGCTGAGCGCGTCGACCTCGTATGCGTCCTGGCTGGCCTCCACAGCCGTCCAGGCCGAGCGGACCGCTAGCCAAGCACGCTCGGCGGCAGCTGCTTT
The DNA here is from genome assembly GCF_025263485.1 of Mycobacterium sp. SMC-2. Classification (NCBI taxonomy): domain Bacteria; kingdom Bacillati; phylum Actinomycetota; class Actinomycetes; order Mycobacteriales; family Mycobacteriaceae; genus Mycobacterium; species Mycobacterium sp. SMC-2. The sequence continues at coordinate 5,976,305 of NZ_CP079863.1, forward strand.
CGAGGCAGCTCGCGCGGCGAGCGTGCCGCCCCCGCTGGTGGCCGCCAACCGCGCCCAGCTGGCCGCCCTGGTCGCCACCAACCTGCTCGGCCAGAACACCGCGGCGATCATGGCGCTCGAGGCCGCCTACGCCGAAATGTGGGCCCAAGACGTCGCGGCGATGGCCGAATACCAGGCGGCGTCAGCGGCCGCCACCGGGGGCCTGCCGCAGTTCGACGCGGCGCCGCAAGTAACGAACGGCGGCCCGAGCACCCCGGGCAGCGGCAGCAGCAGCGGGGCGGCCGTGTCCGGTCTGCTCGGCAGCAGCCTGGGTGACCTGGCCAACCAGTACCTGCAGGCGTTCCTGTCGTCGGGTCCCTACGAGGTGCCGATCTCGCTGCTGTCGATGTTCAACGTCTTGTGGGCGGTCGCCTCACCCGCGAGCCCGATCACGCAGGCGCTCAACCGGTTATCGGCGGCGGCCGAAGCCAGCGTGACCTTCCCGCCGCAGACGCCGGCCACGCCCAGCGCGCCGCCCGCTGCCGCCTCCAGCGGGACTGCTGGGCGGCTCGGCCGGCTCTCGGCGCCGAGCTGGGCGACCCAACCCGATCGCCGCGACCAACCAGCCGCCGCCGCGGTGCGGGCACTGCCAGCCGAGCAGACAGCCATCGCGGTACCGCTGCCCGCGCCCATGCCCGGCGGCGGCACACCGCCCAAACAGCAACGGCCCCCACCCGAATACGGGGCGGTCGTCCGATTCGTACCCCGCCCACCGTCAGGAGGATAAAAGGTGAAATACAAGCGCGGACTCAAGCCCGTGGCCGTGCAGCCGGCCGTCCGGCTCGCCGACTACTACACCCCGGATCTGCCCAGCGTCGAGTCGCTGAAATTCCCGCTGGGACACAGCGATCTGATCCAACCGCAGATGTTCTGCAACGACCGCATCGGCGACTGCGCCATCGCGGGCAGCATCGAGGAAGTGCGGCTGGCCAACGCGCTGCGCGGCGTCACGGTCAACTTCACCGACCAAAGCGCCGTCGAGAACTACAGCGCGATCACCGGATACCAGCCGGGCCCCGAGCTTGACGACCCCTACGCGCCGCCCAACCCCACCGACCAGGGCACCGACGTTCACGAACTCTACGACTACCGCAAGAACACCGGGCTGGTCGACGCCGACGGCAACCGGCACACGATCGTCGCCTACGCCGGGCTGACCGTCGGCGACTTCGACGAGCTGCTCATCGCGCTGTCGCTGTTCCCCTCCGGTGTCGGCATCGGTATCCAGGTGCCCGACTACTGCGACGCGCAGTTCGAGGCCGGCCAAGCGTGGCACCTGGTGCCCGGCAGGCACGCGATCGAGGGTGGGCACTACATCCCGGTTGTGGATGCTGCCAGCCGCACCGAGGGCGGCCTGTTCACCTGGGGCGGCCACGGCGGCATCACCGCCCCGTTCTACCGCGCCTACAACACCGTCACCGCCGTCGCGCTCACCCAGGAGATGTTCACCGGCGACAAGAGCCCCACGGGCGTGGACTTCGAGCGGCTCGCCGCGGATCTGCAGCTGCTGAACACCGGCCCCGTGATGGCCAAAGCGCCGCGGCGACGCAAGACCGAGGTCGACGATGCGCCGGCTGCTTAACCGGATCAACAAGTGGTTGACCCGGCTCCTCGAGCTGTTCAACCGCTGGTTCTGCAGCGCGCCCGGGGTGTGGCACACGCTGCTCGCGGCGTCGCTGATGGTCCTAATCGAGCTCGTCGTCGACCCGGGCCTAGACCCGCACGGCTTTTGGCTGCTCTACGTCTTGACGATCTACAGCGCGGTCACCCAACCCGCTTTGGCGTATGTCGCGGCGAAGTCAGCCAAGCGCACCGACGCCATCCTGGCCGAGCTGCGCAAGATCCAATCCGATGAATTCGTGCTCGACACAAAGACTTACGATCTGGTCGCGCACATCGCCAATCGGAGCGTCGAATGACCGAGCATCATTCACGGCCGGTCACCAACCATTACACCGTTCACTACCCGGCGCACGAGCCACGCGAAACCGACCCGCACTATAAGGATTTCGAGGCTTACCGGCGGCGCACCCACAAGACAGCCAAGTGCGTGATCGGTGAGCACCGCGGCGATTACAGCGACTGCCGCGGGCCGCTTGAGCTGCACCACGCCCATGTCGAGTTCGCGCTGCAAAACGGCATCGACCTCGTCTGGTTAGAGCAGGACTACCCGGGGATCTCCGACCCCGACAAGGTCGGCGCGTGGGTGGAGTCTGCGGCGAACCT